>NZ_CAUFJQ010000099.1 GCF_959025735.1 uncultured Streptococcus sp.
ACCGTTATGAAAAATCTGGTGCCCTTACAGGACTTCAACGTGTGCGTGAAATGTCTCTGAATGATGGTCATACCTTTGTGGCTCCAGAACAAATCGAGGAAGAATTCAAGAAGATCCTTCAATTGATCATCGATGTGTATGAAGACTTTAACTTGACAGATTACCGATTTCGCTTGTCTTACCGTGATCCTGAAGACAAACACAAATACTTTGACAACGATGAAATGTGGGAAAATGCTCAACGCATGTTGAAAGCAGCCGTTGATGATATGGGTGTTGAGTACTATGAAGCAGAAGGGGAAGCAGCCTTCTACGGACCAAAATTGGATATCCAAGTGAAAACAGCTCTTGGTAAAGAAGAAACCCTTTCTACCATCCAATTGGACTTCTTGCTTCCAGAACGCTTTGATCTTCATTACATTGGAGCAGATGGAGAAGAACACCGTCCAGTTATGATCCACCGTGGGGTTATCTCAACGATGGAACGCTTTACTGCGATCTTGATTGAAAACTACAAGGGAGCTTTCCCAACCTGGCTTGCTCCTCACCAAGTAACCCTTATCCCAGTATCGAACGAAAAACACGTGGACTATGCTTGGGAAGTGGCTAAGAAACTACGTGACCGTGGTGTTCGTGCAGATGTGGATGAACGCAATGAAAAAATGCAGTTCAAGATCCGTGCTTCACAAACTCAAAAAATTCCTTACCAATTGATTGTTGGTGACAAGGAAATGGAAGACAAGGCTGTAAACGTACGTCGTTATGGTCAAAAAGAAACAGAAACCATGTCAGTGGATGCATTTGTAGAATTGATTCTTGCAGATATTGCAAATAAATCTCGTGTTGAGAAATAAACCATTTAACCTAGAACAAAATCTCAGCTACCTAAAAAGCAACAACTGAAATAGTTGTTGCTTTTTTACATTTTGATTAAGCTGAGCTAGTAGTGATCTGTCAAACCACCACAAATAGTATCCTCATCAACAATCCTTTCTATCCATTAACTTTTGGATATAGGATATCCTCCCAAGATTTGCTTCCATGAGTTAGATAAGTTGACTATCCTCAGTCCTTGTCTGCTTCATTTTCTTTTACGAGATCGTTTTGTGAATCTTTTTCAGAGAGTTTTTGATCGATATACTTGTCAATGTTTTCGTAAAATTCCTTGGTCGTCTCACTGTCTAATTTTGTCGAATTATGGACTTGATTGACTTTCAATTGAACAGATTGAATACCGTAAGAGTCTTGTTTTTGGCGAATGGTTTCTAATTCTTCTTCTGAAATCGGATCTCCAACAACTGTCAAGACCAATTCATTGCTACTTGACTTGTAGACTTGATTAATGATCGTATGATTGGCGAACTCTTTTCCTACAAACTGTTTGATCCCTTCTTTTCGTGCTTGATCCATCGTCAGAGTGACTGCTGAATAGCTGGCTGGAAGGACCAATAAAACAATTAAGGATATCAACCCAATTTTCATTTTCATGTTTAGCTCATTAAATGAACTTAAGGGAGATTGTCTCATCAAAATTCTTGTTCCAACAATATTGATTAGCATGATAAAGACACAGTTGATCAAGAAAAGATAGAGAGCCCCAAATAAAAATCGTACATTTCCATTAGCTAAACCATAGCCTGCAGTGCAGATAGGTGGCATCAGAGCTGTTGCAATAGCTACTCCTGGCACGATATTGTTTGCTTCTTTTTTTCTTGAACCAATGACACCTGCTATCCCACCAGCAATAGCAATGAGAACATCCCAAATGGTTGGAGAGGTTCGTGCAATCAATTCGCTACTTGCATAAGATAAGGGAGAAATCCAGAAATATAGAGTCGAGACAAGTAAACTGACCAATACTTGAGTAAATAAAACCCCTAGAGATTGCTTGATTAAACGCGTATCAAAAATAGCTAAACCAAACCCCAGTCCAATAATCGGTGTCATAAGAGGGGAAATCAGCATGGCTCCAATAATGACAGCTGTTGAATTCATATTTAGACCTATAGAGGCAATAAAAATCGAACACATCAAAATCACTGTATCTCTTAATCGAACATGAAGGTCATCATATAGTTTCTCGCGGAATTCACGTGTTGAATAGTTTCCGGACATTGGTTACTCCTTTTATTTCATATAATCTTGTTTCTGCATGGATGATGGTAGAGAGACTTATTTCTAAACTGACATGTTTTTAATTCTCACTTATAATTCTTTTGAACATTATCTTTTAAATATCCATCAGTCCATCCTGCATATTATATCAAAAATTTTACAGTCTTTCTCTGAAGAAATCAATTAATTTAAAAGATAGAGAAAGGAAGAAATTTTTGTATCCTTATCCGAAGAAGAAAAACGATATCTCCTCTGAAAGTAGATACCGTTTTAATGTTTAAACAGGATGAGTTTGTAGCAGCAATCCTAGCTGATATCGCTAACAAATCACGTGTTGAGAAATAATAAAAAAATAGAAAGATTGAGGATAAAACAATCTAAAAAACCTTCCTTAGGTGAGTAAGAACGTCAGCGAACTTCTATGAAGTTCCAAAACTCCCGAGTGAGAGTGGGACAAAAGTTCTAGTCTCTCAATTATCTTTGGATTATCGAGCAAGACGCAGTGGTTGAGTGGGCTCTACTACGCTGATTTCATCAGCTTTTACAGCCCTACTCAACTGTGCGGAGGTGGGACGACGAAATCGAATTCTAACGAATGACCGATTTCTGTCCCACTCTCATTTTTCTCACGACGGAAAGTTTTTAATAAATGATTTATTCATTCTAGCAAGTAGGAAATTAACTATTTTTAGAATAACTCAAGTGATTTTATCTTCTACATATCATTCGTTTTTTCTGAGACGGAGATTTTAACTTCTCGGTCTTTTTTAACCTTTCTTATTGGAAAGTCCAGCAATTGAGGCTCCACATTTCTTCATAAGTTTGATATAATAAGAAGATAGAGATTGATAAGGAAAAGTAGCATTAGAAACAGGTATGTAAGATGAAAAAAATATTAGTAGTTGATGATGAAAAACCAATTTCAGATATTATCAAATTTAACATGGCAAAAGAAGGCTATGAGGTATTGACAGCCTTTGATGGTCGGGAAGCTTTAGAGGTCTTTGCGGCTGAAAATCCGGATATCATTATTCTAGATTTGATGTTGCCAGAGATTGATGGCTTGGAAGTGGCGCGGACGATTCGTAAGACTAGCAATGTGCCGATCATTGTCCTATCTGCTAAGGATACGGAATTTGATAAGGTCATTGGGCTTGAAATCGGGGCGGATGACTATGTCACCAAACCCTTCTCGAATCGGGAATTGCAAGCGCGTGTGAAAGCCTTGTTGCGTCGTTCGGAGTTTGCGGCTGATCCTCAACTTGAAAATGAGGCCGATACGGAAATTGTCATTGGTGATCTTCACATTCTTCCAGATGCTTTCTTGGTTCAAAAAGGCAACAAAGAATTGGACTTGACCCATCGCGAATTTGAATTGCTCTATCACCTTGCGACCCATGTCGGTCAAGTGATGACCCGTGAGCACCTTCTTGAGACGGTGTGGGGCTATGATTACTTTGGTGATGTTCGGACAGTAGACGTGACGGTTCGTCGTTTGCGTGAAAAAATCGAGGACACACCGGGACGTCCAGAATATATCTTGACCCGTCGTGGTGTTGGATATTATATGAGAAACAATGATTGATCAACTAAAACAATTTGTAATGTCGTCGAACTTTGTCTTTGTTCTGATTACGGTTGGGTTTATCATTGTGGTAGCCTTGCTTTTGCTAGAAAACCGTAGGGACAATATCAAGCTCAGACAATTAAACGCCAAAATTAAGGATCTGATTGCAGGGGACTATTCCGAAGTGGTCGACATGCAAGGGAGTCCAGAACTGACAGATATGACCAATAGTATCAATGATCTGTCTGAGGTTATTCGCCTGACGCATGAAAACTTGGAACAAGAAACCAAGCGTTTGACCAGTATCCTTTCTTACATGACAGATGGGGTGCTTGCGACCAATAGACGCGGTCAGATCATCATGGTCAATGAAATGGCCGCCAAGCAATTGAATGTTAATCCGGATGAGGTGCTCAATACCAGTATTCTGGATTTGCTTTCGCTAGGAGACGACTATGATCTGCGCAGCTTGATTACAGAAGTACCAGAGTTGACCATCGATTCCCAGGATGAAAATGGGGAATACTTAAGTCTTCGTGTGCGCTTTGCCTTGATTCGTCGCGAGTCAGGTTTTATCTCTGGTCTGGTAGCTGTTTTGCACGATACGACAGAGCAGGACAAGGAAGAGCGGGAGCGTCGCCTCTTTGTCTCCAATGTGAGTCATGAATTGCGGACTCCCTTGACCAGTGTGAAATCCTATCTGGAAGCCCTGGACGATGGCGCTTTGTCAGAGCCAGTAGCACCAGATTTTGTCAAGGTTTCACTCAATGAAACCAACCGCATGATGCGCATGGTCACAGATCTTTTGAGTCTTTCTCGAATCGACAATGAAACTAGTCAGCTGGAGATCGAGTTGACCAACTTTACGGCCTTTATCACCTTTATATTAAACCGGTTTGATAAGATCAAGAGTCAATCGCAAGAAGATACTAAGAAGTATGAACTGATTCGGGAATATCCGATCACCCCGATCTGGGTTGAAATTGATACGGATAAAATGACCCAGGTAATCGACAATATCTTGAACAATGCCATCAAGTACTCACCTGATGGTGGAAAAATCAAGGTAGGGATGAAAACGACAGATGCTCAGTTGATTATCTCTATCTCAGATGAGGGCTTGGGAATTCCCAAGAAAGACTTGCCACGTATTTTTGATCGCTTTTACCGAGTGGATAAGGCACGTAGCCGGGCCCAAGGTGGGACTGGTCTGGGCTTAGCCATTGCTAAGGAGATCGTTAAGCAACACAAAGGCTTTATTTGGGCCAAGAGTGAATATGGCAAGGGATCTACTTTCACCATTGTCTTGCCGTACGACAAAGATGCTATTAAAGACGACTGGGATACAGAAGAGGAAGAATAAGGAGTCAATGACAGAAGAGGGATTTAAGTATAGTATTTTAGCTTCGGGTTCTAGTGGGAATTCTTTCTACCTTGAGACGCCAAAGAAAAAACTGCTTATTGATGCAGGGTTATCTGGGAAAAAGATTACGGGACTATTGGCTGAAATTGATCGCAAACCAGAAGACTTAGATGCCATTTTGATTACGCACGAACACTCAGACCATATCCATGGTGTGGGTGTTTTAGCGCGGAAATATGGCATGGATCTATATGCTAATGAAGCAACTTGGAAGGCTATGGAAGGCACCAAGTATCTAGGAAAGGTCGATGATGCTCAAAAGCACATTTTTGAAATGGGGATGACCAAGACATTTGGCGATATTGATATCGAAAGTTTTGGGGTCAGTCACGATGCTGCTGCCCCTCAATTCTATCGCTTTATGAAGGATGGCAAGAGCTTCGTCATGCTAACGGATACAGGCTATGTGAGTGATCGCTTGGCAGGTATCGTCGCGGATGCGGATGGCTATCTGATTGAGTCCAACCATGATGTAGAGATCCTTCGAGCAGGTTCGTATGCTTGGCGCTTGAAGCAGCGGATCTTGTCAGACCTAGGCCACCTTTCTAACGAAGACGGTGCAGATGCCATGATCCGAACCTTGGGAAATCGTACCAAGAAGATTTATTTGGGACATTTGTCAAAAGAGAACAATATCAAAGAATTGGCCCATATGACCATGGAGAATCAACTGGCTCGAGCAGATCTAGCTGTTGGCCATGATTTTGAGGTGCTAGATACCTCGCCAGATACCGCGACCCCTTTGACGAAGATTTAAGATAGAGAAAAGTAACTGTTACCTTGTTAGTTTAAATATAGATGTAGGGCTTTTTCTTTTTTGTTATACTGAAAAGCTTCGAAAAATATATTGTGTGAAGGAGAAGTAAATGCGCCTTGTTTATCTTACGATTGGTTTTGTGTCTTTGGGATTAGGAATTATTGGGATTCCATTACCGATTTTACCGACGACTCCCTTTTTACTGCTATCTATGGCCTGCTTTGCTAAAAGTTCCAAACGCTTTGAAACTTGGCTCTACCAAACCAAGCTTTATCAAACCTATGTAGCGGATTACCGAGAGACCAAATCGATTGCCAAAGAACGGAAGAAGTGGATCCTTCTTCAGATCTACATTCTGATGGGGATTTCGATCTATCTGGCCCCGATTATTTGGGTGAAGCTTGCTCTAGTTGCTTTGACGATTTTTATCACCTATTATCTCTTAAAAGTGATCCCTAATAAGCCTGAAAATCCAACAGAAGAAAATCCTGATTAAAATTGGAGAATTCAGGCCCTAGAACTAGGAAAAGAAGTGCGTTCGTGCTTCTTTTTTGGTATACTTAAGAGTATGAATTTATTAGAAAGTAGGCTTCCTATGGAGAAATTACAAGCCCTGTTATCGGAACGGTTTCAGATCGTTTTTTCAGATA
>NZ_CAUFJQ010000100.1 GCF_959025735.1 uncultured Streptococcus sp.
AAATCAGCGTAGTAGAGCCCACTCAACCACTGCGTCTTGCTCGAAAATCCAAAAATAATTGAGAGGCTAGGACTTTTGTCCCAGCCTCTTGGTTTTTTTCTTATAAGGGAACTCCGAAGACCTCTAGGGACTTGAGTTCAGAAGGATGGAGTCTCCGCCATTCTCCCAATGGAAGAGTTGGATCTAGCGTTAGAGGACCCATAGAAATCCGCTCTAAATCCACCACTTCCTTACCACAGGCAGCGACCATGCGCTTGACCTGATGGAATTTTCCTTCAGCGATTTCGATTTCGACGTAGGAGCTGGCATTTGTCTCATTCACCTCTACGATCTGCAATCTCGCGGGCAGGGTGGTAAAGTCTTTGAGGTCAATGCCTGCTTCAAAACGGGCTACATCTACCTCATCCATGATCCCAGCCACCTGGGCACGGTAGATCTTCGACACATGCTTCTTCGGCGAAAGCATGGCATGGGCGAGCTTGCCATTATTGGTCAAAAGGAGTAAGCCATGGGTATCGATATCTAAGCGCCCGACAGGAAAGACTTCCTTGTGACGGGCTGTCTCATCCAATAAATCCATCACAGTTTGGTGATGATCATCTTCAGTCGCTGAGATGACCCCAGCTGGTTTATTGAGCAGATAATACACGAAGGTTTCATGGACCAGGTCTTCTCCCATAAAGGTCACCTGATCCTTGTCTGGATCAATCTGTAGTTTTCCTGCTGTCTCTTTTTTTCCATTTACTGCGATTTTCTTTTGCTTGAGGAGTTGTTTGACCTCGGACCTGCTCCCCACGCCACAATCCACTAAAAATTTATCTAGTCGCATGATTACTTCCCGCTCTTTCGTACAATCCAAAGACCAAAAAAGGAAACCAGGATCATGAGGATACCAGAAAATCCAAAAATGAAGACTGGAGCAGATGAGATCGTCCCTAATAGACTAAGGACAAAGGTCGTTGCGATCGAACCTGTACTACATCCCAAAACCGCAATGGACGTTGCCTGGCTCAAGACCCCTGCTGGCATCTTATCAGATAAGACATTGTAAACTGTTGTCAAAGCCACACTGTAGGCGAAGCCAGAAGCAATTGTTACAAGGGCAAGAATCAAGAGATTTGGAGAGACCCCGATCAACATTTGGGCCACACCATAAGCTACTCCCGAAACCAATAATAAACGATCACGGAATAGATAGGTCAAGGGCGAGAAGGCCAAACCTGCCAAGATCCCAACAAATTGCATGGCTGCTAATATAACCCCAGCAGTTTGGGCAGTGCCATGTCCAACTTGTTCTACCACACTTGGAATCCGAACGGTGATCATGACATTGGACAAGACGATAGCTGCCGCAACGACCGCTAAGCCGAGCGTAGTCCGCCATTGTCCCCCCGTCATCTTCACATCCTTGTGTTTTTCCTCCACTGCTTCTGTCTTAGATCCATAAGGCACAAATAAGAGATACAAAAGTAAGATAGGAATACTGATGCCGTAAACGAGAAAGGCAGCCTGCCAGCCAAAGCGAATCAAGAGGCTGACTCCAAAGGTTAAAACGGCCGTCCCAACAACCTCTGCAGAACCACGAATGCCAAGGGTTTGAACGCGTTCTTTTCCTTTATAGCGCTCACTGATAATGGCAATGGCAGAAACATTGAGCAAGCCAACCGCCATCCCGAAAATAATCCGAGACAAAAAGACAACCGGATAGGCTGGACTGATTAAGGGAATAAAGCCACATAGAGCGTAAGCAACTAAGCCTGTCACAATCATCTGGCGCTCTGAAAATAGGCGCCCAATCCATTTATTGAAGATGAGTGAAACCATGATCCCTGCAGAAGGAAGCGAGACCAAGAGCTCAATCATGCTATGAGGAATTCCCTTGTAATAGGCAAACATGGCCGACTGCGCACTCGAAATCGAAAACGAGGTCGTCAAAATAAATGAAAGCGCGAGAATACTCACTTTCTCCATGATTTTTTTCATTATTCTATCCTTTAAACTAATCTTTTTTTCACACTCCTCCTATAATAACACGAGCTAGTGACAGGACGCAATAGATTGAATTAAAAAAACGAAATGATTTCTCCATCATTTCGTTCGTGCTAGCAATTGTGAGGCGAAGACTCCTGTTCCAACCATCAAAGCGCCAATCCAGACAAAGAGCAGATGATTGGAGGGAGCTAGTGGCGTCACCAACTGGATGAAGAAAGAAGAGAGGGCTGATCCGAGATTGCAGCCGATCAAGACCAGCGAGGTCGCAAGGTTCAGGAGATTGGTCGGGATTTTTTCAGATAGGTGATAGAAGATACTGGTGACTCCCGTACTGTAAGTAAATCCGGCTAAGAGGGTTCCTAGAACCAAGCTCCACAGCTGTTCGGACAAGCCAATCAAAGCCAGAGCTAGACCGAACCCAAAACACATGATCATGAGCAAGTTCTTTTTGAAAACATGTGTCAAACTGGCAAAACCTACCCCTGCTACAATCCCTGTCAATTGCATCAGACTCAAGACGGTTCCAGCTGTTGTCGCCGTTCCCATACGAGCATCAACGATGATATCCGGCACGCGCAGGCTAATAATAGAATTGAAGCAAATGATGATACCAGCAATCACAGCTAGCATTAGACTAAAACGCCATTGAGGGAAGCGAAGGCGTGCGGAACCTTTTTTTTTCTCCTTCAAGCTAGCCTGTTTTTTCTCCTTAGGATAAGGGACAAAAAGGATATAGAGGAGTAAAATCAAGTAACCACCACCATATACGGCAAAGATCGCTGGCCAGCCTAGAGGCAAGAGTTGCCCCACGATAAAGGTCAAGATGGCGGAGCCCACCACTTCAGCAGACCCCCGATAGCCCAGCATCCGGGTCTTATCATTGCCTGAGTAGCGCTCACTGATAATTGAAATAGCCTTGGCATTGATCATTCCTGTCCCCAAACCAAAGAGCAAACGACTTAGAAAGATGAGAGGATAGTCCTGCACGACCAAAGGCAAAAGCCCACTAGTTGAAAAGAGCAAGAGCCCTGTGACAATCATCTGGCGCTCACTCATCCACCGTTCGATCAGGCTATTTAAAAAGAGCATGGCCACGACCGCAAAAGCTGGCAGGGAAACCAAGAGTTCTACCTGACTTGCTGAATATCCGAAGTGGCTAAAATATGCCTTCATAGCCGGCAAACCGGCTGTAATTGAAAAGGATGAGATCAGCATGAGCGACAAACTCAAGAGACTGATTCTTTCCATTGTTTTTTTCATTTTTTATTTCCTACACTTTACTGGTAACATTTGATTTTACTAGTTTTTCAGAAAAGATTCAAACTAGTATTTTCAATAGAATCCTAGTATAATCAATTTAGAAATAGAAAAACAGGACATTTGTCCTATTTTAGGAGATTGAAATGAAAAAAATTTCCCCATTTACCAGACTCAAGGAGATCATCACAGACTACCAATTGGACCAGATCTTTCCAGGCGACTGTCTTAGCCAGCTGGACCTCGTTCTCTATCAGGCTGGAGATTATATCTGCCGCCAAGGTTCTGAGCAAGATGTCATTCCTTATTTTCTCAAAGGCCGGCTCAAGATTATCCACAGTCTTGAAAATGGCAGCGACACCATCCTTGAAATCCAAGAAAAACCTGGACTCTTAGGAGAGATTGAGCTCCTGCTCGATCGGGTCTGTATCTCATCAGTCATTGCAGACCAAGACTCGCTAGTCGTCCAGCTCCCAGCCCAGCACTTTAAGAAGCGCCTCCTGTTTGATCCAACCTTTTTGCGCTCTACGGCCAAGACCTTGGCTGAGAAATTGCACCAGATCAACTATTTGGCTCCTGCAAACTTTCATTATTCGGTCAAGGAACGCCTCGCTACGCATTTTCTGGAACATTGCGATGAAAATGGGACCCTCAAGCCCAAGATGAATCAGCTGGCCCTGCGTTTTGGGATCAGCTACCGCCACCTTAGCCGTGTCATCAAGCAGATGATCGAAGAGGGCTTAGTCCAAAGAGAAGGGCGAGTCTATACGATTTTAGATGCAAAAAGGATGAATGATTTGTCCATCAAACATGCGGAAACCGTCGACAGATAACTTTAATTTTAGGCTCTTTTGTGTTATCATGGAGGGTAGAAAGAAAGTGAGAGTAAAACGATGAAAGCAATTGAAAAAGTTACAAGAGCATCCCATTTGATTGATATGGATGACATTATCCGCGAAGGAAATCCAACACTTCGAGCGGTTGCGGAAGATGTGACCTTCCCTTTGTCTGATCAGGAAATTATCCTGGGTGAAAAAATGATGCAATTCTTGCACCATTCTCAAGACCCTGTTATGGCTGAAAAGCTTGGCCTCCGTGGAGGAGTGGGACTCGCTGCCCCTCAGCTGGATATCTCTAAACGAATCATCGCTGTTTTGGTTCCCAATCCAGAAGATGCCGATGGCAACCCACCAAAAGAAGCCTATAGCCTTCAAGAAGTCATGTACAATCCAAAGGTTGTCGCCCATTCTGTTCAAGATGCAGCTCTTGGCGACGGGGAAGGCTGTCTCTCTGTAGACCGAAACGTCCCAGGCTATGTGGTTCGCCACGCCCGCGTGACCGTTGAGTATTTCACAAAAGATGGGGAAAAGAAACGCATCAAACTCAAAGGCTACAACTCCATCGTCGTTCAACATGAAATCGACCACACCAATGGTATCATGTTCTATGACCGCATCAACCCAAACAACCCATTTGAAATCAAAGAAGGACTTTTGATTTTAGAATAGCGCAAATGACAAAAAAGTAAGGTAGTAGTGATGATTCACTACTACCTTACTTTTTTTACGAGACTGCGTCTACCGATTTCTGTCTCTTGGCGCAGTGGTTGATTGGAACTACTCCTACCTACGGTACTCGTACTTCCTAATCAACTGTGCGGGGGCAGGACTACGAAATCGAGACTGCGTCTACCGATTTCTGTCCTGCTCCCTATATTGCCCAATCTCCGTTGCGGAAGACTGGGACGCGGGTGCCGTCTTCTCGGACGCCGTCGATATCCATTTGGCTTGAGCCGATCATGAAGTCGACGTGAACGTCTGAGCGGTTGAGGCCGGATGCTTCGAGTTCTTCTTCTGTGAACTCTGCGCCACCTTCTACACTGGTTGCATAGGCTGCTCCGATGGCCAAGTGGTTAGAGGCATTTTCATCAAAGAGAGTGTTAAAGAAGGTGATGCCTGACTGTGAAATTGGGCTTGGGTCTGGTACGAGGGCACATTCACCCAAGGCACGCGCTCCCTTGTTTTTGAAG
Source organism: uncultured Streptococcus sp. (assembly GCF_959025735.1). Lineage (GTDB taxonomy): Bacteria > Bacillota > Bacilli > Lactobacillales > Streptococcaceae > Streptococcus. Next base: position 5,279 of record NZ_CAUFJQ010000100.1, read on the forward strand.
ACCAAATCTTTCATGACTTGATCGCCTTTTTCAGCTGTGATATCCACAATTTCTCCATTTTCAAAGGTCACTTTGATGCCTTCGATGATGTTTCCATTGTAGCTAAGCGGTTTTGTAGAGGTGACATAGCCTTCTGCACGACGGAAGTCAGGAGCTGTGAAGACCTCTTCTGTCGGCATGTTTGGCAAGAAGCTTTCACCTTGAGCATTGATGGCTCCGGCAGATTCCCAAACGTGATTTTTCGGCAAGCCAAGGGTCAAATCTGTACCAGGCGCTGTGTAGTGAAGGGCTGAGAATTGTTCCTTATTCAGTGTATCTGCCTTGCTCTTGAGAATAGCAGCATGCTCTTCCCAAGCCTTGACTGGATCTTCTTCGTACACCCGGCAAGTCTTGAAGATTTGATCCCACAGGAGATCCACTGCTTCTTCATCGCTCGCCGCATTTGGGAAGACCTTTTTCGCCCACTCTAAACCTGCTGCCGCAGCAACGGTCCAGCTGACCTTGTTGGATTGAGTTGCGATACGCATTGGTTTCATGGCCATGCCCAAAGCCTTAGCAGAGGCAGAAAGCTTCTCTGCATCAACACCATTTAAGGCACCTGGATCAGACGAGCGCACACCCAAGCGACTAGCCTTGTGGTCTAAGAGGTAGTTCATCTCCGCGATCTTGTAGTCTGGCACATTGTCCAAACGATCCATCGGTGCATGGAGGAATTTCTCCCGGGTAGTGAAGTCATCGGCCCATTGGACAATCACTTCGTGTGCACCCAAAGCATAGGCTTCCTTCACAATCAAGTGGGCCAATTCTCTTTGTTCCACATCAATGTTCAAGACCAAGGTATGGCCAGGTTGCACGTTGATGCCGTTCGCCACTAACAATTTAGCGTATTTTTCGAGATTTTCTTTAAAATTTGGTAAAACCATTGTTTTCTCCTTCATAAGTGAATGATCTCCTCCTAGTATACCATAAGTCCATGCAAAAAGAGAGTGGGACAGAAATCGGTAATTCGTTAGAATTCGATTTCGTCGTCC
>NZ_CAUFJQ010000101.1 GCF_959025735.1 uncultured Streptococcus sp.
CCAAGCAAATTGCGGATGCAATTGGGATTGACTCTGCTACTGTTCGCCGAGATTTTTCTTATTTTGGTGAATTGGGAAGACGTGGATTTGGTTATGATGTAAAAAAACTGATGAACTTCTTTGCAGATCTTTTAAATGACAATGCTATTACTAATGTCGCTATTGTTGGGATCGGAAATATGGGAAGTGCCCTCCTCAACTATCGCTTCCATGAACGCAATAAGATGAAAATTGTCATGGCGTTTGATCTAGACGATCACGAACTGGTCAATACTAAAAGTAAAGACGGAATTCCTATTTACGGTATTTCATCTATTAAAGAGAAACTCAAACAAGAAGGCATTCAAACAGCCATTCTAACGGTTCCAAGTGTTAAGGCTCAAGAAGTTGCTAGCCTCTTGGTAGATGCTGGTGTCAAGGGAATTCTCAGTTTCTCGCCAGTGCATCTGACAGTCCCTAAGGATGTCGTCGTCCAATATGTCGATCTTACTAGTGAATTGCAAACACTCCTTTATTTTATGCGTAAAAACGAAGAATAAAGACTTATACTTCAACAACAAAAAGGTTGGAACAAGAAGGTTCCAACCTTTTTTATACCAAATAATCCGTTTCTTCTCGATAACTATAGTAGTTTTCTTCGGATACAATCAAATGATCCAATAGGGTTAACCCCATTACTTCACAGGCCTCTAAGACTCGCTGAGTGACTTCATCATCATTTTTACTGGGGAACACCGCACCAGATGGATGATTGTGAGCCAAGATAATGGAGGTTGCCATGTGCTTCAGTGCATAATGCAGGATTTCACGCGGCTCCGCGATACTTCGATTCACTGTTCCAATAAAGATCGTCTGTTGATGAATAATTTCATTTTGGGTATTCAAATAAAGGGCAACTAGGTGCTCCTGCTTTTTATGGCCAATTTCCTGTTGAATTTTATGGGCCAATTTCTGACTACTCATGATTTGTTCGGAACTCATTAGTTCATCTTTATGAATCCTTCGTCCAAACTCAATAACAGCCTGAAGTTCGATGGCCTTCACTCGCCCAATGCCAGAGATTTCCTGTAGCTCCTCTAGTGTTAATTGCCCTAACTCCTTTAAACTATTTACCGAGCTCAAAAGACCTTGTGCAATCTCATAAACACTTTTTTGCTTGTTGCCTGTCCGTAAGAGAATGGATAACAATTCCTGATGACTTAGCTTATCCACCCCTTCAGAAACCAAGCGCTCCCTAGGAAGCAAAGATGGTTCAATAAATGATATGTCGTACATAATTTCCTCCTCACTTATTAATTCGTAATAAATTGAGAAAATAACGACCTTTCATTATTTACAGGCGATTTCTTGCTTCAAATCATCTAACACTAAGACTTCATCTTTATTAAAGCGGATCTGATAACCTGTTTGAACTTGTTCAAGCTCCTTTAAAAACTGTTGAATTTCACAGCGGATCAAGTACTCCTGACTCTGAGGAATGGCTTCTAATGTCTGGTAGACTTGCTCTACTTCGTAGATTCCTTTCGTAATTAATCCATTTCGTGGAAAATCATTTATTAAGAGATTATAGAAATGATGCAAGAGATGATAAATTCGCTCTTTTGTCACTATTCTACCTCCTTATCATACTCTTTCTCCTCTTATTATATACTGATTTCCCCTCAATATTATGACAAATTCCTTACATTATATTACCAATCGCTTACAATTTTACAAGAATCCTTTAGTTATTTCATGCCATACTATAAAGAAAAAAGCCCAGGCCTCTCTCGGCCTCGGGCTTTAGTTTCTTAGAGTTGCATTTGATTATAAGACTTGCTAAATGAATCCAGGATGTCCTTTGGAGCCTTGTCATAGTCAACAGAGGTTTCCAAATTTCCTTTTACAATCGTCCGGTAAGTCGCAGCAGCATCCTCACAGGTCACCAAGGTGATTTCATTGACACCTTCACGATCTTGAATAACATCTACACGGTCTGGAGTCACTGTCTCAACAGATGAGATGACATAAGTATAGATTTTTTCTTTGTCCGTGATGTAGATCTTCATACCAGCCTTGGCTTTCTCTAATGGTGAGAACAGCATGGCATTTGCTCCAGTTAGGCCAAATACGTGGTGACTAGCAAGAGAATAATTGCCTTGTCCCATGACTTGGTTTTCCTTCATAGTCCCTGCTCCATAGTAAAGGGCTACGTTTTCGAGTCCTTTAAAAATTGGAAGGTTCATGTTCAATTCAGGAATCGAAATTCCCCCAATTACAGGAAGTTTTTGAGCCTGCCATTGGGCATTGATGACGGCCTCTGTCGAGAGTGACTGGACATGTTGGAAATCAAAGCTCGTCTTCACTTCTTTGTTTTTATCAATAGTCTTTTTATCGACCTTGCTAACCTGGTATTGGTTGGTATGCCAAACCATGATCATATTGCGGATCGGAGCATTGAAAATTAAGAGAAGCGAGAGAATAATCAAAAGTGTTGCAACGATGTTGATAAGAGTATTACGTAAACTCTTTTTCTTTTTTCTTTTGCGTGACATGCTGTCCCCTTATCTATTCGTTTTCTTCCATTACTTCTTCATCTTTTTCATCAGCTTGTACAGTTGTAAAAGTCACAATTTTCGCATCCTGATCTAGTCTCATGACTTTCACGCCCTGAGTCGAACGACCTGTTTGAGAAATGTTAGCCACACCTGTCCGGATCATGACACCGGTATCGGTAATGATCATCAGATCTTCATCTCCTTTAATGGTTAAAAGACCAGCCAACGGACCATTTTTCTCTGTAATATTGGCAGTTTTAATCCCTTTACCGCCACGTCCCTTGGTTGGATACTCGCTAGCCATTGTCCGCTTACCATACCCTTTTTCAGTAATGATCAATACTTCATCTTGATCGGTAACGACACTAGCTCCTACAACCTTGTCTCCTTCACGGAGATTCACACCACGTACACCTGTAGCAGAACGTCCCATATTCCGAACTACTGCTTCATTAAAGCGGACTGAATATCCATATTTGGTACCGATAATGACATCAGTATTGCCATCTGTAAGGAAGACATTGATCAATTCATCCTCATCACGTAGGTTCAGAGCTTTCAGACCGTTCTGACGGATATTTGAAAATTCTGCTACGTTAGTGCGCTTGACTACACCTTGTCGCGTCGTAAAGAAGAGATAAGCCTCATCACTGCGATCTTGCTCCACATTGATAATGGTTTGAATCGATTCACCTTCGTCCAATTTTAGGAGGTTGACAATTGGCAATCCCTTAGCTGTCCGACCATATTCTGGAATCTCATAGCCTTTTAGACGATAGACACGCCCCTTATTGGTAAAGAAGAGCAAATGATCATGCGTGCTCGTAGAAACCAATTCACGAACAAAGTCATCGTCCTTCACACCGGTTCCTTGGACCCCACGTCCACCACGTTTTTGTGCAGTAAATTCAGCTTGATCCAAACGTTTGATGTATCCTTTATTAGAAAGGGTAATTAAGACATCTGTTTCTTCAATCAAGTCCTCATCTTCAAGAGAAAGAACTTCACCAATCATCAACTCAGTTCGACGAGCATCGCCAAACTTGCGTTTAACTTCTTCCAATTCTTCTTTGATGATGGTCGCCACACGTTCTGGTTTAGCCAAAATATCAGCCAAATCAGCAATCAAGGCAACCAAGTCGTCATATTCACTCTGGATCTTGTCTCGTTCCAAACCGGTCAAACGACGAAGACGCATGTCCAAAATGGCTTGACTTTGACGTTCAGAGAGCTTGAACTTCGACATCAACTCAGCTTGTGCTTCAGCGTCTGTCTGGCTATTGCGGATGATTCGGATTACTTCATCAATGTGATCCAAAGCAATCAGCAAGCCTTCTAAAATATGGGCACGAGCTTCAGCTTTTTCTTTATCAAAGATGGTCCGGCGAGTCACCACTTCTGTTTGGTGCTCGATATACGCACCTAAAATTTGACGAAGAGAAAGGATCTTTGGAACACCGTTTTGAATGGCCAACATATTGAAGCCAAAGTTGGTTTGCATTTGCGTCATCTTAAAGAGGTTGTTCAAAATGACATTAGCCGAAGCATCCCTACGGACCTCGATCACAAATCGAACCCCTTCACGGTTAGACTCATCTCGTACAGCTGTAATCCCTTCGATCCGTTTTTCTTGCACCAAGCGAACGATATGTTCGTGAACCTTGGTTTTGTTGACCATATAAGGGAACTCGGTAACGACAATCCGTTCACGACCACTTTTAGTCACTTCAATCTCTGTACGAGAGCGAAGGACGATCGATCCTTTTCCTGTTTCATAGGCTTTGTGGATACCTGATTTCCCCATAACGAGAGCACCTGTCGGAAAATCTGGACCTGGAAGAACTTCCATAAGTTCACGGGTCGTTACATCAGGATTATCCATCATCAATTTTACCGCATCAATGGTTTCTCCCAAATTGTGAGGAGGAATATTTGTGGCCATCCCAACAGCAATCCCAGTAGCACCATTGACCAAAAGGTTAGGGAAACGTGCAGGTAAGACCAAAGGTTCGCGCTCGCTGGCATCATAGTTATCAATGAAATCAACTGTATTTTTGTTGATATCCCGTAACATTTCAAGAGCAATCTTACTCATACGGGCTTCGGTATACCGTTGTGCAGCGGCACCATCACCGTCCATGGAACCAAAGTTTCCATGACCGTCCACTAACATGTAGCGGTAACTCCACCATTGCGCCATCCGAACCATGGCTTCATAAATAGAGGAATCACCGTGTGGGTGATATTTACCCATAACATCCCCTGTGATACGGGCTGACTTCTTATGTGGTTTATCTGGCGTAACACCCAATTCATTCATCCCATACAAAATACGACGGTGAACGGGTTTTAAACCATCCCGAACATCAGGAAGGGCACGAGCTACGATAACACTCATGGCATAATCGATAAAACTCGTCTTCATTTCTGATGTTAAATTCACATCAATTAGATTCTTATCCTGCATTCAAAAAATGCCTCTCTTTACTTAATTCACCATACTATTATAACACATTTTAGCCTAATTTTCTTCTTAGGAACACAAACGTAAAAACGTTTACATCAAGGATTCATACTGTTTCAGATGACAAAGACTTTCAAAAGTGGTAGAATGAAATCGTATGAGAATCTATCTCAAAAAAATAAGAAGGAGACGTTTAGACTCATGGATTTGACTAAACAACACAAAAAAGTTATCCTTGTCGGTGACGGTGCCGTAGGTTCATCTTATGCATTTGCACTTGTCAACCAAGGAATTGCACAAGAGCTTGGAATTATCGAAATTCCTCAATTGCACGAAAAAGCTGTCGGAGATGCGCTTGACCTTAGCCACGCCCTTGCCTTCACTTCACCTAAGAAGATCTATGCGGCTGAGTACGCTGACTGTGCGGATGCTGACCTTGTTGTAATTACTGCAGGTGCTCCTCAAAAACCAGGTGAAACTCGCCTTGATCTTGTTGGTAAAAACCTTGCCATTAACAAGTCAATCGTAACACAAGTTATTGAATCAGGATTTAACGGTATCTTCCTTGTAGCTGCTAACCCAGTTGACGTTTTGACATACTCTACATGGAAATTCTCAGGATTCCCTAAAGAACGCGTTATCGGCTCTGGTACTTCTCTTGACTCAGCTCGTTTCCGTCAAGCACTTGCTGAAAAATTGGACGTTGATGCTCGTTCAGTGCACGCCTACATCATGGGTGAACATGGAGACTCAGAATTCGCTGTATGGTCACACGCTAACATCGCTGGTGTAAACCTTGAAGAATTCCTTAAAGATACTCAAAACGTTCAAGAAACTGAATTGATCGAATTGTTCGAAGGTGTTCGTGATGCTGCTTACACCATCATCAACAAAAAAGGTGCTACATACTACGGTATCGCTGTTGCCCTTGCTCGTATCACTAAAGCAATCCTTGATGATGAAAATGCAGTACTTCCACTTTCTGTATTCCAAGAAGGTCAATATGGTGTAAGCAACGTCTTTATCGGTCAACCTGCCATCGTAGGTGCACACGGTATTGTACGTCCAGTGAACATCCCATTGAACGATGCGGAACAACAAAAAATGAAAGCTTCTGCTGATGAATTGCAAGCAATCATTGATGAAGCATGGAAAAACCCTGAATTCCAAGAAGCATCAATCAACTAATTCAATTAAATGAGGCTGGGACAAAAGTCCTAGCCTCTTAATTGTTTTTGGATTGTCGAGCAAGAC
>NZ_CAUFJQ010000102.1 GCF_959025735.1 uncultured Streptococcus sp.
AGGAAGTTCTCTTCTGGTCGCCCGTATTCGATGGTAAAACCCAGTAAATCACAGTAGAAGGAACGGGACTGCTCTAAATTCGATACAATAAACTCAGGAATCACTGCATTGAAATTCATAAAGACCATCCTTACAAATCAATTTCTAATACAATTGGTGTATGATCTTGACGAGCGCCTGAGTCAATCATATCTGATTTAGTGACCTTGTCAGCAATGCGGTTTGAGGTTAACCAATAGTCGATTCTCCAGCCCGTATTGTTGATTTTTGAGGTTTTACTTCGTTGTGCCCACCAAGTATAGCGCTCAGGAACATCACCATGTAGGTGACGAAAGGTATCTGTAAATCCTTTGGCCAAAAGATTTGTAAATCCTTCACGTTCTTCGTCTGTGAATCCTGGTGAACGGCGGTTGCTGGCTGGGTTGGCAAGGTCAATTTCCTTGTGGGCAACGTTGTAGTCCCCAGTTGCAAGGACGGTTTTTTCTTTGTCTAATTCAGCCAAATATTCAGCATACTTAACGTCCCAAATTTGACGTTCTTCCAAACGTTTGAGTCCATCACCAGCGTTAGGTGTGTAGACCTGAGTCACGAAAAATTCATCAAATTCCAAAGTAATGATCCGACCTTCCAAGTCCATGGTCGAAGGAGCTCCGATTTCTGGGAAAGTCACAACTGGTGTGAGCTCTTTTTTATAGAGGAACATGGTTCCAGCGTAGCCTTTACGAGCCGGTTCTTGAGAAGAGCGCCAGGTGTTTTCGTAGCCAGGGAAGAGCTCCTCAAGGATTTCGAGGTGTTTTTTAGTAGGACCTTTGGCGGATAACTTGGTTTCTTGAATGGCAATGATATCTGCATCCTCAGAAACCAAGGTTTGGAGGACTTCTTGAGAGAGTTTGGCGCGTGCTGAATCACTAGTTAATGCAGCATTAAGCGAGTCGATATTCCATGAAATGAGTTTCATTGTATTTCCTTTTCTTGACATGATAGATAATTTTATTATAACAAAAAATATATTTTTTTCTGATTAGAATGCCTTGAATTCTCCCCTGAAATACATTATAATAGCTTGAATTCATTTGGAGAAAGGGAGTTCATTATGAAATTTTACTCTTATGACTATGTATTGAGTCAGATCAGTCAGCAAAACTGGGTGACCATTGGGATATCTGGCTTGCTTGTTCTTCTGACTGGTTTTTTTGCGGTGAAAGCCTATCGGGAGAAGCACGATAGCAAATTCCGCGAATTATCTATTATCTCCATTTTAACTCTGGTGGCAGTGGTCTTGATCAGTATCAGCAATTTCCAAAATAGCCAAAGTAATAATGATCAGTTCCAACTCTCACTCCATTTTATTGAGGTCATCTCAAAGGAGTTGGATGTCAAAAAAGAAGATGTCTATGTCAATACTTCAGCAGCCACAGATGGGGCGATCCTGAAGGTTGGAGAGGTTTATTACCGAGCTATCGCAGGCTCTGACCCAGATAGCTACCTATTAGAAAAGATGGATCTGTATAAAACAGACGTGGAACTTGTGGAGGTGAACAAATGACAGTAGATTTTTTAGCCATTTTGATTAAATTAGCTATCGGCTTGATTTCCTTGGTATTTGTAATCAATGTGACCGGGAAAGGAAACTTAGCACCAAGTTCTGCAGTAGACCAGATACAGAACTTTGTTCTTGGGGGAATTATTGGTGGGGTCATCTACAATAGCTCCATTACCATTCTTCAATACATTGTGATTCTCTTGATGTGGACTATTTTGATCTTACTCTTAAAATGGCTCAATACCAATGTCCGTTTTATGAAGCACTTGATCGATGGCAAACCAACTGTCATTATCAAAAATGGGAAGCTTGATCCGGAAGCTTGTCGATCCAAGGGACTTTCTGCTTCAGACGTTGCCTTGAAATTGCGTTCACAAGGAATTTTCCAATTAAAGGGAGTGAAACGAGCTGTAATTGAACAAAACGGTCAAATGATCGTTGTCCGTGCGGGGGATGAAAATCCTAAATACCCAATCATTACGGATGGTGTGGTTCAGCTTGAAATTTTGGAAACAATTGGGAAAAGTGAAGAGTGGTTGCTAGCTGAATTGGAAAAAGAAGGCTATGACAACGTTTTGGATATTTTCATTGCTGAGTATGACAAAGGAAAAATCAATGTTGTGACTTATTAGAAAAAAAGATTGGGCGAGCATGTCCAATCTTTTTTCCTTGCAAAAAAGAGAAAAGGACCCTTCCTTTTCTTGAGATACTCTTGGAAAAATAGTAAAATGGAGTGTAAGTGTTCATTAGAAAAGAAGGATAAACTATTTCATGAAGAAAAAAATACGGAAGTTTGAAAATCATTCGATTACACGCAGAATGTACCTGCTGTTTAGTTTGATTTGCCTTCTTTTTTTGGCTCTCATTGCCAGGCTTGGCTATATGCAGATCACTCACCAAGCCTACTATACAGATAAGTTGGCAAAGGCTACGAAAAAGACGGTCAAACAAGGGAGTGTGCGAGGGCAAATCTATGATGCCACTGGTAAGCCCTTGGTGGAAAATGTTGGCAAACAAGTCTTGACCTTTACGCGCGATCGCAAAATGACGGCCCAAGAAATGCGAGAGACCGCAGGTAAACTCTTGCAGTATGTGGATGTAGAAAATCCTCAAGTAACCGAACGGCAAGAAGTGGATTACTATCTAGCTAATACCAAGGTCTACCAAGAGGTCGTGGAACACCTGCCTGAGAAAAAGAAATTTGATACCGATGGCAATCGTCTACCAGAAGCTAAAATCTATCAAGCAGCAGCGGACAGCATTGACCCTTCAAAACTCGGTTACACGGATGATGAGAAAAAGATTATCTATCTTTATAGCCAGATGAATGCTGTGGAGAATTTTGCGACGGGGATTATTTCGACGCAAGCACTAGGAGCTGAGCAGATTGCGACCATCGCGGCTGACAGTCAGGACCTTCCTGGAATTGCGATCACGACCAGCTGGGACCGCAAGGTTTTGGATACTCCTTTAGCTTCTATCATCGGAACGGTTTCGACTGAGCAGGCAGGACTTCCAGCAGAAGAAGTCGAGGACTATGTCAAAAAAGGCTATGCCCTCAATGACCGGGTTGGTACCTCTTATTTGGAGAAAGAATACGAAAATGTCCTTCAAGGCAAACGCAGTGAAAAAGAAATTCTCCTAGATAAAAATGGCAACATGGAGAAAGTGGTCGACGTTTCAAAAGGGGCCAAAGGAGAAAACCTCAAGCTCTCGATTGATTTGGATTTCCAAAAAGGAGTGGAAGATATCCTTCGCTCCGCCTTTAGCGCAGAGTTGCAAGCTGGGAATGCGACCTACTCCGAAGGTGTCTATGCCGTAGCTCTAGAGCCCGATACAGGGAAGGTCCTTGCCATGGCAGGGATTAAACACCAGGCTGGTAGTCAAGATCTATCGGCCGATGCGTTGGGAACAGTGACCAACGTCTTCGTTCCAGGATCCGTGGTCAAAGGAGCGACCTTGACTTCTGGATGGGAAAATGGAGCCATTTCTGGGAATCAGGTTCTGACCGATCAGCCGATTGTTTTTGCAGGATCAGCTCCTATCAATTCTTGGTTTACCCAATACGGTAGTCGTTCCATCAATGCGATAGAAGCATTGGAATACTCTTCTAATACCTATATGGTCCAAATTGCCCTTAAGATGATGGGGCAACCTTACACCCCAAACATGACCTTACAAGTGGATCAGGTTGAACCGGCTATGAAAAAACTGCGCTCTACTTTTGCAGAGTATGGTCTTGGAACGTCAACGGGGATTGACCTTCCCAATGAATCGACCGGTTTTATTCCAAAAGACTACACAGTCGGCAATTATTTGACCAATGCCTTTGGCCAGTTTGACAACTATACACCGATGCAATTGGCCCAGTATGCGGCAACCGTTGCAAATGATGGGAAGAGGGTGAGTCCTCATGTCGTCGAAGGCATCTATGATAATAATGATCAAGGGGGCCTTGGTCAGTTGAAAAAAGCGATCGAAACCAAGGAGCTCAATCAGGTCCATATCTCAGCGGAGGACATGGCCTTGATCAAGCAAGGATTCTACCAAGTTGCCAATGATACGAGTGGGTTGACGACAGGAAAAACCGTCGGTCAAGGTGCTAGTGTCTCTATTAGTGCCAAGACCGGTACAGCTGAAACCACAGTCGATGGAGGCAAACAAGCCATTAATACCAATGTGGTGGCTTATGCACCGTCAAACAATCCAAAGATTGCGGTAGCAGTGGTTTTTCCACATAATACCAATCTACAAGCGACGGTCAGTCATTCCATTACGCGTGACATTATTAACTTATACAATCAGAAACACCCCATGAATTAGAGAGGAAACTATGCTTTATCCAGCACCTATTGCAAAATTAATTGACAGCTATTCGAAGTTGCCAGGAATTGGGATCAAAACAGCGACTCGTCTGGCTTTTTACACCATTGGCATGTCAGATGATGATGTTAATGAATTTGCCAAGAACTTACTAAATGCCAAGCGTGAGCTAGGGTATTGCAGTATTTGTGGCAATTTGACTGATGAAGAAACCTGCGAGATTTGTCGAGATGAAACGCGGGATCCATCCCTCATTCTTGTTGTAGAAGATAGCCGGGATGTCTCTGCTATGGAAAATATCCAGGAATACCACGGTCGCTATCATGTCTTGCATGGCTTAATCTCACCCATGAATGGCGTGGGACCCGATGATATCAATCTCAAGAGTTTGCTCAGTCGCTTGATGGATGGAACAGTTACTGAGGTCATTGTTGCGACCAATGCGACGGCAGACGGGGAAGCGACATCTATGTATATCTCACGCGTGCTCAAACCAGCAGGCATCAAAGTGACCCGTTTGGCACGGGGTCTAGCAGTTGGAGCCGATATCGAGTATGCGGACGAAGTGACCTTGCTTCGTGCGATCGAAAATCGGACAGAATTATAAGAGAAGTTCTTTCGAAAGGGCTATCATTGTGGTATACTATCAAGTAAGAAATCAAGGGAACAATTAGGGAGAAACTATGAGTAAACAAGACTTAATCCTGTTGTATGGTGGACGTAGTGCAGAACGTGAAGTTTCTGTTCTTTCAGCAGAAAGCGTGATGCGCGCGATTGATTACCAAGCATTTTCGGTTCAAACCTACTTTATTACGCAGTCAGGAGACTTCATCCAGACGCAAGCTTTTGAAGAGAAACCAGCGGATGATGAGAAATTGATGACCAATGAGACAGTGGACTGGTCTAAAAAAGTGGCACCATCTGCGATTTACAAGGAAGGAGCAGTAGTCTTTCCAGTTCTTCATGGACCAATGGGAGAAGATGGTTCCATTCAAGGCTTCTTAGAAGTCTTGAAGATGCCTTATGTCGGCTGTGGCATCCTAGCTTCCAGTGTGGCCATGGACAAGATCACGACCAAACGGGTCTTGGAGTCTGCAGGAATTCCGCAAGTTCCTTATGTAGCTGTAGTGGAAGGCGATGACGTGGATGAGAAAATTGCTACAATTGAAGCTAATCTCTCTTATCCTGTCTTTACCAAACCATCCAATATGGGTTCAAGCGTAGGGATTTCAAAATCTGAAAACCAAACAGAACTTCGGACTGCTCTTGAATTAGCCTTCAAATACGATAGCCGTGTCTTAGTAGAGCAAGGGGTTAATGCGCGTGAGATCGAAGTTGGACTGCTTGGAAACTATGATGTGAAGAGCACCTTGCCAGGTGAAGTTGTGAAAGATGTGGCCTTCTATGATTATGATGCCAAATACATCGACAACAAAATTACCATGGCGATTCCAGCTCAATTGGATCCTGAGGTTGTGAAAACCATGCGGACCAACGCAGAAAAAGCCTTTCGTGCGATCGGTGGTCTGGGCTTAGCGCGTTGTGATTTCTTCTATACCGATAAAGGAGAGATCTTCTTAAACGAACTCAATACCATGCCAGGATTTACCCAATGGTCTATGTATCCCTTGCTTTGGGACAATATGGGACTCAACTATACAGATTTAATTACCAAGTTAGTAGAACTTGGAAAAGAAGTCTTCCAAAAACACGAAGCGCATTTGTTGTAAGAAAAGAGAGAGTGGGACAAAAATCGGTAATTCGTTAGAATTCGATTTCGTCGTCCCACCTCCGCACAGTTGAG
>NZ_CAUFJQ010000103.1 GCF_959025735.1 uncultured Streptococcus sp.
TGACGAGGACACCATTGCGTTTGAAGTAGTCGATCATATTGAAGGCTTCTTGGGCATCGTTGTCTTTGTCGAGGCTCATTGGGATGACGTAGTAGTCTGGGAAGAATTTCGGACGACCATTTTTCACACGTCCAACGATTTCTCCATTTGGGCCGACCAGTTCATTTTCGGCTTTTGGATCTTCGGTTTTATTGAGACCGCGCAGGTAGAAGTTGAGACGCATCTCAAGGAGACGGTCCGGATCTTGGTTGAGGAAGTCAATCCCTCCTAGGACAGCATTGCGACCTGCTTTGTAGGATTCTTCATTTCCTTCCGGAATTTCGATAGTATGGCCTAAGATACCATGGTAGACAGCATAAACTCCTGTATAGCCAGAGAAGGAGTCATCCCAGCCATCGCCCCAATCCAGTTTTGGAATGATGTAACTATCGTATTTAGAATTGGCAACTCCTGCCCGTCCCATATGATGGGCATTTTCTAGCATCAGATCTGACAGAAGATCGTATTCGAAGTTCGGATCATGTGGTGGAGTTGCAGGTTCGATCAAGAATTCTTTGACAAAACCGTGTAAGTCGTAGAGAGCGATTGGATTCCATTTGTTGATCATTTGGATAACCGTGCGAACTTCAGGGTTGGTTTGGTAGCTGGCATCCCGGTTTGGATCGAGCCCGTTTGCTAGGGCCCGCAGGTTGAGAGCATCCCCATCTGGGTTTTCCGTGAAGTCAAATAAGAAGATGAATTTATTGAGCAAGGTTGGAATATCTAGCGTGACTGTTTTAGCATTTCCAGCTTCATCGGTGGTGTTAAAGGTCACCTTTTTCTTGGTCGCAAAAGTATTGAAGAGGCCTGTGATGATATCAATGCCTGGTTGTTCATCCGCGTGGGTGTTGTGGACTAAGACAGGTAATTTGTAATCCAAGGTCTTGTCCTTCAGAGCTGCCAGCATTTCGCTTGGCTTGGTCAAGGCTGTAGGGTTGGTACTAGAAAGGTAGTGATCAATGCTAGCTTGGTCCTTGCTCACGATCCCCATCTTCATATCCCGGCCTTGGGCACTCTTACCAAGGGTTTCCAGCTGCACCAAACGATCGGGTTTCGCTTCTTCCTTGGATTTTTCGATAGCAGCCAGCATCTCTTCATGTGTATGGTAGTCTTGGTAAGGTCGAAAAACAAGGGTCTTATTGATGGTGATCCCTAAGTCTGCATTGGTTCCGACCAGCTCATGATTGCCGATGTAGTTGCGGTAAGTCCGGCGGATATTATTTGGACTACGAAGGCTAAGATCTTCACCAAAGAGATCTTTTACTTCCATATGGAGATCCAAATCATTGCCGTTTGCAGTCTCTGTGATCGTAAGGAATGGATCCTTGCTCAGGGTCCCAGTCTCCATATCCCAGGTTTTCCATTCAGAGAGAGGCTTGTTGTCCAAGGTCCAGTTGATCTTGCCAGCAGCTTGAGCTTTTTCTTGGACTTTGTCATCAATCGTGCTCTTTTCAGAGAGATAAATGGTGCTATCAGCCAATCGTGTCGCTTGGTCAGCGGTCGTTGCAGCACGGTTGGATGTTGGAGCAGTTGGTGTAGCAGAAGTTGCTTCAGAGGTCGCTACTGCTTCCGCAGAAGTGGCAGGGGCTGCGGTGTCTTCTTTTTCAGCTGTAGCAGGACTCGCAGTCTCAGCTGTCACAGGTTGCTCAGTAGCAGGTGTCGCTTCAAGGACCGTGCTTGGTTCCGCTTGAGGCGCTTCTAAGCTATCGGCTGAAGCTTGGCCATGACCGATAACGGAAAGCAAGACAGCCGCTGAGAGGCTGAGTGTTGTAGTGTACAAATGTTTCTTATACGAAGACTTCATATAGAAGACCCTCCTTAAAAAGTTATTTTCCAGTTCTAGTATACCATTTTAGGAAAGCGTTTACAACAACTGCCTGAATAAAAAAGCCTTTGCATCTTGCAAGGGCTTCTTTGTCTATTCTGTCTCCTTATGAAATTGTTGGTAAAAATCAACCTTGATTTGGATAAAAGTTTCTAAGTCTCTTAAGAGTTGGAGCAAGGTGGCGCGTGTTTCGAATTCTTCACGGGTCTTGGGAAGAGGGCGTTCGCGGAAGATCGCCAAATAATGACTAATATCATCTAGAAGATCTTGGGCAGGATTTTCCTGGCTTAACTGTTGAGCCGTCTTCTTAAATAGTTGTGCCAGGATTATGCTTTCACTCGCCGCTAACTGACAGCGATTGACGTTTTCTGCCATATCTCGCAGAATATCGTTTTGCCGCTTGCGCATTTCGAAGTAGTGAATATGGTAGTTGGTTTGGTGAAAGAGGTGGTTGGAATGGTCCAGATAAACTAGCTTCAAAGCATCCTTTAGGATACCATCCAACTCCTTAATCAAGCGAGCATCATTGCGACCATCCCCTTTACCAAGTAATTCCGCAAAACGACCAAGGATCTTTTTCAGTTGGTCTTCGACAACATCATGGTAATGATCGATCGCTCCCTGATTAGAAGGCATATAGAGATTGGCCAGCAGGGCAAAGCTGGTCCCAATTAAAAAGAGAGCAAGTTCATTGAGCAAGAGCCCCCAGGAGGTAGACTGCTCAATCAAGAGGTGGGTAACCAACACCGTACTAGGGGTGATACCGATCTGCCAACCCAATAGAAAGGCACCAGGAACATAGAGAGCGATAAAAACTCCCAGTGCCCAGAGGTTGAATCCAAAAAAGGAAAAAGCGAGACTTCCGATAGCAAGGGCTAGCAAGGTCGACATAAAGCGCTGGTAGGCTTGCTTGATGGTACTGCGACGCGTATCAGAGATGCTCAAGATGGCAATGACGCCAGCTGAGATGGCATAGGTCAAGCCCAGAGCATAAGCAAGGGCAGCTGCTAAACAGGTGGCCAAGGTGAGCTTAATGGTTCGTTGAAAAAGAGGCATGGTTTCCTTTCTATTTTACTAGTTTCGCTGAGATAGATTTCATTTCATTATATCATGAATTGGCCTCATCCTCCTTTCTTATGGTATACTAGTTCTATGGAAAATAACGATATCGTATACGGTGTCCATGCAGTCACCGAGGCTTTACAAGCCAATACAGGCAATAAATTATATATTCAAGAAGACCTCCGAGGGAAAAATGTCGACAAGATCAAGGCCTTAGCAGCTGAGAAAAAAGTGTCGATTTCTTGGACGCCAAAGAAAACCCTGCAGGAAATGACAGAAGGAGCTGTTCACCAAGGCTTTGTTCTTCGAGTGGCAGCCTTTGCTTACACCGACTTGGCAGCGATTCTGAAACAGACAGCCCAAGAAGAGAACCCGCTTTTATTGATTCTCGATGGCTTAACAGATCCGCACAATCTTGGATCTATCTTGCGGACAGCTGATGCGACCAATGTCTCAGGAGTCATCATTCCTAAGCACCGAGCGGTTGGGGTGACCCCAGTGGTGTCAAAAACTTCTACCGGAGCAGTGGAACACATTCCCATTGCGCGTGTGACCAATCTTAGCCAAACCTTAGACAAGCTAAAGGAAGAGGGCTTCTGGATCTTTGGAACCGACATGAACGGCACGCCATCTCATCAGTGGAATACGGCTGGCAAGTTAGCCTTGATCATTGGCAATGAAGGAAAAGGGATCTCGGCCAATATCAAAAAACAAGTCGATGAGATGATCACCATTCCCATGAATGGTCATGTGCAAAGCCTCAATGCCAGTGTGGCAGCAGCCATCCTTATGTATGAGGTCTTTCGCAATCGACTATAATCCTAGAAAGGCAATGATATGAAACGAAAAATCTTATTGGTTGACGGCTATAATATGATTGCCTTTTGGCAGGAGACCCGCCAGCTCTTTCAAAAAAGTGAGCTCGATGCAGCCCGCAATATCCTCCTGCAAAAACTGAGCCACTATGCTAGCTTTGAAGGAATCGAAGTCATCTGTGTCTTTGATGCCCAGTATATGCCAGGAGTGCGGCAGACCTATGAGGAGTTCAATGTTCAGGTGGTCTTTACCGGTGAGGATGAGACGGCAGATGACTATATCGAGCGCTTGGCGGCAGAGCTTAACACGCCCCTCCACCAAGTATCAGTAGCGACCAGTGACTTAAATGAGCAATGGACCGTCTTTGCTCAAGGAGCTCTTCGGGTATCTGCCAGAGAGTTAGAAAAACGGGTCGCAGTCGTCAAAGGAAACCTCAATCAAGCGCAGCGAGTGGTTAACGATCAAAAACCACCCATGCGACCGCTCGATCACGAAGTATTGCGACAATTACAAGAAATGATGGGAGACAAGTAATGACATTTGCTATTTTAACCGATTCGACCGCAGATTTAGACCAAAACTGGGCCAAGGAACATCAGGTGACCATTCTTGGCTTGACCATTGAGTTAGATGGGACGGTTTACCAGACAGTAGGCCAAGCTCAATTGACCAGCCCGGAGCTTTTAGAAGCCATGAAAAATGGGGCCAAACCGACAACCAGTCAGGTCAATGTGGGCCAATTTCAGGAAACCTTTAAACAATTTGCCAAAGAAGGAAAAGATCTGCTTTATGTGGCCTTTTCATCAGTCTTATCTGGGACCTATCAGAGTGCAGTCATGGCACGAGACCTGGTTTTAGAAGACTACCCGGAAGCCGTGATCGAGATTGTCGATCAGAAGGCTGCTGGGATTGGAGAGGGTTATCTGGTCATGCGAGCAGTAGCTGCGCGTGATGCAGGTCGTTCATTAGCAGAAGCCAAAGAAGAAATCATGGACCTAGCGCCAAAACTGCGGACTTATTTCCTAGTTGATGACCTCTACCACCTCATGCGTGGCGGCCGTCTCTCAAAAAGTGCCGCGATCATGGGAAGTTTGGCCAGCATCAAACCCATTCTCTGGATAGATGCGGAAGGGAAATTAGTCCCTATTAGCAAGGTTCGGGGACGCAAAAAAGCTGTCCGGGAATTACTGGAGCTGATCAAAGCAGATATCGGTGAAAGCACAGCCTTGGTATCTTATACCAACGATCTAGAAGGAGCCGAAGCACTGAAGCAAGAAATGCTTGCGCTTGAAGGCATCGATGAAGTTCTCGTGATGCCTCTTGGACCGGTTATTTCAGCCCACGTCGGCCCGAATTCCTTGATCGGATTTGTCATTGGAAAAGAAAATCGCAAATAATTTTCCAAATCGGTTGACTTTTATCTTAGAATTTTGATACAATAGTAGGCGGTATTGTTTACCCCATTTGTAAGGCCCCGGAACCTTTCAAATAACTCGCGGACCGGAACATCCGCCCTGTAAACAAAAACGACATTCATATAGGAGAAATCATGAACAAAACTACATTCATGGCTAAACCAGGCCAAGTAGAACGCAAATGGTACGTTGTTGACGCAACTGATGTACCTCTTGGACGCCTTTCAGCAGTTGTTGCTAGCGTGCTTCGCGGAAAAAACAAACCAACATTCACACCTCACACTGATACAGGTGACTTCGTAATCGTTATCAATGCTGAAAAAGTTAAATTGACTGGTAAAAAAGCAACTGATAAGATCTACTACACTCACTCAAACCACCCAGGTGGATTGAAATCAATCTCTGCTGGTGAACTTCGTTCTAAAAATGCAGTACGTTTGATCGAGAAATCAGTTAAAGGTATGCTTCCACACAATACTCTTGGCCGCGCTCAAGGTATGAAATTGAAAGTATTCGTTGGAGCTGAGCACACTCACGCTGCACAACAACCAGAAGTTCTTGATATTTCAGGACTTATCTAAGGAAAGGAACAATAAAGTATGTCACAAGCACAATATGCAGGTACTGGACGTCGTAAAAACGCTGTTGCACGCGTTCGCCTTGTTCCAGGAACTGGTAAAATCACTGTTAACAAAAAAGATGTTGAAGAGTACATCCCACACGCTGACCTTCGTCTTGTAATCAACCAACCATTCGCAGTTACTTCAACTGCAGGTTCATACGACGTTTTCGTTAACGTTGTAGGTGGTGGATACGCTGGTCAAGCAGGAGCTATCCGTCACGGTATCGCTCGTGCCCTTCTTCAAGTAGACCCAGACTTCCGCGATTCATTGAAACGCGCAGGACTTCTTACACGTGACTCACGTAAAGTTGAACGTAAGAAACCAGG
>NZ_CAUFJQ010000104.1 GCF_959025735.1 uncultured Streptococcus sp.
AAACGCGGTTCCACCCTAATTTATTACTTCATTTTATTTTACTTTACTCAGATTTTTACTGAGAGAAAGCGCCACTTGCTTACTTTGCTCTACTTGGCTCTCACTATCCCAAGCTCGCTAGAAAAACGCCGTAAACCCTTCTTTCTTGACTAGTATTATAGCAAATTTTTAGGTACTTGTAAATAAAAATCCATCTGAAACAAATGTTTCAGATGGATTCTAGGCTAACAAACTATTTTGTTTTTCTTATGGACGTCTTGCAGCTTTTGGTTTTTTACCATGAAGTTTTTTCTTGGCATTTTTCAAGGCTGTCAAAGCATCTTTTACATCTTGTTGGCTTGCTCCTGGATTTGAAAGGATGGTTTGTGCATCCTTGAAGGCTACTAGGTAAGCTTCTTTTTCTTCATTTCCAGCATAGATGAATTTAGCATTCTTTTCTTGGAACTTCAATTCTTCCTTGATGTATTTTTCAAGGCTTGAAAAATCAGTTGCTTTCCCGTTTAATTTTCCTTCCGCACGGCTAAGCTCAGCAAGTGCTTGATTGATTTGTTCTTGTTTCACAGTTGGATCAACTGCAAGCAAGGCCACTGTTTGGAAAGCGCGATCGTAGTCTCGACGTACTTTTTCTTTGGCATTAGCATAACGACCCGTTTTAGTCGTAGCATCATAAGCTTGCATAGCTTCTTTCAAAGCCGCAACGTTTGAATCTTTCCCATCCAAAGCTTGGCTAGCAGCTTCAAGACTAGCTACTGCTTGGTTGACTTGTTCTTGACTGACCTTATTGGTCAAGGCTGCTTGGGCAGCTTGCAAGGCTTGATCATAAGCTTCTTTCTTAGCCGCACTCGCATTAAAGTATTGAGCTGTCTTTGTAACATCTACTTGGTTGTTCAAAGCAGCCAAAAGATCTACTTTTGAGATCACTCCAATACGATAATTGTTATTGCGCCCTGCGACAACTGAGATCACTGGTGCTTCCTCAGCTAGTTCATAGCCTGTAGGAAGGGTTGCAACTAAGGTATATTGACCAGTTGCGACAGATTTCCCAAAGCCATTTTTTCCATATTTTTCAGCAGGCAATACAAAGTTTCCACCATCTGCCCCTTTCAATACGATCGTAGCTGCTTTTGAAACCGGTTGATCAAAGCTGATGCTAACTGGTGCATATTCTAAAGTATTGGCAAGAAAAGCGATCGTTTGGAAACTATTATCTTCTGTTAAATCAAATTCTTGCGTCAAGCTGCTGACAAATTTCACTTCTGTACGATCATACGTAAAGATTTCTGCAGTGTAATGACCAAAGTTCAAGAAGTTAATATCTTTTGTCTTGTCAACTGATACATATTGACCATTGCTATCTTTGATTCGGTAAACATACATAGTATCCAAAGCTTTGTTCGTTTTAGCGTCACGAACTGCGATTTGAACCCGACCACTATTTTGATCCCGAACTAAATCAGCTAGTGAAACATAATCTACGTTCCCCGCAAAGTCTTCTACATAGTAGTAGATATTCTTCTTATCGATGTTTTCAGGAAGATCGAAGCTACCATCTGCATTGGCCTTGATCACATGGTAATTTTCAAGCGCACGTGTACCATTCTTATCTTCACTGGTTTGGACCATTGTCCCCTGATCATCAAATGGAGTCACGTAAACGAGTTTTTCAGTTAAGATACCACCATCGCCAACATCTTTGGCTTTACGTGCTACAAACTGTTGAGCCCCATCTTTGAAACGGATATATCCAGATGTGATCACTGGTTTTTGAGTATCAACCCGAACCTTGAAGGTCGTTGATTGCTCCTCAGCTCCAGGAACCATTGGGGTGTAACGGATGACATAATCATATAGACCATCTGCTACTGCTTTCCCATTTGCATCGGTACCATTCCAAGCAGTGTTATCTAGTGTGTAGCTGCGTGGGTTCTTTTGGTCACCGTTGAAGAAGTTCTTACGATGGTCAGATGGAGTTCCTTCCCACAATGGATTTTTATGTTCCGTATCACTTGCTGCGTAGACACTTGCACGAAGGTTTTCAATGTTTCGAAGCGCAACCGTTTTGTATTCGACGAAATCTTTATTTCCATCTTCATTTGGTGAAATGGCAATGCGAACATTTCCGTTTTCATCTAGTTGAAGGGTGTGAGTTCCTTCTGCATTTTCGTCAATACCAAGGACTGTAATCCGACGACCATCTCGTTTTCCTTGAGTAAGAAGGAAGTCATTTTGCTGAGTGACGAGCGCAGAAACATTCGCACTAGAAGAGATATTCAAATCTTTTGGAATATGGTAGTAGAATCCATCTTTTCCTTCGCGAACCAAATCATAGACTGGCTTTTCAACAGCGGGAAGGTTTTGGAATTCTCCCTTGAAGCCCATAAATGGCAAGCTGACCACATCTCCATCATCAGCCGGATCAACAAAGCGAACAAATCCTTCAAGGAAATAGCCGTTTGGCATTTCTTTGCTCAACTCTTCTGTGAATTTACTTGTATCGACTTTCACTGTAACCGTTTCAGAGCTATGAGCTTTCACAGTTACTTCAGGCCAGGCTGTTTCAGTCAATTTACGTGGACGAAGGGTAAATTTACCATCTTTTACTTCATCTGTGTCTGTATTGACCAACATTTTCAAGGTACGATCGGTATCTGAAATATTGTGGACTGTGACATCAAAGGTAAAGCTATCTCCAACATTACCAAGAGTGACGCTTGGATAGTTGTTTTCACCAGTCACATACAAGTCTGTTGAAACGGCTGCGGCTGTATCGACAACCCCTGCACCTTGTTGACGTGGAGAAGTATAGACACCAGTTTCTTTGTCAACATGTGGTTTAGCTGTAGACATAATCAAGGCTTTCACAGTTGCAGAAACTTGTTCTGGAGTCAATTCTGGATGGTTCTTCACAAGGTATTCTTTAACCAAGGCTGCCACACCTGCTACGTGAGGAGAGGCCATACTTGTACCACTCATATCCCCGTAGGTATTGTCATTTAAAGAAGAAAAGATATTCCCACCAGGTGCTGTGACATCTGGTTTCAACTGACCATCGGTTGTCACTCCCCAGCTTGAGAAATCAGATAATTGGTCTGCTTCTGGAGATGGACGGTTAGCCATGGTATTGTTAAAGACAACTTTGTAAGATCCAGCTTTAAGAGCTTCCCCATAGCGTTTTGAAATGAAGACAGATGGAATTTTCTTAGCATCTCCATCAATTGCCATTCCAAGATTAGATCCTTCCACATTATTGTAGACCAAAGCTCCTGCTGCACCATGATGGAAGGCATTGGCAATCTTTTCTGAGAATGGAATTTCCCCACGTTGGATTAAGGCCAATTTACCGGTAAGGTCTAGATCTTTAAAATCATCTTCTTTCCCAAGACCAACTGATACATATTCGTACTCTTTGCCTTTTTCAAAATCAGCATCTGCAGCAGATTTACTGTAATCAAATTTTCCGTTATCCGCTTCTGCATTGCCTTCCAAACCTTTGACTTCAAAAACTTCTGTTGTAATGATGTTGTTATTGATAGAAGCAACAGAGATAGAGTCCTCTACCGTTGATGGATTTCCAACCAAACCGTAATCTGGATTTTCTGCTGCTGGTCTAGAATAACCATTCCCAAAAGTATTGCTATTTCCTGCAGAGATTAGGACAGATACCCCTTTAGCACGCGCTCGTTTAATGGCATCCACAATATCTGAATCAGCATTGACCATAGAACCAGTAGTAGATCCAAGACTCATATTGATGGTATCTGCACCAAGGGCTACAGCATCATCAATTGCTTTTACATAAAGGGCAGAACCCGTTGTTTTTTGACGATCTGAAAAGACACGCATAAACATAACTTGCGCTTCTGGTGCTACACCATAGATCTTTTCACCGTTCCCTGCTTCTTTATCAGGATTCCCTGTTGCAATCCCTGTAACGTGCATCCCATGGGAATCTCTTTCAGCCTCTTTGATATTGTCGGTCCCATCAAAGTAGTCATAAGCGTAGACAACCTTGTCGTTGTACCATTTACCATAATCAATTCCTGCCGCTTTCTTAGCAGCTTCGATTTCTTCTTGGTTTTTAAACTTAGCTTTTGAAGGATCGGTAATCCGAAGAACCTCGTGGTTCACATCCAAGCCAGAGTCGATGACGGCGACAACCATCCCTTCCCCTTTATAACCTTGCTTCCAGGTTTGGGGAACAGTAATAATTTCGTCACTTTCGATGCTTTGAGGTTTTTCAGCTGCCTCATGGCGATTCGTTGTTTCTGAACTTGTCGCAGTAGCCACTGCTGTTGCTTTTTCTACAGGTTTTTCCGCTACTTCCGGTTTTGTTTCTGGAACAGTAGCTGCCTCTTTCGGAGCTTCTGTTTTTTCAACAAGAGCTACTTCTGTTGCATTCGTTGTCTTTTCAGCAACTGTTGCTTCTTTTGCAACTTCTACTTTCTCACTAGCAACTGCTGTATTTGCTTCTGTTGCTTGTGAATGCTCTTCTTCAGCAGGTGCCTGTTGAGTAGTGGCTACAAGCTGTGTTCCAGCACTTGTTTGGCTGGCTGCTTGTTCTTCAGCACTCGCTTGTGCAGATCCAAATACCAAAACAGCCCCTAATAAAACTGAGGCTACACCAAATTTGTATTTTCTTAATGAAAAACGTTCTTGTCTATTCATAGAAACTCCCCTTTTATTTTAATAGTAACTATTATAACGCAAAATTGTCTGAAAATTCATTCAAAAAACAAAATGTAACACAAATGTAACATTCACGAATGTTACTAACTATTAATTTATTTTCGTTCGGAAAAATGTAAATTAGTATGGGAAGGTATTATAGAACATCTGTTTTTGTTGGAGTTTTAAAATTATTTAATCATTGAAAGGATTTTAAAAACCGAGAACGAAACTGTCCTCGGTTTTCATTAATGAATAGAAATTCTCTTTTAAAAATCTTTGGTGTCTGGATCTGGTGCACCTGCTTCAACCGGAAGATGGCGAAGGAGTTCCATATCATCTGCCGTCAATTCAAAATCAAAGCAATTTAAATTACTCGCAATCCGCTCAGGTGTAACCGATTTTGGCAGTGGAAGGAAACCTTCTTGCAAACTCCAAGCCAAGGCTAGTTGAGCGACCGTCTTTCCATATTTAGTAGCCATTTCTTTTACTTGTTCATTTTGGAACAATTCTCCTTGGCCAAAAGGTCCCCAAGCCTCTAGTAAAATGCCATGCTTACGACTCGCTGCAATGGCTTCGCTTTGGTAAACCCCAGGTGCTAGACGAATTTGGTTCACAGACGGAATGACCCGAGCTGTTTCAAGGAGGGCTTCCAAATGATGAGGCAGAAAATTGCTAATACCAATAGCTCGAACCTTGCCAGCAGCTAGCATATCTTCCATTGCCCGCCAAACCTCAGCATTTCGTTGTTTCCAAGCATCATTTTTTCGAAGTGATTTTGGATTTGGCCAATGAATCAAATAAAGATCCACATAGTCCAAGCCTAGTTTCTCAAGAGACTCTTCCAAAGCAGCTTGAGCGTCTTCATAGGTGTGATGAGTATTCCAAAGTTTGGTGGTAATAAACAGGTCTTCGCGCGCAAGACCACTGTCTTTAATGGCCCGACCCACACTCTCTTCATTCTGATAAATCGCAGCTGTATCGATATGGCGATAACCTGCTTTTAAAGCAGCTAAGACAGCTTGATAGGCTTCTTCTCCATCCGCTGCTTTCCAGGTTCCAAATCCCAATACAGGAATCTCCACCCCATTATTTAAACGATAATGATTCATTTTTTCTTTCCTTTCTTCGATTTCGGTTTCTTAGGCCCTCGAAGCTTGAGCTCTGGCTTAAAAATATTTTTCTTGGTTGGCTCCATCTTCTTGCTATAAAAACTATAGAGTAAAAATGCCCCACCAACAATCACAATAAAGATATTTTTTCTTACAATCCCATAAAGCAAGAAAAAAATTCCCATCAATAAAAAACGTATATCAATTGCCTTCATAAACTACCTCACATTTCAATTCCCATTATAGCATGAAAAGACAGCATTCACAAAATTGCACTACCATCGGTAAACAAAAA
>NZ_CAUFJQ010000105.1 GCF_959025735.1 uncultured Streptococcus sp.
TCTACCAGCAAGAAGATGTCATGAAAATCGCAGCTGATGCTGGACTGGTATTGGATGATTTTTACAAGCCTAAGGCTGACATCGTCATCGACGCCAATACTGGAGCTATATTGTACGGAGACAATATCGACACGGTCCGGGACTCAGGAAGCATGGCCAAACTCATGAGTGCCTATGTAGTCTTTCGGGCCCTCAAAGAAGGCAAGATCAAATATGATACCGTGGTTACAGCAACAGAGGCAGACCAAGCCATCTCGGAAAACAATCTGTTAAGTAACTCACCGATTGTAGCTGGTGTGGACTATAAGGTATCTGAATTGATCAAGATGCTCTTTGTTCCCTCTTCTAGCGCAGCTGTGATTATGCTCGCCAACGCTGTCACGGACAATGATCCCGATAAGTTTTTGGATCTAATGAATCAGTACGCGCAAGAAATGGGGATGAGCCATACCAAATGGCACAATCCAAATGGGGCGATGATCTCGGTGCTTCAAGGCTACTACAATCCGCAACGCTACGATGTCAATGCCAATAACGAAATCACAGCGCGAGATATGTCTATTCTGGCTTATCACATCGTAAACGACCTGCCAGAAATGTTGGAATACACCAAGCAAGCTCACACCACTATCATGGAAGGAACCCCTTACGAGCAAAGCTACGATAATTACAACACTTCCCTCGAAGGTGGAAAGTTCGCCCTCAAAGGAACAGATGGACTCAAGACCGGATCTAGCCCGACTGCTGACTACAACTACACTGCGACAACCAAGCGGGGTAAACAGCGGATTATCGAAGTCATTTTAGGGGTTGGGAACTACGATGTCGAGATCGCCGAAAGCTACCGCAATCAGATCGGAAATACCTTGGCTGAGAAAATGTTTGCGGATTACCAATACAAAAAAGTTCTCTCTGCAGGGGAACACACCATCGACGGGAAGACCATTCAGCTGAAGCAAGACTTTTATGCAACCGTTAAAAAAGGCACGAATCCAGCAATTAAACTGGAAAACAACCGCCTGGTCGTCCAAAACGGCTTGCAACAGGTATCTCCAAGTATTAAGGCGGGAATGGCCGTGAGCGATTCTAAAGCAACAAACTCTAACAGTAAACAGAAGGGACTAGATGTTATGTGGCTCTTCTGCTTCTTGCCAGCCGGAATTTTATACCTAATCTTTAAACAAACCGATCCAAAAAGAAGAAACTAAAACAATAACTCCCATACCTTATGGTAATGGGAGTTATTGTTTTAGAAAGGAGTTCCGTTCTATAGTTAGCCTAAGGACTTGACATAAGCATCTACTGCTACAATCGCTTGAGCAATATCAGATGCTTGTACCTTGAATGGCATTTGGTGGATGGTTTCTCCTTCGATGGTGGCCTGTTGGCCAACCTTGAGAAGATCTTCATAACTTGCAGTTTCAAGATGCATTTCTTTCAGAGTGGTTGGCATACCGATTTGTTGATAGAAACGAATGTATTTATTCAATTCTTCCTTAGGACGGTTTTCTAAGAACAATTGAACTAACGTTCCGTAGGCTACTTTTTCACCGTGAGTCAAATGGTGGATGTCCCCAGTAAGGGCTGTAAAGCCATTATGGATGGCATGGGCAGCTGCTAACCCACCACTTTCAAACCCAATACCACTAAGAAGGGTATTGGCTTCAATGATGTTTTCAAGAGCAGGGGTTACGACTTTGGCTTCACAAGCAGCCATGGCTTGGAGTCCATCAGCAAATAAGGTTTCTTCACAACGTTGTGCAATGGCGACACCCGCTAAGGTTTGTCGTTGACCCAACATGGTTTTTCCATTGGCTTGCATTACCGCACGCGCTTCGACCCAAGTCGCTAATCCATCTGCGATTCCAGAAGCGAGCAAACGTTTTGGTGCTTGAGAGATGACTTTGCTATCCACCAAGACCAATTCTGGGTTTTTAGAATAGAAAATATAGCGAGCAAAGGCACCTTCATCCGTGTAGATAACTGACAAAGCGGAAACAGGAGCATCTGTAGAGGCAATGGTAGGGGCAATCACAACTGGTGATTTTAAAAGATCGGCAATAGCTTTCGCACTATCGATGGTCTTTCCTCCACCAAGTCCAATGACCAAATCACAGCCATTTTCTTCTGCCAAACTAACCACACGATTGATTTCGTTATCAGAAGCTTCTCCATTAAAGAAGACTGGCAAGACTGTAAATCCATACCGAAGGAGATATTTTTCAAATCGTTCTCCTACGATTTCATAGACTACTGAGTCGCATAGTAATACAGGATGACTCCCCAGTTCTAAAATAGGTTTTGCATTTTCAAATAAGGCATTTTCCCCTTGAATGTAACGTGACGGACTTGCAAAATTTCTCATATACTCCTCCTTTATCAAATTATATTCTGATGATGAATAGCTGACCAATCATTTGCAAAATCATTCACCGCTTTTTCAATTGACGGCATTCCAAAAGCCGCTTCAAAGACATCAGCCCCAGCAGTGATGGCTTGTGCCCCTTCTTTGAATGCTCGATTGACTTGACCGACATTCTTAAAGGATGCTGCTAGAATTTTGCTTGATGATTGATTTTTTTCGATTGAATCTGCCAATTGTGCTATTACCTGTGCTGAATCAATATTCAAGTTCTCCATTCGATTATAATAGGGAGCAAGGTAATCTGCGCCTGCTTCAATAGCCAAAAGACCTTGAAATACAGTATAAATTGCGGTTGCAGTAATTTTATAACCTTCTGATTTTAATGTTTTGATAGCTGCCAACCCCTCAGGAGTAACCGGAACTTTAATAAAAACATTTCCGCCACATTCTTGTCGAATTTTCGCAGCATCTTTTAAAATACCGTCATAATCTTTCGCAACAACTTGCACATGGATAGAAGGAGCTTCACCAATGATCTCCCGAACCTCATGAATCCGTTTAAAGAAATCGATTTCTCCTTCTTTTTTGGCAATTGTTGGGTTAGAGGTTACCCCAGCAAGAGGTAACACTCGAGCCCATTTTTTTATTTCATTTATATTTAAAGTATCAAGCATAAATTCCATATACATACCTCTTTACTATAGAGTATGCTCTGTCCGTCCAATAATATCATCTTGTGTAGCTCTTGATAGTACATTGAAGAAAGCTGAGTAGCCTGCAACACGTACAATTAAGTCACGGTGTTTTTCCGGATGTTTTTGAGCATCTAATAACGTTTCTCTAGAAACCACATTATATTGAATATGGTATCCATGTAGACGATTAAAGAACGTACGGAGTAAAGCAATAAGTTTTAATTTATCTTCTTCTTTGGCTAAAGTTTGTGGGTTTACTTTTTGGTTCAGTAAAACACCACCAACTATTTCATCTGTTGGCAATTTAGAAACTGATTTTAGAACAGATGTTGGGCCATGTTGGTCCATATTGTGGGATGGAGAGCATCCTTCTGCTAGTGGAGTTCCAGCATTACGACCGTCCGGAGTAGCTAATGTTCCACGACCTTGTCCTACATTGGCTGAAATAGAAGATGTACCTGAGTAACGGATACCACCGATTGGCCCACGTCCATAGCGAGTATTTGGATATTTAGCAATTTCATCCACATAAATATCGTATGCTTCTCGAACTAAGCTGTCTGCATAGTCATCATCGTTTCCATACTTCGGTGCATCATGGATAAGCATCTCTTGGATTTCTTTTCCACGTTCGCCCTCGTAATCGGTTTCCAGAGCATGCCATAGTTCTTGTGGTGTTAAGCGCCCTTCTTCAAATACCAGTTTCTTGATCGCTGCAAGCGAATCGGATAAGTTTGCAATACCCACTTGTAAACCAGAAATATAATCGTAGACAGCCCCACCTTCTTTTAGGTGTTTTCCACGTCCAATACAGTCATCTGTCAAAGCTGAACAGAGGATATCTGGCACTTCTCTTTCAAGAGATAGGTCGATAGAGTTTTCTACGATCACACTCATGCGGGTTAAGTGGCGTAAGGTCTTGTCCCATGCTGTTTGCAATTCATCGAAGCTCTTCATGTCTTTAAAATGACCAAAGCTTGGTGCAAAGCGCTTGCCAGAAGCAGGATCGATTCCGTCATTCATCGTAATGAGCAAAACTTTAGGGAAGTTCATATAACTCATACCTGTACAGCGATATCCCCACTTACCTGGAACAGCTGTTTCTACACAACCAATTGCACTGTAATCATAAGCATCTTCTTCAAGCACGCCTTTTGAAATAAAGGATGGAATAATGATCTCATCATTATTGAAAGCAGGCATACCGAATCCGAGCTTCATAACTTCAATACATTCGTTCATGAAGCGGGCATCCAAACCAGCATGGTAACGAACAGTTAAGTTTGGTTGAGGAAGGTGAGTTTGAGCAACAGACTTCAACACTAAATAAGACAATGGGTTAACAGCGTCTTTCTTATCACGCGTTTGACCACCAATCGTAACATTTTGATAAAGCGGACTACCTGCAGATGAGAAGGTATGTGCTTGACTACGTACTTTGTTAATTGTAATAGTCTTAATCCAAAGGTTGGTCAAGCGTTCAACAATACTCTCTTCAGTTTCCCGTCCACTTTCCAAATCAGCTTTAACGTATGGATACATATATTGGTCAAAACGGCCATATGAAAGTGAGTGTCCATTTGATTCAATCTGAAGAATACATTGGATAAACCAAACAGACTGAACAGCCTCTGCAAATGTACTTGCAGGCTCGTATGGAACTTTTGAGCAAATCTCTGCAATTTCAAGCAATTCCTTCTTACGTTCAGGAGTTGCTGTCTCAGCAAGTTGTTTAGCAAGTTCAACAAATCGTTGAGCATAGGTCTTAACAGCATCAACTACGATAAAGATAGAATCGTAAAAATGGTACTTATCAATGCTAGCTGGATCCGTTAGATCTAGGGCTGCTTTAGCTTGGCGGGCTCTTTCTTCAAAACCTTTCAAGCCATATTGCAATAATTTTTGATAATTGACTGCTAAGTGGGCATCTCCTGAATTCATCTTCCCTTCCATACCGAAGAATCCTGTTTCCATATAGACAGATACTTCTTCAGGTAGAAGAGCTCCAGCTCTTGCACGTAAGTTATTATTTTCCCAGAACGGTGCGATACTACGGAGCTGCTCTTTCGTTTCTTCCGTAATATAGAAGACGTCACCATCCCGCTTTTCAAAAAGATCCAATTCCTTCAGAACGAACTCTAAAGTATATTCTGGGAAGATCGGAGCATCTTTATTAGAGGATGCTTGGTTTCCAGCAATCATGGATTCATCCTCAATATAGATTGTCATATTTTCAAGAATCTCTTTCAACATATAGGCACGTTTAAGAACATTTGGTTGTTCCTTATAACGATCATATGCCTTAGTTGCAAGAACGGCACGTTCAGCGTCGATATAAGGCTTCTTGTTTAAGACATCTTCACGATACTTATTCATGCGTTCAGTGAGGCTTCCAAAATATTCTGTTTTAATGCTTGTACTTGCTACTTCTACTTGTTTCATTTTTTCAAAACCTTTCTTTTGAAATTATTTTGTTTTCTTTCGTAACTATAGTAGCATTAAATTTTACGAATTTCAATGAATTATGGATAATACCTATAAATTCTATTCTAGTCGCACATCTGTGCACTCCTAATAAACGCACTATTTTTCAGCTTGTAATTCGTTGTTATAGGCAAGATTATCTTGGAATTTGAAGAATGGGAAATATACGACAGTCGAGGTTGCGAGAACCAGCACTTGAACGAAAGCACCTTGCCAACCTCCAACCATAAATCCAGAAATAATGGCTGGTGTACTCCAAGGAAGGGTCACACCTGAGAATGGATGCATGAACCCAATAGCAATTGAAGTATAAACAATTATCGCTGCTAAAATTGGAACGATAATAAATGGAAGGAACATCACTGGGTTCATTACAATTGGGAAGCCAAATACGACGGGTTCATTAACATTGAAGATTGCAGGAAAAGCTGCAACTTTCC
>NZ_CAUFJQ010000106.1 GCF_959025735.1 uncultured Streptococcus sp.
CGCTTCGTAGCCAATGCCAAACCAGAAGTCGTCCAAAAAGAACGCGACAAACAAGCCGACTACCAAGCGAAGTACGACGCGACCGTAGCACGGATTGATGAGATGAAGAAGTTGGTGAAATAAACACAGAAACACGGCGGAATGCCGTGTTTTTTTGGTATAATGAAAGTACAGATTCAAAGGAGATATAACAGTGTTAACATCAGATGGAAATGAACAAGTATTAATAGGATTGTTATCAAACATTTATTTTTGGATATTTTCAATATCAATATCATCTATTCTCTGGCTTTTTAAAAAGTATATCTATACTAGATTTCAAAAAATAAAAATTAAAAAAATTGATATCAGAAATGTTCCTAAATTCATTAGTGGGAATCAAGTATCTGTTTATCATAACTCAAATGATTTTATAAATTATGTAGAAAATGAACTTGTTATTAAAAATCCAAAAGATGAATTACTAATACATGAATTGGTGATTGACGACATCGAGGTTCTTGATTACTCTTATGAAGATACGATTGTACAAAAAGGTTTCGATTCTCAAAATCAAAGAGTAGACTTTGTGATGTTTAATAATGGGAATAAGTGTAGTAATCAAGCAGAGTATCAGTTATTTTGTTGGTACTTGAACAGAGATAGTAATGAGAAAATACTAATTTTTGAAACTGAATCGAAAATTAAGGATTTACAAGGAGGTGATATAAAAAAAATATTTTCTATAGATTTAACAAATTATATTATAAGCAAACACTTTTCTGATGATTTCCCAGATTTTAAACAGTTGGTGAAATTGGAATTAATAAACAAGTTTACGAAAACAGCTGAAAGTAAAATTGAAATCCCTTATATGTCATCTGGGAAATGCTTTTGTAGAAATTTGGGAGGAGGTGCCGTTCCGATTGATAGAACCATAATTCCGATTGTAGAATTGGTATCCCCATATAAGCAAAAGTATTATAAATTCACAATTAATCATATGTTGTCAAAAGGTGAAAATACATTTCGTTTTAATATTTTAGTAGATGCTCCTATTTCATTAAGCTATCGAGTGAAAATCTTAAGTAATAAAAAAGAATTAGCCCAATATAGTCAAAAGCCATTTTTCATAAAATTCCCAAAATATCAATTAGCATACTCTACTAACGAAAACATCTCCTATTATTTAATTAAAAACGGTTTAGAGGAGAGTGATTTTGAAGATGTTGAATTAAGAGAACCGTCACTAATTAATACAGTCAATAGTATTAAGCAAGAGTTTAATCTATAAAATGGTACTTATTTTCTTATTCATGTTATACTAGAAAAGTTAATATTTTAGAAAGCAGGTAACTACATGACAAATTCTGTAAGTTCGAACCGGCCTGAGAAGTACAACATTGCAGCTTTCTTCTCAGGTGTTGGGGGAATTGAGTTGGGATTTGAACAGACCAACGAGTTCAGAGTGGTGTATGCCAATGAATTTGATAAGTATGCGCGTCAGACTTATCGTTTAAATTATCCGAACACGCATTTGGATAGTCGTGATATTCATGCGGTGCAGCCAGAAGATATTCCGGCTGAGCGCGTGGATGTGATTATGGGAGGATTCCCTTGTCAGGCCTTTAGTATTGCGGGTTACCGCAAGGGATTTGATGATGATCGTGGGGATCTTTTCTTTGAGTTGCTTCGTATGATTGAAGGGCGTAAACCTCGTGCCATCTTTATCGAAAACGTCAAAAACATGGTTGGCCATGACCATGGGAATACCTTCAAGGTTATTCGTGAGGCTTTGACTGAGAACAACTACTTCATCAAGTGGAAGGTCCTCAACGGGAAAGACTATGGAAATATCCCTCAAAACCGTGAACGGATTTACATTGTTGGTTTTGACACAAAAGAAGCCTACGATTTGTTTGAATTCCCAGAAGAAATCAAGCTGACAACGACCTTGGCTGATGTTATTGATTTTGGTGCCAAGCCAGATGAAGCCTACTATTATCGAGAAGGCAAGCAAAATTTCTACGCTGACCTTAAGGCCAACGTGACCAGTCAAGATACGGTCTACCAGTGGCGTCGTCAATACGTTCGTGAGAATAAAAATGGCGTTGTTCCAACCTTAACGGCTAATATGGGAACAGGCGGGCACAATGTCCCTCTTATTTTGACTGACAGTGGGGAGATTCGTAAGTTAACACCGAAGGAAACCTTCAATGTACAAGGGTATCCAAAGACTTTTAAATTGCCTGAGGGTGTTTCCAATGGTCAACTCTATAAACAAGCTGGAAATAGTGTGGTCGTCCCTGTGATTAAACGCATTGCAGAGCGGATTGCTTTTGCCCTTAATGAGAGCAATGGTCCGTCACAGATTGATCGTACAGGAAAATTCGCGATTATTTATACCAAGATGAATGGACAGTTTGAAGGCCAGTCTTATGTGAAAGATTTTGTCTCCACTTATGAGGAAGCAGAGAAGAAGATTGCCTCCTATGAAGATGGTCTTGCCGTTTTATCAGACGAAGATTATTTCAGATTGGTAAAAAAACGTGGCAATTTGGAGTTTTACAGCATTATTTAACGAATTATATAAGTAAGAGGACTAGTGAAAATCTAGTCTTCTTTTGATATACTTAAATAAGAAGTGAGGATGAATAGATGTGGGAAAACCTTAAACATGAACAAAAAGAGAAATACAAGACGCTCATTACCAATTTTGCTAGTCTGAGTGAAGCATTTTCTCAAAAGGCAGAAG
The DNA here is from genome assembly GCF_959025735.1 of uncultured Streptococcus sp. Classification (GTDB taxonomy): domain Bacteria; phylum Bacillota; class Bacilli; order Lactobacillales; family Streptococcaceae; genus Streptococcus. Next base: position 2,735 of record NZ_CAUFJQ010000106.1, read on the forward strand.
CCGAAGATTCTGAGGATCGAGAAAGCTATGTTGCTCCGATAGTCAATTCAAAATTCCAAGAGACTGTTTTCCAAAAAGCTTTTCATGCTGTTGGTGAGGATATTGCCAACACCTCTTATGATGCTTCGCTGGTCGTTGATGAGCAACATAAGTATTTGGTTGGAATTAAATCCTTTGGCTTGGACTCAGGGGATCAAAAGATCGCTCAATTCAAGAAAGATTCACAGTCTTGGAATGAACTATTGAGTGAAATTCGATTTCATGCTGATATTTCACCGGACAAGGAAACAGCTGATAAAGAAAATGATGCCCGCTATGAAAAACTGGCCCGTGAGATTGCGACCTTGCGAAATCAACGGATTGAATCATCCAAAGCACTCATAAAAGGATTTCATTCTGATGCTGGTCATGTAGAAGCCGTCTATCATGTCTTGATGCCGACCTCGAAGGGTCACAAACCACAAATACACGTAGGAGAAACGACTTATTTGCCCGTTGATCTAGACCATCTCAAGATTTTAGGCTCAACAACCAAGAACAATCCGACAAATTTTCGTTTCACAGATGGCCATCATGATTACAAATACACGGCTGCAGATAGTCAGCTTCATATGACCTTTAGGAATAAGGAGATTGTGGTTGATACTTGGGATGTGAATTATGTTGAAGATCCCTTTTATCTCTTTGAACACCTTCATTTATTGACCTCAGAAAAAAGTGATTCAGAAATTCTTGAGACGGTGTCGTGGGTGATCACAGATAAGCACGGAAATGTAGAAGAAAATTCGGGCTTTAATGCCTTTAATGGTGGATCAAAATTGGCCAAAAAAGAGCGCTTGCCACGAATTTTAAAGATTCAGGACAAATTTAAAGACAGTCTCGCTCCAGAAGAACTAGCCTTTGTGACCTTTTCTTTAGAAGAAATCCTCTTGAAAAAATGGTCTACCAAGGAAGAAAAAGCCCAGATGAAATCTATTCGCGAGGACTTGATTCGCTTTGTAAACGAGACGGGGAATGAAAAACTAATCAAAGAAATTGAACAGCTGGTATATCGTCCAGTCAGTGAAGTGTATATTCCTCTTCCAGACTCCAAACATTTTCATGAGGAGCGTCCGGACTTTTTTGGTAAAGATATTGGAAGGTTTGAGCCAGGTACAAGTAAACTTGTGCTCCCAAAAGAAGAACGGACCTTTAAGCTACGATTTTTATCATCAGGTGATGTGATTACTGCCTATATCAACCAAGAAGCTGGGAAGGCCATTCAATCAACTGATAAGCAAGAAATTCTTGGTAATTGGATTCTTCGTGGGGTCTTTCAGCTAAAAGATAGAGAGATCTTAACGGGTAAGAAACTGTCTCAGCTAGAAATCAATGGTATTCGTCTTTCCAAATTCAAAAACGGTGAAATTGGCATTGACTTCATCTGGATTGATGTGGACAATCCTCCTGCAGATGCGATTGGTTGGGTTGCGAAATAGAGAGTAATAAACTATTCATAGGACTACAAAAACACCACCTCCTAGTCAATTAGGAGGTGGTGTTATGCTTTAGACCATTTTCCAGAAATAATCGATGATATAGGTCAGGCCATAGGTGTAGATGACAAGGGTGATAGGTTTGCAGAGGATGATGATAGTCATGTAGCGTTTGAAGGTCATATTGGTCAGACCTGCCAGCATACAGATGAAGTCAGCAGGACTAACCGGCCAGATCATCATGAAGATAAAGAAGCGATCGAACCGCTTGCCTTCATTGAGCCAGCCAATGTACTTGTCGTAGGTCTTCTGACTGACCATGGATTGGACGAACTTAGGCCCGTACATTCTGGCTAGGTGGAAGATAATGGCACAGCCAATCACGATCCCGATGTAATTGTAGATGGTCCCAATGATGTGGCCATAGATAAAGACACCAGCGACAGATGTCAGGGCGCCGGGAATAATAGGGACCACTGTCTGAAGGATCTGAAGAAAGATAAAGAGAGGTGGTCCAAAAATACCTGCTTGCAAAATAAAGGCAGACAGAGTTTCCTTGGATTGAAGGATGCCAGCAAAGTAGGCCCAGATACAAAAGGCCAAGGTCCCAAGAGCTCCAATGATGGACGACCAATTAATGATGCGCTGGAGAAGAGGAGAGACCTCTTTTAAGCTTGTTTGTTTCATAAAAAATTCCGAGTTCTTTTTCTTCTACTATACCATTTTTTAGTCCATTTGCAAGCTCTGGGGATGAAGGTGATGAAAGTCTTAAAAGATGGTATAATGATGTAATTGAGGCTCAAATTAGCATCATAGATATTAGAGGAGGATGTAGTGGAAGAATATATAAACTTATACCACCAGAAATTATGGGAAATAGCTTTTGCGAATGTACGAGATACTTTCGTCAATCAAAATACAATTTTCTGGGGACTATTAATTTATTTCAGTTATGTTATGTTTGATCTATTAGCTGGGAATAAAAAACGTGTCCTGATTGTTACTTGTATTCCTTTTGTCTTATTCTTTCTTAGTATGGGTGCGGAGTATCTATACAGTTATGATAAAATCATGAATCCGAAATCAGATTATAACAATGAATGGAGTTTTGAAGGGTTAAAACGTGACACCGTTTTACCTATGATTGAGAATATTGATAAAATTCCCATAGCCAGTGTTGATGGAAAATTAAAAAGACAAGATATTATCCTATTTGCGGTATCTAATCCAACATATTATGATGCGTTGTTTGGAAAAGCATCCATGTTGCTATCAGGTCGACAGCAGGTTGGAAATGACTTTGTGATTGTTTTGGTTGGATATGAAGTGAAAGATGATAGTTGGCAATCTGTGGATATTCGTATTGCTCCAGATGCCGAAGAACAAGATTTTCAGAAGTTCTCTAAAGTACTTCATATAAAAAGAGGTGAAAAAGTAGGTACTTCTAGTATTGTTAGCGACCTTCAATTTCTATATTTAAAGAACTCGGAGGAAGAAAAGAATGGAGAATAGTACGGCTTGTGAATGAAACTGCTCTCTACTCTAACCTCATTACTTTCCATTTTGGAAAGTTTTTTTGTCTAAAAAAGTAACGAAGACCTTCTCCATTTGTTTATGAGTAGATCTCTCCTCTGAGATCAAGTCATCCGTGCTAAAAAGCCTATTTTATGCTATAATGGGGAGAATACGAATGTTTGGAGAAAAACGTGTCAATCGAAAATTACAAACCAGATTTTGCGGTGGAAGCAGC
>NZ_CAUFJQ010000107.1 GCF_959025735.1 uncultured Streptococcus sp.
GGACGACGAAATCGAATTCTAACGAATTACCGATTTCTGTCCCACTCTCTTTTTGAGCTATGAACATAAGATAAAAAGGCTGAGAGTTCTCAACCTTTTTTCTTTCCACCCTGAGGGAATCGAACCCCCATCTCAAGAACCGGAATCTTACGTGATATCCATTACACTAAGGGTGGCAACTGTTATAGTATATCAAATTCTCGAGAATTTTACAAGTAAAAAAAGCTTACCGAAAGGTAAGCTTTTTGAATATTACAATTCGATATCGCCAAACAAGTCAGCCATTGAGAATCCAGTTTGAGTTTCTGGAAGATCAAAGTCACGTTTTTCTTGTTTTGGACGACGTGGGCGAGATTGACGTTTTTCTTGTTTTTCGCCTTCTTCTTGAGCTGGACGTTCTTCAAGAGCTTTGATAGAAAGTGATACACGTTCATCTGCAGCATTTACTTCAAGAACTTTAACAGTTACTTCTTGTCCAACTTTAAGAACATCTTTTGGATTTTCAACACGTTTGTGTGAAATTTGTGAGATGTGTACAAGTCCGTCAATACCTGGCAATACTTCAACGAATGCACCGAAGTCAGTCAAGCGTTTAACAGTTCCTTCGATCACATCACCAGCAGCCAATTTTTGTTCAACGCCATCCCAAGGTCCAGGTGTTGTAGCTTTCAATGAAAGTGATACACGACCTTCTTCTTCGTTCAAGTCAAGAACTTTCACTTGGATTTCTTCACCAACAGTTACAACTGATTTAGGTGATACGTTGCGTTCGTGTGACAATTCTGTCAAGTGAACCAATCCATCAACACCACCAAGGTCGATGAAGGCACCGAAGCTTGTGATACGTGCAACTTTACCAGTTACGACATCACCAACGTTCAATTTACCAAATACTTCTGCGCGTGCTGCAGCTGATTCAGCTTCAACAACCTCACGACGAGAAAGGATGAAGCGGTTTTCTTTTGGATCTACTTCTTTGATTTTAGCATCAAATTCTTGACCTACGAAACGTTCAGTGTTACGTACAAAACGAGTATCAAGCATTGAAGCTGGAATAAATCCACGAAGTCCTTCAAATTCTACTGAAAGTCCGCCCTTAACAGCGCGAGTTCCTTTAACAGTAACAACTTCTTCTTCACGTCCGACCAATTTGTCCCATGCTTTGCGAGCTTCCAAACGTTTTTTAGATACAAGGTAAGTTACTGTATCAGTATCTTTCCCAACTACTTGACGAAGAACAAGCAATTCAAGTGTTTCACCTGGTTTTACCAAGTCGTTGATATCAGCATCACGATCGTTTGTCAATTCGCGAAGAGTCAAGACACCTTCGACACCAGTTCCAGAGATTGCAACGTTAGCTTGGTTCGCGTCAACTGTCAATACTTCAGCAGTAACAACGTCACCTGGTTCAACTTGGCTAACACTGTTTAGCAAATCTTCAAATTCATTCATCTAAAAAATCCTCCAACAATCAAGTTTTCTAAAACTTGACATACTTATAATTATTTTTCCTAAGCAAGCACTCGCAATGAGATCAACTACAATCTTTAACGACTCATCCTATAAAGAAATAAAATACCTGGATAGATATTTTATCACTTATCTGATATTACCTAAGAACTGGGGTAGCTGGATTCGAACCAACGCATGAGGGAGTCAAAGTCCCTTGCCTTACCGCTTGGCTATACCCCAAAAAGAGCGCTGACATCTGTCACTTTATCATCGTCACAATGAACGCTAATGGAGAGAGAGGGATTCGAACCCCCGAACCCGAAGGAGCGGATTTACAGTCCGCCGCGTTTAGCCTCTTCGCTATCTCTCCATATAAATCAACAGGATCTATTATACCATTGATTTACTATGATTGCAAGCCCTTATTTATTCAAATTATAATTTTCTATTAAAATTTCAACGGCTTTTTCAAGTTTTTTGTAAAGGGAATCCACATTTCCATTCTTGATAATGGCAAACTGCTCTCCCATATCTGCAATTTCACCAATCGTTTTCTTACCGATGGACAAAGTGAATCCATCAAAAGTGTCTTTTCCGACGATTACTTTACTATCAACGATTTGAATCTCAATTTTCTTATCTTTTTTACTCATTTCAACCCTCTTTTCACTTTTTCTATTTTACAAAAATTCTTTTGATGACGCAAGAGAAAAGGGAGTGAGAAAGAAAGAATTTAAATAGAAATTCCTTCTTCATCCCACCCCCGAAAAGGTCATTCGGCATTCTTTTGAGCCTATAAGCGAATAAGGAGAAACGTTAGCTGCTACGTTCTTCGTTAAGGCAGTCTCTCATTGAATCCTGGATATTTTTGGTCTCAGACTCCTTCGTTTTAATCGACTTTGACAATCCATCCTTCAGGTGCTTCGATATCGCCAAATTGAATACCGGTCAACTCGTCGTAGAGTTGACGTGTGACAGGACCTACTTCTGTTTCAGAATAAAAGACATGGAAGTCATCCCCGTGTTGAACACCTCCGATTGGAGAGATCACAGCTGCGGTACCACAAGCTCCTGCTTCCACAAAGCGATCCAAGTCATTAATAAAGACATCACCTTCAATTGGTGTCATACCAAGACGGTGTTCTGCTAGGTAAAGCAAAGAGTACTTAGTAATAGATGGCAAAATAGAAGGGCTCAATGGCGTCACAAATTCGTTATTAGCAGTGATACCAAAGAAGTTTGCAGAACCAACTTCTTCAATCTTGGTGTGAGTCGCTGGATCAAGATAAATCACGTCTGAGAAGTTACGATCATGGGCAATCTTCCCTGGTAACATACTAGCTGCATAGTTCCCACCAACTTTAGCAGCCCCTGTACCATGTGGTGCAGCACGGTCATACTCATCTTGAATCAAGAAGTTAGTTGGCACCAAACCACCTTTAAAGTAGTTACCGACAGGCATGGCAAAGATGGTAAAGATATACTCATCAGCAGGCTTGACTCCAATGATATCACCAACCCCAATTAACAGCGGACGGAGATAAAGAGTTCCTCCGGTACCATACGGTGGAACGTACTCTTCATTAGCTTTTACCACTGCATTACAAGCATCCACAAACATGTCAACAGGTACTTGAGGCATCAGCAAACGATCCGCCGTGCGTTGCAAACGTTTGGCATTTTCATCTGGACGGAACAATTGGATGCTTCCATCTTTTGTACGGTAGGCTTTTAAGCCTTCAAAGGCTTGCTGACCGTAATGCAAACTTGGAGAAGATTCGGACAAATGCAAAGTCGCATCTTCTGTCAATTCCCCTTTTTCCCAAGCTCCATTGCGATAATGTGCCAAATAGCGATAAGGTAATTTCATGTATGAAAAGCCAAGGTTTTCCCAATCAAGTGATACTGTCATGATCGTGCTCCTTAAATTTGTTCTTTTTGACCTGGTTCAGGTCCATTTAGTTTCTCAATCTATGTAAACTATTGTACACCATTTCATGAGAATTTCAAGTGATATTTTCAATTTTCAGAAAATTTATTTTTAAAGAAAGTCAGTCCTAGAATAGACCGACCCCTTCTTTTATTTGATAGTGGCTGAAAAAACTTCTTGATCCGAAATGGTATCATTGACAAAGGATCCATTGCTTGTTCTTTCAGAAATGCTTAATTGTGTCAAATCAACCTCGGTCACCTGTCCAGTGGTAGAGGTAATGGTAAGAATTTGATCTTGCTCTCCTACTTCTTCCTGGCTCGTAAAGAGATCAAAATCTCCTTGGTCCGTGAAAACTGGACCTGCCTTGAAGACGCGGTGGGGTTTATTTTTCAACTCACGCAAGACCTGTAGGCCACGTTTAGCACGGCTAGTTACAGGAATATCGTCTTGCAACATCCGTTTGAGACTGCCTCGCTGGGTCAAAATATACATACTTGGTGTTGTAGACTTAAAGGCGGCAGCGACTTGATCCCCGTCTTTCAGGTTAATAGCTTTGACCCCTGCTGCTTTGGCTCCTACGACAGGGACCTCTTCAATATTAAAGCGCAACCCATACCCATTTCTGGTGATGATCATGATGTCTTCAAGGACAACTGGCGCAACAGCTACGATACGATCGTCTTGATCTTTTAGCTTAGCGTACTTAGTCGATTTAGAACGATAAGTCCGCCACGGGCTCAATTCCTTGCGTTCAAAACGCTTGATTTGCCCTTGTTGAGTTGCTGCAAAGTAGGTCACACCCTCAAACTGATCCACAATCTCCGCAAAGAGAATTTCTTCCTCTTGCTCGAAATTGGTCAAAGTTTGACTCAAGTGCTCCCCAATATCCTTCCACTTGGTATCTGTCAATTCATGGATTGGTCGATAAATGGCATTTCCCAAGTTGGTAAAGAGTAAAAGATGCTGGGTAGTCTTAGCAGGCTCTACGAAAATCAACTCGTCATCATCTCGTTTTCCAACTTCTTCCAGTGTTGAGGCATTGAACGAACGAGGAGAGGTCCGTTTGATATAACCAGCACGGGTCACACTCACGAAGGTTTCTTCTTCGACAATGAGGCTGGATGTATCAATCTCAATTGTTTTAGCAGTGTCTTGTAACTCACTACGACGCGGATTGCCAAAGAGCTTCTTGACTTCACGCAATTCCTTCTTCATGAGATTGAACATGGTCCGTTCATCCCCTATGATAGCAGCCAAGGTCGCGATTTGCTCCTTGAGGTTAGCATGCTCTTCTTCCAAGGTGACGATATCTGTATTGGTCAAACGGTACAATTGCAAGGTGACAATGGCTTCTGCTTGCTCTTCTGTGAAATCGTAGCTGACCTTGAGGTTTTCCTTGGCATCTGACTTGTTTTCAGAAGCACGAATCAAGGCAATCACTTCATCGAGGATGGAAATGACGCGGATCAATCCCTCTACAATGTGGAGGCGTCGTTCCGCCTTTTCCTTATCAAAGCGCGAGCGAGCGACAATGATATCCCGACGGTGAGCAATGTAGCTAGAGAGAATCGGCACAATCCCCACTTGACGAGGGGTATAGTTGTCAATCGCCACCATATTGAAGTTGTAGTTGACCTGCAAATCTGTATACTTGAACAAGTAGTTCAAGATCAAGTCTGCATTGGCATCTTTCTTCAGCTCAATGGCAATACGAAGACCATCTCGGTCAGACTCATCCCGGACTTCCGCAATACCGGCCACCTTGTTGTTAACACGGACATCGTCGATCTTCTTGACCAAGACTGCCTTGTTGATCTCATAAGGAATTTCGGTAACGACGATTTGTTGCTTGCCGCCTTTGAGTTGCTCGATTTCTGTCTTAGAGCGGACAACCACCCGTCCCTTACCAGTTTCATAGGCTTTCTTGATCTCATCGCGCCCTTGGATAATGGCACCGGTCGGGAAATCAGGTCCAGGAAGAAACTCCATGAGTTTGTCTACCTTGGCAGATGGATGGTCGATCATATAGACCACCGCATCGATGACTTCAGCAAGGTTATGGGGCGGGATATCTGTCGCATAACCAGCAGAAATACCCGTGGCTCCATTGACCAAGAGGTTTGGAAAGGCTGCAGGCAAAACAGTTGGCTCTTTTTCTGTATCGTCAAAGTTCCAGGCAAATGGCACTGTGTTCTTTTCGATATCTTGAAGGAGATAACCAGCAATTTCAGATAGACGTGCTTCCGTATAACGCATGGCAGCCGGTGGATCACCGTCCATAGAACCATTGTTACCGTGCATCTCAACAAGAATTTCACGATTCTTCCAGTCTTGAGACATGCGGACCATGGCATCATAGATCGAACTATCCCCGTGAGGGTGGAAATTCCCCATGATATTTCCGACGGACTTGGCCGACTTGCGGTAGCCCTTGTCATGGGTATTGCCATCCTTGTTCATAGAATAAAGGATCCGCCGTTGAACAGGTTTCAAGCCATCCCGAATATCAGGAAGGGCCCGTTCTTGAATAATGTATTTGGAGTAGCGACCAAAGCGCTCTCCCAT
>NZ_CAUFJQ010000108.1 GCF_959025735.1 uncultured Streptococcus sp.
AAAAGCTGATGAAATCAGCGTAGTAGAGCCCACTCAACCACTGCGTCTTGCTTGATAATCCAAAAACAATTAAGAGGCTAGGATTTCTGTCCCACTCTCTAAACGTATAGGAACTAATTTTTAAAATGATTCATGATATACGAAAACTTTCCGCCGTGAGAAAAGTGCTTGAAACATGATAATTTCAAGCACTCGGGAGTTTTGAAACCTTAGGTTCAAAACTAAGTCATGGAACTTCGTAGAAGTTCGCTAACGTCCGTACTCACCTAAGGAAAGTTTTTAAGTTGATTTTATCTATATTTTAAGGATTGGCAAAAAATACCAATCCTTTCTTTTTTTTAAAGTGTTTCCCCTCAAAAATTCTGATAGTTTACGAATCGTTTACGGTTGGTGGAATCGCTTGCAAAACAGGATCATAAAAGAGTATACTAAATAAGGAAAAACAATTTTAAAAAGGAGTTTAGGATGAAGAAGCACTATTTTCGCTCAGCTGTAGCAGCCATGCTTCCGCTTTTGTTGATTGCTCAACCTGTTGAGGCCTGTACGGGGTTCATCATCGGGAAGAAACTGACGGCCGACGGCTCGACCTTGGTAGGGCGTACCGAAGATTTAGAGCCCAACCATAATAAAAATTTTGTGGTCAGAGAGCGCGTCTACAATAAAAAAGGTGCCATTTTTGAAGATGCTGCCAACGGTTTTCAATATCCCTTGCCAGAGATTAGCTATAAGTATACAGCGGTCCCAGATGTCACCCCAGATCAGGGAATTTTTGACGAAGCAGGATTCAATGAATATGGGGTTTCCATTTCTGCGACTGTATCTGCTTCAGCAAATGACAAGATCCAAAAGGTGGATCCCTATGTCAAGGATGGCCTCGCAGAATCGGGCTTGACCAGTATCGTTCTCCCAAGTGTGAAAACCGCAAGAGAAGGGGTTGAACTCATTGCTAAAATCGTTGAAGAAAAAGGCGCTGCAGAAGGAAATATTGTGACCATTGCCGATAAAGAAGGCGTCTGGTATATGGAAATCCTATCTGGTCACCAATATGCGGCCATTCTCTTCCCAGAAGACCGCTTTGCAGTCTTTCCAAATACTTTCTTCTTAGGCCATGTTGATTTATCGGATACAGAGCGTACGATTGCCTCAAAAGATCTTGAAAAAGTCGCCAAGGACGCAAATAGCTATAAGGAAGTGGATGGAAAATTCCATGTTTCTCAATCCTATAATCCGCCTTTGCAAGAAGCAGATCGCTCGCGGGTTTGGTCGGGGATCAAATCGCTAGACCCAAGCTCTCCTGTTAAATATGACGATGCGTCCTTTGATCTTCTTCATACAACTGATCGGAAATTAACTCTCCGCGATGCCATGAATCTCCAACGCAATCGTTTGGAAGGAACCAAATACAAACCACAGGATCAAATGGAGTTGGATGGAAAAGGCATCCCGAAAAAAGGAGAGTTTGATGCTGTTTATAAATACCCCATCTCCAATCCAAATGTCATGGAGGCCCATATTTTCCAACTGAAAGACGATGTCCCAGCAAGTGCGGGTGGAGGCACCATGTGGCTGTCGATGGGCAGTCCGCGGAATGCTCCATACTTACCGTACTATGGCAATATTCTCAACACCTATCAAGCCTACCAAGAATTAGGGGATCATTACAATGATCGCTCTTGGTATTGGACCATTTCAAGAATCAATGACCTTGTGGCCAAGTATCCAGATTTATTCGAAGATGGGGCGATTCGTACTGAAATGGAACGGTTGGAGTCTCAGTGGATGGTCGAACAAGATCTGAGTGATCAGGAACAAATTGCTCTTGCTTCTCAGCCTGAAGAAGCTAGTAAGAAGGCAACAGAGGAAAGCTTAGCAAGAGCTGAGAAGACCTTCGAACGCTTGCAAGAAATCAGAAAAGAAGCAGAACAAAAGGTGGCAGATGAACACGGAAAAAGTGCCCTGCAAGATCTAGATGACGAAGAAGATGCTGCTTATGAAGAGAAGATTGATCTCGTTGATTTTGACTATGATTACATTCTAGCAGCAGGCTTGTTCGGGGCAACCCTTCTAGCGATTGTGATCTACCTGATTCGCTCAAAGAAACAAAAGGGAGGAAAACAAGATGACTAAAATTCAAAGAGCCTCTATCTATCTTTTTCTACTGTTTGCAGGAATTGGCTTGGAGTTTGAACTCGGTCATCTTTCTCAACAAGAATTTAGCCAGTCTGCAGGCAGAGACTTAGTCTTAAACTTGTCTGTCTTAGCTGCTATTATTATCCCGCTTTATCTCTTTTCAAAACGATTGGCCAAGCAGTTGTCTGTCCCAACTTATGTCTTATGGATTGCCATGTTTGGAGGAGCCTTCGTAGCAGGCTGGTTGAGCTTTTCAGGCAATAGCTTGATTGATATTATAAATAGCCATGTGATCAAGGATGCCACTGTCTTTAACAAGTGGACCGATGCCTTGACGGCCCCATTTTCAGAGGAATTCTTTAAGGCTCTAGTTGCCTTTTGGGTTGTCTTGATGGTTGGCAAGAAAGATCTAAAAGCGATTCTAATTGCAGGCTTGGGCTCTGGCTTTGGTTTTCAAATCATTGAGGATTTAGGGTATGTTGCCCGCCAAACCAAAACCAGCCAATTAGCCGCGGTTACTGAGGCCATTAACCGGATATCTGGTGGATTAGCTTCACATGCCCTCTATACAGCTGTTGTATCAGTTGGTGTCTTCCTCTTGTTGTCTCAAGTGACCCAGCAAAAGGAAAAACTCTTTGGGCTCTGGTGTGTTCTCTCGACAGTAGCCAATCACTTCTTATGGAACTCTCCGTTTTATGAAACAGACCATCGGATTAATCTTCTTGTCGGACTGCTCTTTGCCGTCCAAGTAGGGACCTTTATCGAAGTGGTGCTCTATACCAAGAAAAAGCCCGATCTGCCATTTTTAAAACAATAAGAAAATTTTTTAAAAACACAAAAGAACTAAGACGTCGGTCTTAGTTCTTTTAGAATGCAAACAAACTGTTTTTTACATAAAACAATCTAAGTGATGAAGAATAATTAAAACTGATAATACCAGTAGGCTCGTTCAAACATACATTGAAACTTTCCGCAGTGAGAAAAGTGCTAGAAATTGGATTGTTTCTAGCGCTCGGGAGTTTTGGAACCTTGGGTCCAAAACTAAGTCATGGAACTTCGAAGAAGTTCGCTGACGTCCGTACTCACCTAAGGAAAGTTTCAAAAATGACATTGTCTTCAATCTGAAAACGAAAAACATGTCTTGGTTCTTTTATTTTCTCAATTCTTGTAAGAGTGTTTGTGCTTTTTCTAAATTAAAGGGTTTGTTTTCAAGGAGTTGGCTGACCAGACGGGGAACTTCCTCTTCCTTCGCTCCTGCTAGAAGAGCGAGGGAGCGTGCTTGGAGTTTCATATGTCCTGCTTGGATCCCTGTGGTGACAAGGGCTTTGAGGGCAGCGAAATTCTGCGCTAAACCGAGTGACGCGATGATACCGGCTAATTCGATAGCAGAAGGTTCTCCTAGTAAACGGTGGCTGACTTGAACCGTAGGGTTGAGGCCAATGGAGCCTCCTTTTGTTGCAACTGGCATTGGTAGGGTGATCTCACCATAGAGTTTTTTCTCTTCCGGCTGACTTGTCCAGCGACTCAAGCCTTTGTATGAGCCGCTTTGTGTAGCATAGGCATGAGCTCCAGCTTCGATGGCCCGCCAGTCATTACCTGTCGCGAGAACAAGGGCATCAATCCCATTAAAAATCCCCTTGTTATGAGTGGCCGCACGGTAAGGATCTACTTGAGCCAGTTGGCTGGCCAACTCCATCCGGTGGGCAATCTCAATGGCTTCCTCAGGATTTCGACTCAGTACTTTAAAATCGATGGCACATCTTGCACTCACTAAGGAGCGGGTAGCTAAATTGGATAAAATCGCCATTAAGGCCTGTCCACCAGAGAGTTCTTGGACGCGATCCGTTAGGGCTTCCAGCATGGTGTTGAGCATATTAGCCCCCATGGCTTCTTTTGGGTCAACCGCCAAGTAAACGATGAGAAAATCCCCTTTGTGTTCAATCCAAAGATCCCGTGCTCCACCTCCACGCTTGACGATAGAAGGATAGGCCTCATTAGCCAGCTGAAGGAGGGTTTCCTTGTCTTCTAGGATGCGCTTGCTAGCCATTTCCACATCCATAACATCTGTCAGAGCAATCTCACCGATCATTTGGCGTTGGTGCACTTGGGTGGTGAAACCGCCCGAACGTTGGATGAGCTTGGCTGCAAAGCTGGCTGCAGCAACTACGGAAGGCTCTTCTGTGACCATGGGAAGGACATAGTCACGACCATTGATCAGAAAATAAGGAGCAAGGCTAAAAGGCAGATCAAAGGTCGACAAGACATTTTCCGTCAGTTGATCTGCAATAGAGAGGGGGAGTCCCTTTTGTTCTTTTAAGATCTGTGCTTCATCCCAAGTTAAGAGGCCTTCCTTCAGTAAGGCCTCTATGCGTTCAGTGGGCGAAAGTTTTGCAAAACCTGGTAATCGTGCCATTATTTTTCTACTTTCTGGTAAGTGCGTTGGTGTTCCTTGATCTCTGTCAAAGCATAAGTTTGAAGTGTAGCAGGCTCAAACACTTGATTGCCATTAGAGTCTAGATCTACTTCCTCATAAAAGAGTCGTTCGTAGTCAGCAACACTAAGAACCGTCCGTTGATCTAGTTTGTCCATACGTTTGTGATCTAGGAGTTGCTCAAAACCAGGAACGAGATTGGCACTAAAGATCTCAGAAACTGCTCCACTTCCATAGCTAAAGAGGGCGATCCGATCTCCAGCTTTGAGTTGGGGTTGATTTTCCAGTAGTGATAGCAAGCCTAGGAAAAGAGATCCAGTGTAGATATTTCCTACGCGTTGGCTGTATAGAATCGATTGATCAAAGTTGTATTGTAATTGATCTTTTTTCTCTTCTGATACTGACTTATCCAAGATTTTTTTCAAGCCCTTGAGAGCTAATTTCGGATAAGGCAAGTGGAAGCAGACAGCAGCAAAGTCTGTCAAGGCAAGGCTAGTCCGTTTCTGGTATTCCTCCCAAGTTGTTTTCAGAGAATCTAGATATTGTTGTGTTGAATAAATCCCATTCACGAAAGGAGTGGTCGCATAATTTGGACGCCAAAAATCCATCACATCGCGTGTTTGGGCAACATTATCATCGTTAAAAGATAGAATACGAGGATTTTGGCTGATCAGCATAGCAACCGCTCCAGCCCCTTGTGTCGGTTCACCAGGAGTTCCAATTCCATATTTAGCAATGTCACTGGCAATGACCAAGACCTTACTCTGAGGGAATTTTTCAACATGGAGTTTAGCATAATCCAAAGCAGCAGTTGCAGCATAGCAGGCTTCTTTCATCTCAAAAGAGCGGGCGAAAGGCTGGATATCTAGTAAGCCATGGACAAACACAGCAGCAGCCTTACTCTGGTCAATTCCAGATTCTGTCGCAAGAATCACCATGTCGATCGCTTCTTTATCTTCGTCTGTTAAAATATCATCTGCTGCAGTAGCAGCCAATGTGACGATGTCTTCTGTGATCGGTGCCACGCTTTGTTCTTTTAAGAGAAGACCCTTGCTCAGTTTTTCGGGATCGGTATCACGAGCAGTAGCCAAATCTTCTAAACGCAAGACATAAGGGCTCGTCGCAAAACCAATCTTATCAATCCCAATTGTCATTCTTAACCTCTTTTTTATTTGATATCTACTAGTATATTTCGTTACTATT
>NZ_CAUFJQ010000109.1 GCF_959025735.1 uncultured Streptococcus sp.
GTTACATTTGTACCAGAAAAATCATTCACAGGAACAGGAACAGGCGTAACCGTGAAACGTGTTGATAAGAATGGTACACCAGTTACAGCTAAGTACACACCAACTGTAACTCCGGTAACACCAACAGCAGAACCTGCAACTTCAATTGGTAAGAAGGGTCAAACCCAAACAGGCAAACCAACCTTCACAGAAGGCGATAGCCGTGTACCAATGAATGACGGAGTTCCAGCAACCTTTGAAGATGGTTCAACTACGAAGACAATTCCAGGTGTTGGTACATACACTGTAGCAGCAGATGGAACTGTAACCTTCACACCAGAACCTGAATTCACTGGAACTGCACCAGCTGTAACAGTGGTTCGCGAAGATGTGAACGGAACCAAAGCTTCTGCAACTTACACACCAACTGTCCTTCCAATCACTAAGTTTGTTGATAAAGAAGGTAAAGAAATCCCAGGATATCCAACAGTTGATGGCGAAGAACCAAAAGCTGAAATTCCAGGTTACCGCTTTGTGGAAACGAAGAAATTGCCTAATGGTGATACTGAACACGTCTATGAAAAAGTTACGACTTCATATGTAGACGAAAATGGGGACCCAATCCCAGGTAACCCAACAGAAGCTGGGGAACAACCGAAGAAAGATATCCCTGGTTATGACTTCGTGAAGACTGTTGTAGATAAAGATGGAAATATTCAACATATCTACAAGAAGACTGTGACACCAACTCCGATGCCGGATCCAACTCCGACACCAGAGCCACAGCCACAACCTACTCCACAACCAAAACCAGAAGAACCAACGATTCCTGTCGTTCCAGAAACGAAAGAAGAAGTGAAGTATATCGATCCACAAAATCCTACTGCACAACTTCCAAACACAGGAACAAAAGAATCTTCTACTGCTGGTCTTGCAATCTTTAGCGCTTTAGCAGGTCTGTCATTATTCGGATTTGCAAAACGCAAAAAAGAAGACTAAGCTAACTTGTGGCTAAGAAAAACCGCGAAAATCTCGCGGTTTTTTCTGTTTGTTTTTGAAAAAATATCCTCCAAACTAGATAGTTGAAATCAGTCTTTTATAAGAAAATTTGATAAAATAGAAGTATCAGTGTAAAGGATGAGAGAATGAAAAAGATAATTGGTATCTGGGCTCAAACTGAAAACGGCATTATTGGAAAGGACCAAGTCATGCCTTGGCATCTGCCAGCTGAGCTTCAGCATTTCAAAGAAACAACCATGGGACAAGCCATTCTCATGGGAAGAGTGACCTTTGATGGTATGAAAAAACGGGTTCTACCAGGTCGGACCAGCATTATCTTAACGCAAGATCAAGCCTATGATCCTGAAAATGATGCTGTACTTGTCATGCACAGCAAGGAAGAAGTCTTGGACTGGTATCGGAACCAAGAGAAGAATCTTTACATTATTGGAGGCAGTCAGATTTTAAGGCTCTTTTCTGACCAGTTAGAAGAGTTGATCCAGACCATGATTCATGCAACTATTGATGGCGATACATTGGCACCGAGATTTGAAGAGAACCGCTATGAAAGAGTCCGTCAAGTCCATCATCCGAAAGATGAGAAGAACCCATATGATTTTACGGTCAACTATTATAAGAGAAAGGATTTAGACTAATGGAGCGAAGTGTCTTTGGTTTTTTTACAGCTGTCCTATGTGTCATCTGTTTGATTTGCGCCTTACAAACCTTTCGTAAAAAACGGTTTGGCCTCGCTATTTTATTCTTACTAAATGCTTTTACCAATCTTGTGAATTCCATTCACGCCTTTTACATGACCTTATTTTAAACTAAATAGAAACAGAAAATGACAGAAAGAGGAAATACATGCCAACGAATCAAAATAATGATATGATGGTTTATTGTTCATTTTGCGGAAAGAGTCAAGATGAAGTCCAAAAAATCATTGCAGGAAACAATGCGTTTATCTGTAATGAATGTGTAGAGTTAGCACAAGAAATTATCCGTGAGGAGCTAGCAGAAGAAGTTCTTGCAGACCTTAGCGAAGTTCCAAAACCAATCGAATTGCTCAATATCTTGAACCACTATGTGATCGGTCAAGATCGTGCCAAACGTGCCCTTGCTGTAGCGGTATACAACCACTACAAACGCATCAACTTCCACGATACGCGCGAAGATGAGACAGATGTTGAATTGCAAAAATCAAACATCCTCATGATTGGTCCTACTGGTTCAGGTAAGACTTTCTTGGCCCAAACCTTAGCACGTAGCTTGAATGTCCCATTTGCCATTGCAGATGCAACAGCCTTGACAGAAGCTGGTTATGTAGGAGAAGACGTTGAAAACATTCTCTTGAAACTTCTTCAGGCGGCTGATTTTAACATCGAGCGTGCTGAACGAGGCATTATCTATGTCGATGAAATCGATAAAATCGCTAAGAAAAGTGAAAATGTCTCTATCACGCGTGACGTTTCTGGTGAAGGGGTACAACAAGCCCTCTTGAAGATTATCGAAGGAACTGTTGCTAGTGTCCCACCTCAAGGGGGACGTAAACACCCTCAACAAGAGATGATCCAGGTGGATACCAAGAATATTCTCTTCATCGTAGGTGGGGCTTTTGACGGGATCGAAGAAATTGTCAAACAACGTCTCGGTGAAAAAGTCATCGGTTTCGGTAAAAACAATAAAGCTATTGATGAATCAAGCTCTTACATGCAAGAAATCGTTGCAGAAGATATTCAAAAATTCGGGATTATCCCAGAATTGATCGGACGTCTTCCAGTCTTTGCCGCTCTTGAGCAATTGACAGTTGACGACCTTGTTCGTATCTTGAAAGAGCCACGCAATGCCTTGGTAAAACAATACCAAACCTTGCTTTCTTATGATAATGTTGAATTGGAATTCGATGATGAAGCCCTTCAAGCGATTGCTAATAAAGCCATCGAAAGAAAAACAGGAGCTCGTGGACTTCGCTCAATTATAGAAGAAACCATGATGGATGTCATGTTTGAAATTCCAAGTCAAGAAGATGTCAAACTTGTCCGAATTACAAAAGAAGCTGTAGATGGAACTGAAAAACCAATTCTTGAAACAGCCTAGAAAGATAAAATATGGAAATTAACACACATAATGCGGATATTCTCTTAAGCGCTGCAAATAAGAGCCATTATCCTCAAGATGAGATTCCAGAAGTTGCACTTGCCGGTCGATCCAATGTCGGCAAGTCTTCTTTTATTAATACTCTCTTAAATCGAAAGAACCTGGCCAGAACATCTGGGAAACCAGGAAAAACCCAATTGCTCAATTTCTTCAATATCGATGATAAACTCCGCTTAGTAGACGTACCTGGTTATGGCTATGCACGTGTCTCAAAAAAAGAGCGCGAGAAGTGGGGGCGGATGATTGAAGAATACCTTACTAGTCGTGAGAACTTAAAAGCAGTCGTTAGCCTAGTCGATTTTCGCCACGAACCTTCAGCAGATGATGTTCAGATGTATGAGTTCTTAAAATATTATGAGATTCCTGTGATCCTAGTTGCTACCAAGGCAGATAAGATTCCACGTGGAAAATGGAACAAACATGAATCAATCATCAAGAAAAAACTAGATTTCGATCCTGCTGACGCCTTTATTGTCTTTTCTTCTGTAACCAGGGAGGGACTAGAGAAGTCATGGGATGCTATTTTAGAAAATGCGTTTTACGAAATAAATTGAAATGACATGAAAATGTCATTTTTGTTTTGGATTTATCTCGCAATTGTAATACAAGTGTAATATAAGTGCCTTTGTTTTCTTCTATTTATATGGTATAATCTCTATAGAGATAAAAGATGATAAAAAATTAATTGGAGATAAATTGTATTATGAAAAAGAAAATACGGAATAAAACGAAATTATTTGGTTTGTTCGTTTCTGTATTAGCAGTGGGGACATTTGCTGCTGCTATGAGCGAGCACGTCACATCAGTTGGCGCTAATGATGGAACTTACCTAGCTTATTCAGACCCTACTGAAGCTTTCATCTCACAAATTGGTGAGTCAGCTCGTCAGCTCGGTCAAGAGAACGACCTTTATGCTTCCGTTATGATCGCACAAGCTATCCTTGAAAGTGGATCAGGTCAGTCTGGCTTGTCTTCTTATCCGCATTACAATCTTTTCGGTATTAAAGGAAGTTATGCTGGTCAATCTGCAGTAATGCAAACTTGGGAAGATGATGGTGCTGGAAATGCCTATACGATTAATGACGCTTTTCGTTCTTACCCATCTTACTATGAATCATTGCAAGACTATGTAGCTGTTTTGAAACAAGGACATTTTGCAGGTGCTTGGAAGAGCAACACCTCTAGTTATCAAGATGCAACAGCAGCGTTGACAGGGGTTTATGCGACAGACACAAGCTACTATGCAAAACTTAATAACATCATTGAAACTTATAATTTAACTCAATACGATTCACCAAATGTTCAAGGTGGTATTACAGGTTCGGTATACAATCCATATCGTCAACAGTTCACTTCACATGAAATCTTGAATTTGGATATCGCTTGGGCAAACCGTTTGAATTATTAAAACTAAAACAGGCAGATGCCTGTTTTTTTATTTGTTTTTAGCACACAGTGATATTCGATATAAAACGTATATGATGAAAAGTTAAGAATTCTTCCTGAAAACCTTTTCAAACTTTTTTGTCTATGATATAATGATTTTATTCACAAACATTATATAAGGAGAATAGTATGTCTGAATCTAATTTTATTCAAAAAGTGGGAGCGGCGTGTAATAAGAAAGAGGACCTTTATCAGAAATCTAAGACTCGCTATGCAGTTCGCTCTATTTTTGCAGGAGGATTTCTTACTTTAAGTACGGCGGTCGGAGCAGTTGCTGCTGACTTATTAAATAGCTTTGTACCTGGAACGGGTCGTTTCCTATTTCCATTCATCTTTGCCTGGGGTTTGGTATACCTCTTATTCTTAAATGCGGAATTAACCACCTCAAATATGATGTATTTGACGGCGGGGACCTATCTAAAGAAAATTAATTGGAAGAAAGCACTGGAAATTCTTCTTTATTGTACCTTTTTTAATTTAATTGGTGCTTTAATCGTCGCTTTTCTGTTCAATCAAACAACAGCCTTTGCTCATATCGATCCAAAAGGATTCCTGGCTACGGTGGCAGAAAATAAACTACAACGTAGCAATCAAGTGGTTTTCTTTGAAGGAGTCATTGCCAATATCTTTGTAAATATTGCTATTCTTTCTTATTTATACTTTAAAGACGAAACGGCAAAGGTACTTTTAGCTCTCTCTGCTATTTATATGTTTGTCTTTATGACCAATGAACACTTAGCAGCAAACTTTGCTTCCTTCTCATTATTAAGCTTTAATTCAGTATCTAGCCAATTACCGCATTTTGAGTTTTTAAATATTTTACGACATTATTGCGTGACTTTCTTTGCCAACTGGGTAGGAGGAGGAGTTCTAATGGGACTAGCCTATGCTTGGTTGAATAATATCAAGAGTCTTTATAACGATTAAAAAATATAAAAAAAGTTTGCAAAAGTACTTGCATTCTTTTTTTATATATGATAAACTAATCTACGGTTTGAAAAAACTGCCTAAGACAGTAGGGGAGCTTGACTCATAAAGATCCTACCGAGGACAAAACGTATCAATTAAAAGAAGCGTATTGT
>NZ_CAUFJQ010000110.1 GCF_959025735.1 uncultured Streptococcus sp.
ATTGTTATACTATTTAAAGAAAGGAAACGCATACAAAAGGAGATTCTTATGGCTTATTCATTTCGCAACCCTAGTGATGGCATTATCAAACATTACCTAGAAACCAGCAAGATCATCGCTGTAGTTGGATTATCTGATCGTGAAGACACAACCAGTCATCGTGTCAGCAAGGAGATGCAAGAGCGGGGCTATCGGATCATTCCCGTCAACCCCCGCGCAGCTGGTGGCCAGATCCTTGGAGAAACGGTGTATGCTAGCTTACAGGAGATTCCTTTCCCAGTAGATATCGTTGATGTATATCGTCGCAGTGAGTTTTTGCCAGATGTGGCGCGTGATTTTATTGAGACGGATGCGAAAATTTTCTGGGCACAATTGGGACTGGAAAATCAAGAAGCAGAAGAAATCCTTCGTGGAGCTAGACGAGAAGATATTGTCATGAACCGCTGTATCAAACGGGAACACACCCGATTAATCTTGGGTGCATCCCTATACGGAGTATGACTGACAAGAAATTGACAGTAAAATTATAGAAGAAAACCCCAGCTTGCTGGGGTTTTCTTCTTACTCTTATTCAGTTTCATGGCTTGGATGGCCTGTGAAATGTCGCGGCCCTTGTTTAATCTGCTTGATTTGATCATAAAATGCAATTTGGCAGTTGATAAAGTAAGGCATGGTATAGAAGCCGATGACATCGCGCGTGAAGTAATTCAAGAAGTACCAACCAATCAAGGTTAGATCGAGCACCAAGCGATTGCTGCGGAACCCTTTCATGGTTTCACGACTTTGGCGAAGCACTCCAAAGGCTCCCTTGTAGTCGCCGTCTCGTAATTGTTCATAGAGGATCAATTCGACCAAGCTGAGACTGTAGTATTGTGGCAGGTAAAAGAGGAGGCCGAGTAGGCCCAGCACGACACCGGTAGTCATCAGAGGCATTTGTTGCATGAGAGATTGGAATTCAGGACTGGAAGCACTCAGAGTGCTAGGGTTGCTCACCTTGTCGTAAATCGCCAAAAATCGAATGCTGGCGTAGGTGCTGATGAGGCTCCCTACATAGAGGATGAGTCCCCATAAAAAGAGGACGACTTGCTTCAAGATCAAGGTGGCAAATACAGAGGTAAAGCGATCTTGTTTAAAGATATCTAACACGCGTGTTCGGTGTTCGATCTTGGGATTGATCGTATCTAAATAGCTAAAAGTCGCACCGACCACTAAAATGGAGATGACAAAGGAGACGACAGAAGGAAAGAGCAGCCGCTGGATCATGTAGATACCTGCTTGCTGCAAGGTCATGTCCGGTAGTAGATCGACCAGATCTTGCCCACTTAAGAGAAAGTTAGCAAGAATGGTCAACAGGACCGGCAAGGCAAAAAGGATAGCTAAGCCCGGTTGCTGGACTTGCATGGTACGTGCCCGGAGGCGAATCAGTTTAAGGTTCATAGATGACACTCTCTTCATAGTAGTACTTTTTATTATAACATAAGTCCGTGACAGAGCCGGTAAAATTTGGTACAATCGTACAGGTGCTCACAGGAAAACTGTGACAGGAATAAGAAGGCTGGGACTGTTTTTCCCAGTACGGAGGTAACCATGACAGATTCACCGATTCAATATCGATTAATCAAAAAAGAAAAGCATACAGGTGCTCGTCTGGGAGAAATTATTACCCCTCACGGGACCTTCCCGACCCCAATGTTTATGCCTGTAGGGACTCAGGCAACCGTTAAGACCCAATCGCCAGAAGAACTCAAGGAAATGGGTTCCGGAATTATCTTGGCCAACACCTACCATCTCTGGCTTCGTCCGGGGGACGACTTGGTCGCAAAAGCAGGAGGACTGCACCAGTTCATGAACTGGGACCAGCCCATTTTGACAGATAGTGGAGGCTTCCAGGTCTATTCATTGGCGGATACCCGCAACATCACCGAAGAAGGGGTAACCTTTAAAAATCACCTCAACGGCTCGAAGATGTTCCTCTCTCCAGAAAAGGCCATCTCCATCCAAAACAATCTAGGAAGCGACATCATGATGTCCTTTGATGAATGCCCTCAGTTCTATCAGCCTTATGATTATGTGAAAAAATCGATCGAACGGACCAGTCGTTGGGCAGAACGTGGGCTTAAGGCTCATCGTCGCCCTCATGATCAAGGTCTTTTCGGGATTGTCCAAGGGGCTGGATTTGAAGACTTGCGCCGTCAGTCTGCTCAAGATCTGGTCAGCATGGACTTCCCAGGCTATTCTATCGGTGGCTTAGCTGTTGGGGAAAGCCATGAAGAGATGAATGCCGTGCTGGATTTCACAACTCCGCTCTTGCCAGAGAACAAGCCACGCTATCTCATGGGAGTAGGAGCTCCAGACAGTCTGATCGATGGCGTTATTCGTGGAGTGGACATGTTTGACTGTGTCTTACCGACGCGGATTGCGCGAAATGGTACCTGTATGACCAGCCAAGGACGCCTAGTGGTGAAAAATGCGCAATTTGCAGAAGACTTTACACCGCTAGATCCCGAATGTGATTGCTACACTTGTAAGAACTATACCCGAGCTTACCTTCGCCACCTCCTCAAGGCAGATGAGACCTTCGGCATTCGCTTGACCAGCTATCACAACCTATACTTCTTGATCAACCTCATGAAGCAGGTCCGTCAAGCCATTATGGATGACAATCTCTTAGAATTCCGTGAGCATTTCGTCGAAAAATATGGCTATAACAAATCAGGACGGAATTTCTAGGATGGATCGTGAAAGACTATTAGACTCCTTGGTAAAAAAGATCCAGACAAAAGAATTGCAGACCCTTGGGATCTATGGTCATGGTGGTTCAGGAAAAACAACCTTTACAAAAGCGCTCTGTGAGCGATTGGACCCCACAAAAGTTAACCTTTTAGAGACGGATCCCTATATTATTGGAAGTCCAAGAGGGTTGGTTGTGCCAAAAGACTTACCGGACCAAAAAGTAACCGCATGTTTGTCAAGTGCTCACGAATTGGCTAGTCTAGAACGAGATATTCGAGCCCTTCAAGCAGGAATGGATATACGAACGATTGATCAGCCATGGTCTCCAAGCCACATATTATCTGGCAACAAGCCCATTCTAATCGTAGAAGGGATGTCAGTAGCTTTTTTACCCAAGTCTTTGTTTGATCAAACCATTTGTTTTTACACAGATGATCATACGGAGCTAGAAAGACGATTAAGCAGAGACGTCGCCCAACGGAATCGAGAGGTAGACTTCATCTATCGAACTCACCAGATCAGGCGAGAACAATACCATCAGTATTACCAACCGATGGAAGGTGAAGCAAATATCCTAGTCAATACTTCACAAGATCAATTTTGTATTGAAAAAGAATAGAAAGTTCTACTGAAAAGTAGAACTTTTTTGATTAAATTTCATAGAGCATCGATATTGTTGTAAGCAAATTTGTTATTGGGTATAATATATTCAGGAAGGACGATAACTATGGTGGAAGATCTTCGAAAATTTGCAACTCTTGTGAAAAAATATAGAAAACAAAAAGGAATGACCAAAGAAGAGTTGTGTCAGGATGAGAGCGAGTTAACTGTGCGTCAATTAACTAGAATAGAGTCAGGCTTGTCGAGACCAACATTAACTAAGATAAATTTTTTAGCTGAACGACTAGACATGAATTTATTTGCATTGATGCCAGACTATACAGAATTACCAAAAGAATATTTAGACTTAAAATACCAATTATTAAGAAATACGACGTATTCGGATAAAAGAAAGATTTATGAAGAGGAAAAACGTTTCGAAATCATATATGAGAATTATTATGAAGATTTGCCTGAAGAGGAGCAATTGATTGTTGATATCTTAACCACTATATCCGATGTTAATGAGAGTGAATTGATTGAACTTGGAAATCATTTATTGGAGGATTATCTTGATCAACTAAAAAAGAAGAATACATATACCTTAAATGATCTATTGTTGATTAAATTACTTTTAATAATAATGATACACGATGATGACATATACTGTAATCCAGGATGGCAATTGTTACCGCAAATTGTACAAAGGTTATTGGTAGATGATGGTGAATTATTAATCTATCAGCAATTTGTATTGAGAGATACACTTTTTCTAGCTTTAGGGTTGTTTTTTAGATTAGGTGATTATAAAAAAGTTAGAGAAATATTAGACAGGTTAATCCAAATTATGGAACGAACTCAAGACTATCAAAAAAAATCTTTGATAGATATGTTCGAATGGAAATATTATCTCAGTTACAAGAATGATAAAAAAGAGGCTAAAGAGTATTACGAATCAGCTATACACTTTGCAGAAATGATTAAAGAAGATATGCTATTAAAAAAACTAAAACAGGAATGGCAACAGGATATTAAATAAATAGCAGGACATTTTTGTCCTGTTAAACTATATATCAAAAACCTATAATAAGTGTATTAAGAAAGTAGGTGAAAAAAATGGCTAATCAAACTAAAAAGATCATATCTCTAATAGCAATAGTTTTATCTATTGGGATTGTATCGTATGCATTACAAAAAAACGCCATTGCTGAATCAACAGGAATTGATCAAAAGGAAAACCAAACAATACAAATTTATAAAAAAATCTTAAGAGGTAAATCAGAAAAAGAAATAAATGATTATTTTGGGAATTTACCTGATAGTAAAGTAATTATTGCTGATGAATCCGGTGGATTTACAACGAGTTCCACAAATGATTATAGTAATCCAGTTGAAACTATTGATGAGAGAGGGAATAAAGAGTTAAAGTCATTTCAAGATACAAGCACTGCATCAACAATTGGTGAAATAAAAGCGGCCTTGAAAATCAATAAATAAAAAGTGAAAGGAAGTAATTAGCGTATCACTTTACGTTAAAAAGTTCTACTTTGCTAAAAAGTAGAACTTTTTTCTATATAATAGCAACTTTTTTAGCACTCTATTTCTTTCGAAAACACTTTCATCAAAAAAACGAAAAAAATCTTCTCAAATCCCTTGCATTGGGCCTTTGTTTGTGTTAAACTACTATGGTGCTGTGAAAAACAGCTATTAGCTTTGATGCAAGAGGTTGCGACACGCTCGGTTGCATTGCCACGCAACGCGCGTCGGTTTTCTTGTGGAGCTAGCCTATTATCTTAAATAGACGAAAAGGAGAAAAAGATGGCAAACAAAAAAATCCGCATCCGTTTGAAAGCGTACGAACACCGTACACTCGACACAGCGGCTGCAAAAATCGTAGAATCAGCTACTCGTACAGGTGCACAAGTTGCGGGTCCAATCCCACTTCCAACTGAGCGTAGCCTCTACACAATCATTCGTGCGACTCACAAATACAAAGATTCTCGCGAACAATTCGAAATGCGTACACACAAACGTTTGATCGATATCATCAACCCAACTCAAAAAACAGTTGACGCTTTGATGAAATTGGATCTTCCAAGTGGTGTAAACGTAGAAATCAAACTTTAATCTAAAGCTTGATCTAGAGCATAAAAAACGCTCGTTAAAAACTTTTTGAATAAAAAATTATAGAAAAGGAACTATTTTCTCATGACAAAAGGAATCTTAGGGAAAAAAGTGGGAATGACTCAAATCT
>NZ_CAUFJQ010000111.1 GCF_959025735.1 uncultured Streptococcus sp.
TTTCAATGTGTTGGATGGATTTCTCGCGACCAAGCAAGTAGATGGTATCTGGCAATTCTGGACCATGCATTTCACCTGAAACAGCGATACGGATCGGCATGAAGAGATTTTTCCCTTTGATCCCTGTTTCCTTTTGGACCGCTTTGATTTGTGGGAAGATATTTTCTACCACAAACTCATCATCTGACATGGCTTCCAATTTCGCTTTGAAGGCTTCAAGTACAGTTGGCACCGTTTCACCAGCCATGACTTCTCGCTCAGCTTCTGTCAATTCTGGAAAGTCTGAGAAGAAGAGGTCTGTCAATGGAACGATTTCGTCCACTGACTTCATTTGTGGTTTGTAGAGTTCCACCAATTTCTCAGCCTTGTCTGTCAAACGTCCTGCTTCTTCAAGGAATGGCTTGGCCATTTCAAAGATAGTCGCAAGATCCGCATTCTTGATATACTCATTGCTCATCCAGTCCATTTTCTTTTGGTCGAAAGCAGCTGGAGACTTGCTGAGGCGATTTTCATCAAAGAGCTTGATGAGTTCTTCGCGAGAGAAGATTTCGTCTTCCCCACCAGGGTTCCAACCAAGCAAAGCGATAAAGTTAAAGACTGCTTCTGGAAGGTAACCCTTCTTACGATAGTCTTCGATGAACTGAAGGGTGTTGGTGTCACGTTTAGACAACTTCTTACCAGTTTCAGAGTTGATGATCAAAGTCATGTGACCGAACTCTGGTGCTTCCCATCCAAGCGCTTCATAGACCATGAGTTGCTTTGGTGTGTTGGCAATGTGGTCGTCTCCACGGATGACGTGAGAGATTTGCATGTCGTGGTCATCGATCACAACGGCAAAGTTGTAAGTTGGGTAGCCATCTTTCTTCTGGATGACCCAGTCCCCACCGATATTGCCACCTTCAAACTCGATATCGCCTTTGACCATATCATGCCACTTGTAGATACCAGACTCATTCACTGCCAAACGAACCGTCGGGATGATGCCTGCTGCTTCACGTTCTGCAACGTAAGCTGCTTTTTCTTCTTCGCTCATGCCAAGGTATTCATTGATGTAGCGAGGTGTTTCACCGGCTGCTTCTTGGCGTTCACGTTCTGCTGCTAACTCTTCTTCTGTCACATAAGACTTGTAGGCTTTTCCTTCCGCCAAGAGTTGGTCAATGTATGTTTGATAGAGTTCCAAACGTTCAGACTGACGGTAGTTTTCATGAGTTTCTGGACTTTCATCCCAATCCATGCCCAACCAACGAAGATTTTCAAGCTGTGAACGTTCTCCATCTTCGACATGACGTTTGCGGTCCGTATCTTCGATACGGATGATAAAGGTTCCACCATGGTGGCGCGCATACAAGTAGTTAAACAATGCTGTACGAGCATTTCCGATGTGTAGTAGTCCAGTTGGACTTGGTGCATAACGCACACGAATATCTTTTGCCATATTCCTCTCCTCTTATCTTGTTCGCTATTTCTAGCTCATTTTTCAATCGTTCCTATTATACCACAAAGAAAGCAGGACTGAAATGAATAAGTGGCCTTTCTAGCTTTTCTTCCTATATATAAAAAAAGCCAGAACAAATGCTCTGACTGATATCCAATCTATTTGTATCTTATTAAACGAACACGGGCTGCGGATTGTGTCAAAAACGCAAGCTGAATAGCAATTAATTCAAGACACAGTAGCTGATTGGATTCTTCTGTCGCTTTCTAAGCTCAGAAGAATACCTAATCAGCCTTGTGGGGGTAGGACGACGAAGCGTTTATAAATGATATCGCTTCTGTCCTACTCCCTATTTTGACTGTATCCGCTACGCCCTTTGTATCTTAACTTAGTCTTTCTTCTAATTCAAAGTCGATTGGTAGGGTTTGTAAAAAGTGCTCCAACTCACGTTCCCAATAGAACCATTCGTGCTTACCTGGGCTGTGGGTATAGGTGACATCCAAGCCTAACTTTTCTAATTCCTTGACTTCAAAATTATTGGCCTCATAAAGGAAATCCTGCTCCCCACACCAGATCCAGAGTTTGGTCTTCTTATCTGAAAACTTCTTGGCAGCAGTCTCTAGCGAATAGGGACTGGTCGTCCAATCCTCAATCTCTCCAAAGATCCCCTTCCAAAAAGCTGGTTGTTCCAAGTCATTGTTTTCAAAATCCCGATCGTGGAAACTCAGAGCACCGGAAAAACTAGCCGCATGGGAGAAACGATTTGTCTTGAGAGCCAAGAGCATCGATCCATAGCCTCCCATGGATAGACCAGCAATAAAGGTCTTCTCCCGTTTCTTGGTCATATTAGGGAAGAAGCGAGAAAGAGTCTCTGGCAATTCCTCCGCAATGGCCGTGTAGTAGTTGTAGCCATACTGGGTATCTGTGTAAAAGCCATTATTGGTATTGGGTAGGACCACGATCAGATTGGTATTGCGCAAAATGCGCTCCACATTGGTCCGCTTCAACCAAGAGTGGTGGTTGCCATTCATCCCGTGTAAGAGATAAAGGACTGGAATATCCGTATCCGCTGGATCTTCCACGCGCGATGCATCGGGATAAAGGACGGACACGCCCCACTCCATCTTCAAGGCTTCTGAATAATACTCAATCTGCATAACTGCCATTTGCTTTCCTCTTTCTACTGTTAAAAACACTCGGCAAGCCTTCGGCTGCCAAGCGTTTCCTTTTCTTCTATTATTTCACTTCCATCACAACTGGTAAGATGGCTGGACGGCGTTTGGTTTGTTCAAATAAGAACTTAGACAAGTTATCACGCACCAAGCCTTTCAACTCACCCCAGTCAAAGCTATCTTGTGTCAAATAGTCTTCAATGCTTTGGTTGACCAATTCGCAACTTTCACGAAGAATATCCCGACTCTTCTTGACATAGACAAAACCACGGGTGTGCACGCGCGCTTTGGAAATAATTTTCTTCTCTTTGCGATTCACTGTGATGGCCACGATAAAGATTCCGTCTTCTGACAAGACCTTGCGGTCACGAAGGACGATATTACCCACATCACCAATGGCATTCCCATCAATCATAACATCTCCAGCTAAGACGCTACCGGCAGGAACGAAGTCACCCTTTTCATACTCCATTACCGTTCCGCGTTTTGGAATAAAGATATTTTCAGGCAAGATACCGACTTCCATCGCTACCCGCGCATGGGCATCCAATTCGCGGTATTCCCCTTGGATAGGGAAGAGATATTTAGGACGAAGAAGATTGATCATCAACTGCAAGTCCCGTGCGTTTCCGTGACCAGACACACGTAAGCTGGACGTGATCAATTTGACAACTCCACCTGCTTGGTAGATCATATTTTCCACACGAGCTACCACTGCTTCTTTGGCAATCGATGGCGTTGTGACGATGTAGACCAAGTCTCCATCTTTGATTTCCACATAGCGGTGACGGCCAATCGACATCTTGCGCAAACCATTGATTGGCTCACCCATCCGGCCTGTTTCCAAAATGATCAATTCATGATCTTCAAAACGGCTCATTTCTTTTGGCTTGATCAAGAGTTTTTCGTTGGCAAGAGACAATTTGTTCAAGCGAATAGCTGTGCGGACAATGTTTTCCACATCAAACCCTGTCAAGACCACTCGACGGCCAGTCTCAGCCGCAGCATCAAAGACCTGCTGGATCCGAGAAAGGTTGCTGGCTACAGCTGCTACGATCACACGACCATCCCAGTCTGCAATCGTATCTAAGATAGCATCACCTACTTCTTGCTCACTAGCAACTTGAATCTTGCTATCCGCGTTGGCCGAGTCACTCAAGAGAGCGAGCACGCCTTCGCGTCCAATTTCAGCTAGGCGAGCAAAGTCCGTCGCATAAGACTCGCTGGCAGTTTGGTCAAATTTAAAGTCTCCTGTGTAGACGATATTGCCCTCAGGAGTGCCGATTACAATCCCAATACTTTCAGGGATGGAGTGGGTTGTTTGAAAGAAAGATACGACGGCGTCGCCAAAATCAATCTCAGAATTTTGATCGATAACATGGAAGTCGTTGAATTTCTTCACACTGTCATTGTTTTTGACAAAGAGTTTAGCCAACTCAATAGTCAATTCTGTCCCGAATACAGGGACTTTCGCTTCCGCCAAAAGATAAGGCAAGGCCCCAATGGCATCCGCGTGACCATGGGTCAAGAAAACACCCGCAATGCGGTCCTTGTTTTCAAATAGATAATCCATGTTGGGGATAACGACATCCACCCCAAGTTGCTCATTTTCTGGATACTTCAAACCTGCATCCAAGACAAAAATTGAATCGTTCACTTCGGCAACGTAGAGATTTTTCCCATTTTCTCGAACACCGCCAAGAGTGACTAATTTAATACTACTCACTGTTGTCTCCTTTAGTGTGATTATTTTAATACTTACGGTCCTTGGTCGCCCAAGTCGAATTACAGCTTTGCAAATACTTGCATATCCACTCTATTATACAATTTTTTTCTCTTTTTTTCAAAAAGCTTTCCACAGCAAAAAAGTCCTCTCATCTATTTCAGATGAGAGGACTTCTAGGCGCCTATTTTTAGGGGGAAAAGACCCTAAAGATGGTAATCTCCCCGTTTATTTTCAATGATCCGCATGGCTGCCTTGATCACATGAAACTTGCCTAACAATTCCTCTAGGCGCTTACTATTTCGTTCGCTCAATTGGCCATTCTTGACCGCTTGGGACAGGCGATAAAAGTCATCCAAGTCCTCCCCAATGTTTTCAAATAGTTCCTTGGCTTCCTTGAGTCGGTAGCGATTGACCAAGTGGTTCACGTCTTTTTTGAAAGAAGCAACATTACCTTCGTGAATGTCCGTATAAGTTTCCTCTTCTTCCTTAGACTCTTGGTAATTAACCGCCTTAAAGCAAGTGATGAATTCCCGACTTTTGATATTGCAGACAAAGATAACGCCATCACTGGCTACATAGGCTTCTGTGTTGGCGGGTTGAACCACATTACTATCATAAGGAGAGAGGGAGGAGAGGTGTTGGTTGATCCACCTGTTCAGGTGCTGATCATCTACGCCAAAGCGCTCAAAAGCTCTTTGCCGAAAATGGTCACGGCAACTATATTCTTGCGCATACGACAATCCCATACTCTCACCTCCTCCTGGGTATTTTATAAAAATGGCCTCCAGTCTTACGGGACTAGAGGCCTGGTCTGCTTCACTGACTTGGTGCAATTAACCTTTTGGCTAACAAAACAATGTTTATGATGTTGATTTCATTTAATAGTATTTGTGTAAAATACCAGAGGTTTTCTTTGCTATCCCAAATCTAAATTTATGAGCTTTCGACTGGACGCATTGAAGTTTGAAAACCTTTATAAAAAGCTTCTACCTACTATTTCCACGTTTTCTTATGTCTCCGGACAAACTAAGCAGGCTTGCCCGACCGTCCAACCGATCCGACACACACGACATAACTGCTCTTTTACGATAAGAGCATGAACAGCTATCAGCAAAACAGGCCTAAAACGAAGTAACCTAAAT
>NZ_CAUFJQ010000112.1 GCF_959025735.1 uncultured Streptococcus sp.
TGATGAAATCAGCGTAGTAGAGCCCACTCAACCACTGCGTCTTGCTCGACAATCAAAAAAATAATTGAGAGGCTAGGACTTTTGTCCCAGCCCCCTAATTTTTAATCACTCTTATTTTTCGCGAATGACTTCTACTTTATATCCATCCGGATCTACAACGAAATAGTAATTCGGTTTCGTTCCTGGAAGACCTTTTGGTTCCGTCACTTCATAGCCTTTAGCCTTGTGTTCCGCATTCAAACCTTCTAGATCAGGAGTACTCAAGGCGACATGAGCATAGCCATCTCCGATGACATATGGACCATGATCATAATTGTAAGTCAATTCCAACTCATAGTCATCTCCAGGCAAGGCCAAATAAACAATCGTGAACTTGTAGTCTGGAAAATCTTTCCGACGTTTTTCTTCAAAACCAAAAGCATCTTGGTAAAAAGCGATTGATTTTTCTAAGTTTTCCACACGAAGGCAAGTGTGCAACATTTTTGAACTCATAGGTTTTCCTCTTTTCTTTTTTTAAAAATTATGAACGATTTTTTTTACGACTTTCCGTCTTAATGGATAATTTCACTTCAAAGATGGTCCCTTTTGGTTTATTATCTTTGACTTGAATGGTCCCTTTAAAGGCTTCTACGATCTGCTTAGCGAGGGATAACCCCAAGCCAAATCCACCTTTTTGACGGGTTCTGGCCTTGTCGACCCGGTAAAAACGATCAAAGATCCGTTTCTTGTCCTCATCTCGAATCCCTGGACCATTATCCAGCACTCTCAAAAGAAGATTTTTATCCTTCAATTGAACTTCAAACTGGATCTCGCCATCTTCATCGGTATATTTCAAGGCATTGTCATAGAGAATGGTCATCAATTGCTTGAGGAGCGTTCTATCAGAACAAATGACTTTGTCCACCTGATTGTCTCCTCGGAAGATTTTGCCATTTTCTTCTGCAATGATCTCAAAATTCGAGAAGGTCTGATCGAAAAAGCTTGGTTCGATATCTTCCATCTCCGGCTTCAAGCCATCATCTCTTCGGGCAATGTTAAGAAGGTTGGTGGTCAAGAGCTTCATATTTCGAACTTCATCCAAGCTGGATGCAATATTCTCACTTGATTCCATAATGGTCGCTTCAGGCTTTCTAAAAAGCGTTTCGAGGCGATTTTGCAGAACTGCTAAAGGCGTCCGCAACTCATGGGAAGCATTTTCCACGAAAGCCTTTTGCTTTTGCATACTCTCAAGAAGGGGCTTGACGCTGAGACGTGCTAAGAAGAGACTAGCGAATAAAGAGATTCCCCAGAAGCAGATCATGACAAGGGCGATTTGGCTTTCGTGCTCTTCACTGGTCTGCTCTAGCTGACTGATATTGGTCATGACAACCGCATACTTGATATCACTATCACTTTCATCATCAGATAAACTCAACTCTGCCATATAAGCCCGGTAACTTTCTTTTTTCCCATAGCTATTTGTAATTTGAAGCTGGGAAACCTTGTTGAGGAGCTTTCGACCAAACGTCACCGTTTTGAAGTTTAAAAACCCATTTCCCGTTGTTAAGTTTTGATATTTTTTGTTCAGCAAAACAACAGTGGTATTGGATGTGACATCCCCTTTAGGTTCTGATTTATCATGATCTGGGATCATCATCTCATGATCATTATCATCTCTTTTGGTATTTGACTGTCGCTGGTCTCGATAAGCAATCGCTACAAGCGAGTAGGGATCCTGGCTGAGAGTCTTGAGGTTCTCATCGACCGTTGTATAGAGACTCGAGCGCATGACCTGGATGATTATCAGGGTCATGGCTGAGAATATCAAAGTAAAGAGCCCAAAATATCGGATGAAGTAGGAAAAATCATCTTCCCCGACGGTTTTCTTAATTCTGGTTAGCATCTTTTAAGATATACCCCACACTGCGCAATGTTTGCAAGTTCTCAACGAAATCAGTACCTTTTAATTTCTTACGGATTTTTGAAACATAGACTTCAACCACTGAGATGGTTGTGTCACTATCAAAGCCCCAGAGACGATCGAAGATCTGGGTCTTTGGAAGGATGACATTTTGGTTTTGAAGGAAATAGACCAAAAGATCAAATTCCTTCCCAAGAAGTTCCACTTCTTTCCCATCCACATAAGTCGAATTGGTAGATAAATTAACCTTCAAATTGCCATAATTAAGGGTATTTTCATTGACCTTTCCTGAGCGCTTCAAGAGGGCTTGAATCCGCATCTTAAGCTCTTCTAGGTAGAAAGGCTTGGTGAGGTAATCGTCTGCCCCTAGCTCAAAGCCGTGTCCTTTGTCATCCAGACTTTCTTTGGCTGTCATGATCAAAACAGGGGTTGTCACGCCTTTTTCACGCAATTCTTTCAAGACATGGAAACCGTCTTTTTCAGGAAGCATCAGGTCCAGCAAAATCAAATCATAGATCCCGCTTTCTGCTTCGTAAAGACCTTCTTCTCCGTCAAAGACCTGCATGACATCCGCAAAATCATCTAAAAAATCAAATACTGAATTTGATAAACCAAGGTCATCTTCGACCAATAGAATTTTAATCATCGTCGTATCCTCTTCTCTTTCGTGAGTGAGTCTTTCTAATCTATTCTTAACCATTATAACACGACTTGCCTTCATTTCCTATAGTTTAGAACCTGGTTTTATGATCAAATTCAGCCTGCCTGAGGAAGGCTAATTCTATGAGTTTGTCGTGTTTTCTTTGTTACTTTGACTGTCACTCGTCTTGTTTTTATTTCTTGAATTCTTCTTATTGGACTTTTTAGAGGACCCCTGCTTCCCTTCTTGTCCGCCAGATTGGTTCATGCCATTATCTGGACCATTCCCTTGTGGGCCACCATTGCCTTCTTGTGGCATTTGACCCGGACCGCCACCTTGCGGGCCACCTTGGCCTTGGCCACCACCTTGTGGACCACCGCCTTGAGGTCCGCCATCCTGTGGGCCACCATTTTGCTGGTTTCCTTGTGAAGGATGGCCCGTTTGACTATTTTGTTGCTGATTGGATCCTTGGTTCTGACCCGTTTGGACCTCTTGAGAAAATTGTTGGTTATTGGAGGATTGAGAGGCGATGACACCGACACCAAAGCCACTTCCAGCACCAACCAACAATCCACCAACTGCTGCCATTCCAATCCACCACTTAGGGCTTCGTTTGAGGACAACCATTTTTTCTTTGGATTCTTGCGTTTCGACTACTTGTTTTGTTTCTTTTTGATTCATCTTTTTACCTTTTATCTTTTTGTACAAGTACTTGTCTTTAAAAATTTAAAGGGAGCTCTATCCTTTAATAAGGCGATTATACTTCAGGAGTCTTAAGCCTGCCTAAATTTTTACTTAAAAAATCCTAAAACAAGCGTGGGCTATTGACAGGATGAACCCCTTATTGTAGAATAGTTACCATAAAATAAATACGAGGTTAACTGTTATGAAGAAAATCTTTCCCTTAGTTCTCATCTCCATTGGAGTGGCCATGATCTCCGTCCTATCTCAATTCACCATTCCCTTTGGTCCAATTCCTTTGACCCTGCAGACACTCATGATCGGGATCATCGGGACCATCTATAAACCCAGCCATGCCTTTGTCACAGTCTGTCTCTACCTACTTTTAGGCTTCTTAGGTTTTCCAGTATTTGCCGGCGGTGCTGGTGGCGCTTCGCATTTCCTTGGTCCTACTGCTGGTTTCCTCCTCTTCTTCCCATTCCGAGCATGGATCACGTCTCTATTTACCAATGCTAAATCCAGCATTTCCACTATCTTTTTGGCCAATCTCCTCAGTAGTGCTCTCCTCTTTGTGTCAGGAGCTATCGGCTTTATGCTGGTCACGCATACTGATCTCCAAAAAGCATTTACTTTGGTCGTTGCTCCCTTTATCCTTGCTGACCTCATCAAACTGGTCATCATCACGATCACCAGCAAGGCAATTTTTGCCAGTCTCAAACACCACTGGTATTTCAAATAAGATTCAAAGGGCTTAGCAGATATATTAACAAAAATCAACATCTGAACACAGATGTTGATTTTTGTTATAGGGATACATGTATAAATCTTTTCAATTGAACTCCTTTTAAAGAGAACACTGTTTTAATGATGAAAAACATAGATCCTCCTTCCTTTATTTTTCCTTATAAAGAACTCTCAAGATCAGTAACTGTGTTAGCAAAATCCAGATGATCAGAATAGTGAAGTCAAAAAATGAGACGGGACCATGACTATAGACACAAGCTCGTAGGAGGTTGACAGAAGGGACAAATGGAAGAACATGGTAGAGATGGTTTATCCAATCTGGAAGACGACTTGCAGGGTACATGATTGGAGAAAACATCAAACCAATCATAAGAATCAACTGAGACATCAACGTGACAATATTGGGAGAAAAAGTATAAGCAATGGCGAATCCAAGACTGATCATTGTAAGGCAGATTAGAAATAGGATGAAAACAGCCAGAACAGATACATTTAGGCGGACAGAAAAACGAAAATAGCCCAGTATAACAGAAATGAACACTCCAGGCAAAATAGCAATCATCCACATCCAAAGATCTGCTAAGGAAATCAGAATTCGTGGTATTGGAAGGGCTCGTACGTAGTCTACATGTCCTTCTGACTTCGCATTTGCTATAACAGGGGATGAGATCGTACAGCCAATAGAAATAATTCCTATCAGAACTGAACCAGAAGAGAGATAGTAGGCAGCTGTCGTATCAATCTCACCGATCACTAGTGGATAACCAAAAAGAAGTGAAATGGATAACAGAACCTGAGCTAGCGTAAAGAGTAGAAATAGATCTTTTTGACGAAGATAGTTCCAACGAAGTAAGTAAAAAAATTGAGTCATATCAGTTTGTCAACTCCTCTCTATAAAGATCTGAAATGGATACGTTTTTCTGAGCAAGTGACAGATTAAAAATATTCTTTCTATCCAATTCCTGTGTTATTTTTGGTAGCAGTCTTGTTAACTCCTTCTCTTCTACTTCAATCTGGCAAATCGAACCATTGATAATGGTATAATCTTGGAATAGAGCTAAGCTATCTTTATTCCTAAACTCAAAAGATATTTGATACTGTTTTTGATAGGTTATTTGCTGAACTGGTCCTGATTTGATTAACTTCCCATGGTTAAATAAGGCATAGTTGTCAGCATATTTTTCAACTTCTAAGAGATTATGCGTCACGATAATAATGGTATGACCTTTATGCGCTAGCTTCTGTAATAATTGCCACTGTTTTTCACGACGTATTGGATCGACATCGTTCGTGGGTTCATCAAGAAGAATGATGGTCGGAGATCCGATTAAAGCCATTGCAAAAGAAGTTAGACGCTTTAAACCGCCTGAGAGATCCTTTCCTTGTTTTGCCCTGTACTCCTTAATTTCCAAGTCGGTTAAGAGCTGATCCATTTCTTTTTGTAAATCTATGGTGTTTAACCCTCTCATTCTTCCAAGCATTTCTAAGTTTTGTTCCACCGTCAAT
>NZ_CAUFJQ010000113.1 GCF_959025735.1 uncultured Streptococcus sp.
GCTCAGAAAGCTTTTTCTTATTTGTTCAAGATTGAAAGAGTTTCAAGGAGATTGTCCGCATGAACTTCGATGGTATCTCCTGTTGCTTTGATTTTCACTTCTACGATACCTTCAGCTGCTTTTTTACCAACTGTTACGCGGATTGGAAGTCCAATCAAATCACTATCGCTGAATTTGACACCAGCGCGTTCATTTCGGTCATCCACCAAGACTTCGTAGCCTTTATTCACCAAAGCTTCTTCGATCCGATCGGTCAAAGCAAGGCTTGCTTCATCTTTGACATTGACTGGAATCAAATGCACATCAAATGGCGCCAATTCTTTAGGGAAGTTAATTCCCCAAGCGTAACGGTACTCCCCTTTTGGAGTCTTATTGACAAAGAGGCGAGCATGTTGTTCCATAACGGCTGAAAGAAGACGGCTGACACCGATTCCGTAGCAGCCCATGATGATTGGAACTGCACGACCGTTTTCGTCCAAGACATCTGCTCCCATGCTAGCGGAGTAGCGTGTACCGAGTTTGAAAATGTGACCGATTTCGATCCCACGTGCAAAGTTCAAGACCCCTTTCCCATCTGGTGAGATTTCGCCTTCACGAACTTCACGGATATCGACGTATTCTACAGTAAAGTCACGTCCTGGGTTGACACCAGTCAAGTGGTAGCCTGTTTCATTGGCACCGACTACTGCATTACGGCTGTCTTGGACCTTGCGGTCTGCGATAATCTTAACATTTTCAGGAAGATCAACTGGACCGAGAGAGCCAAAATCAGCTCCTAATAATTCTTTCACTTCCACTTCGGTTGCAGGTTCAAAGAAGTCTGCGCCGAGGTGGTTTTTCAACTTCACTTCATTGAGCTGATCATTACCTACGAGAAGGGCAACAACAGGCTCACCATCTGCGATGTAAACCAAAGTCTTGATAGTAGCTTCTTCTGGAACATTCAAGAATGCAGCTACTTCATCAATCGATTTGACACCTGGTGTTTCCACGCGTTTCACTTCTTCTTCCGCTACAACACGGTTACTTGGCTTGTATTCGTTAGTAGCCATTTCCAAGTTCGCAGCATAGGTTGATTCACTTGAATAGGCAATGGTATCTTCACCAGAGACCATCCATTTGAGCAATTCTGCTTTGATTTCTTCTTGGACTTCTGCTGGAATTTCATCAAAGGAAGCCACTGATTTGTCTAAAACAACCCAACGATCCAAGTCTGTACGAGCAGGTGTAACAGCCATAAACTCTTGGCTATCTTTTCCGCCCATGGCACCACCATCACCGATGATGGCTTTGTAGTCGATGCCACTGCGTGTGAAGATCCGCTCATAAGCTGCCTTGTATTCATCATAAGTGACATCCAAGCTATCGTAGTTCGCATGGAAGCTATAACCATCTTTCATAATGAACTCACGGGTCCGAAGAAGACCGTTCCGTGGGCGTTTTTCATCGCGGTATTTTGGTTGAATTTGGTAGAGATTCAACGGCAATTGTTTGTAAGATTTTACTGAGTCGCGCACAATAGCGGTAAAGGTTTCTTCGTGAGTTGGACCTAAGATAAAGTCAGAGCCTTCACGGTTTTTCAACTTATAGAGGTCTTCCCCGTAAGTTTCGTAACGACCAGATTCACGCCAGAGATCCGCACTCAAAAGGGCTGGAGCAAGCATTTCTACTGCTCCAATTTTTTCGAATTCTTGGCGCATGATGCCTTTTGCTTTTTCAATCACTCGATTTGCTAATGGCAGATAAGAATAGACACCAGCTGATACTTGGCGAACATATCCTGCACGCAACATCAAAGCATGGCTAATGACTTGGGCATCGCTTGGCATTTCGCGAAGCGTTGGAATCAACATTTTACTTTGTTTCATGGACAATATCCTTTTCTATTTCAAAAATAATTTCATAATATCATTCCAGGTGACAGCAATCATCAAAATAACCATTACAGCTACACCTGCAAGCGTCATATAGGTTTCTACTTCTTGTTTCAGTGGCTTTCTCCGGACGACCTCGATCAAATTGATCAAGATTTTTCCTCCATCCAAAGCGGGAATCGGGATTAGATTGAAGATCCCAATATTAATAGAGAGCATGGCCATAAGAGACAAGACTGCTGGAATTCCTAATTGAGCAGCTTGTGAGCTGGCATTGTAGATGGCAACCGGACCACCCAGTTTATTGAGACTAAAGTGGAAAATGATATCTTTCAAAGCTCCCAAAATCCGTGTCGCTGTATTCCAGGTATCTGTAAAACCAGACAAGAGTTTATCCACAAATCCTGTCTTGAGGCCATTTGTCACACCCAGATAGTAACGATTCCCTGACTTGGTTGGCTTTACTTTAACTTCTTTTTCTTGGCCGTCTGTTTTGACTTTCAGGGTCAATTCAGGAGCCGTCTTGCTGTCCTTGGTTGCTTTCTCGACAGCATCAGTCAGCTCATCCCAGTTGCTAACGGTATCGTTGTTAACTTGAAGGATCTGAACGTTGCTTTTGACACCGACCTTAGCCAGCGCCCCATCTGGTGCCACCTGAACATTGTTGCTGTAGTAGTCAATCGCACCACCGCGCATAAAGGCTAGAAGTGAGTAGACGACAATACTGAGGATAAAGTTGTTCATAGGACCCGCAAAGTTGGTGATCAACCGTCCCCAAATGCTGGCATTCTGATACTGAACATCTCTCGGCGCAATCCGCACTTCTGTCCCATCTTCCTCAACAATGGTCGCATCATGATCGACATCATAAGTCTTAGTCTCATCGAGAACCAAGCCCGTAATTTCCAGTTTGTCTTCAAAGTCAAACTGGGTAACATTCATGGGAAGGGCTGTCTGATCCAGATTCTTTCCTGAAAGATTGATCCGGACGACCTTACCAGCCTCATTTAGCGTCAAGCTGACAGGCGTTCCGGTTTTAATCTCAGTTGTATCCTCACCCCAGCCAGCCATCCGAACATAGCCACCTAAAGGTAGAATGCGAATCGTATAGGCTGTTCCATCTTGACCAATATGGGCAAAGATCTTTGGACCCATCCCGATCGAGAATTCTCGCACCAGGATGCCCGATTTTTTTGCAAAATAGAAATGACCAAACTCGTGAACGAGAACGATCACTCCAAAAATAACAATAAAGGCAATAAACTGCATCGTTCTATATGTGGTTTCCTTTCTATCTCTTCTGTCTTAGAACAAGCCCAAGAAATGCATCAAGGGAAAGACAAAAATCAAACTATCAAAGCGGTCTAGGACACCGCCGTGTCCTGGAATAAATTTTCCAGAATCTTTTACACCGAAGTGGCGTTTAATCGCACTCTCTACCAGATCTCCAAACTGACCTGCAATACTAAAGAGGATGGTGAAGAAAATCATAGCAAGAAAACCATGTCCACCTGCCACAGAGCGATCCACGATCATATAGATCACAGTTACCGCAACTGCAGACAAGATTCCCCCAAGACTGCCTTCAATCGTTTTATTAGGAGAAACCGCAGGCATAAGCTTGCGTTTCCCAAATTGACTTCCGACCAGGTAAGCACCTGAATCTGTAGCCCAGACAATAAAGAGTGCCAATAAGACCTTATCAATACCAGCGATTCGCGCATCTACTAAGGAATGGAAACCAAGTCCAACATAAAAGCTAGACGCAATGGGGTAGACCACATCTTCATAATTGTAATTCTGAGCAAGAACAGTTGTCCCCATGAGAATCAAGACAACCAGACCATAGGCAATCATATTGCCATCTGCTGGAAGGTAAGGAAGGTAGTCCTCGATCGGCAACGTCAGGACGAAGGCCGCTAACATGGCTAGCGCTCCTTCAAAAGTCGCTGTCTCAAGCCCCTTCATCTTGAGCAATTCATGAACTCCTAGCATGGCGATCAAGCCAATCACAATCTGGAAGAACACCCCTCCAACCATTACTGTTGGAATGAAAAAGAGCAGGGCAATTCCTCCAAAAATCACACGTTTTTGTAAATCTTTCGTCATCATCTTCTCCTAAACACCACCAAATCTCCGATGGCGATGGCTATATTCTACTATGGCACTTCGTAGTGCTTCCTCTCCAAAATCTGGCCACATCACATCTGTGAAATACAACTCACTGTAAGCAGCCTGCCAAGGAAGGAAATTACTCAAACGGATCTCTCCGCTGGTACGAATAATCAAATCCGGATCCCTTAGGACACGTGGCAAACTCTCGGTATAGAGAGAATCAGCGATCATCTCTTCTGTGATATCTTCTGGGCTAAACTTCGCATCCAAGACTTCTTGGGCGATCTGCTTCACGGCCTGGGTGATCTCAGCACGTCCACCATAATTGAGCGCGAAATTCAGGATCAAGCCTGTATTGAGATGGGTCATCGCTTCTGCTCTTTCCAAAGCCTCCAGCGTTTCTTTTGGTAATTTCTTGGTATCACCGATCATTTGAATCTTGACATTGTTGCGATGCAATTCTGGGACAAAACGATCATAAAATTCGACCGGCAAGTGCATGATGAACTTGACTTCATCTTCAGGGCGTGTCCAGTTTTCCGTAGAAAAGGCATAGACCGTCAAGACCTGTACCCCCATATTTTTTGCTGCAATGGTCACTTCTTGGAGAGCTTCCATCCCCGCCTTATGACCAAAGACACGCGGTTGCATCCGCTTTTTCGCCCAGCGACCATTGCCATCCATAATGATCCCAATGTGTTTCGGGACTTCTAAAGGTATCTCGATTTTTTCTTTTTTCTTAAAACGAAACATGTTTTTCTACCTATTTCAATATTTATCGCTTCATTATACCATAAATCCCCATAAAATAGGGACTCTGGCCTCTTTTTTGAACCAGCAGGACTTTCCTTCATCACATCGTCCTATTTGCCCACCAAAAAAGAGGCCCTTGCCTCTTCTTTAATGATTATTCTTCGATGGCTGAATCGGCATCTGAGCTAGCACCTTCTGTAGCAGTAGCTGAAATCCCTTCTGATACAGGAAGAACTGTTTTGATCGCTCCCAATTCAAAGGTCAGGTAGACACCATCAACATCCAAGACAACGGTCTTGCGATCTGTATCGACTTCATCGATGGTTCCGTACAAGCCACCAATCGTGATGACTTCATTTCCTTTTTGAAGTTTATTCAAACTTTCCATCCGTTTTTGGTACTGTTTCTTTTGGCTACGGCTCATGAAGTACATCAAACCGACCATAAGAACGAGCATAATTAGCAAACTTCCGCCTTGCATATGTTTCTCCTTTAATTTTCATATATGCTATACTATATCAAATTTCGCCCGTCTTTTCAAGTTTTCCCATCCTCTTCAAGTAAAATCAGACTCCAGTCTCAGAGAGGAGGCAAGTTTTGATGAAAAAGAAAAAAACCACAAAAAGTGGGCTACTGACTAGTCAATC
>NZ_CAUFJQ010000114.1 GCF_959025735.1 uncultured Streptococcus sp.
ATACAGAAGCAGTGGCTCTTGGAACTCCAAATGAAGAAACAGCTTTCGTATTGGATTATTTTGGTGTGGAAGCTCCACGCGTCATCACATCCGCTAAAGCAGAAGGTGCAGAGCAAGTCATCTTGACGGACCACAATGAATTCCAACAATCTGTTTCAGATATTGCTGAAGTAGAAGTTTACGGTGTGGTCGATCACCACCGTGTGGCTAACTTCGAAACTGCCAGCCCACTTTACATGCGTTTGGAACCAGTTGGATCAGCATCTTCTATCGTTTACCGCATGTTCAAAGAACACGGTGTAGCAGTGCCAAAAGAATTGGCAGGTTTGATGCTTTCAGGTTTGATTTCAGATACCCTTCTTTTGAAATCTCCAACTACCCACCCATCTGATAAAGTGATTGCGCCTGAATTGGCTGAATTGGCTGGTGTCAACTTGGAAGAATACGGTCTTGCCATGCTCAAGGCTGGTACCAACTTGGCAAGCAAATCAGCAGAAGAATTGATCGATATCGATGCTAAGACTTTTGAATTGAACGGAAACAACGTTCGTGTGGCTCAAGTGAACACAGTTGATATCGCTGAAGTCTTGGAACGCCAAGCTGAAATCGAAGCAGCTATCCAAGCTGCCAATGCAGCTAACGGCTACTCTGACTTTGTTTTGATGATTACAGATATCGTCAACTCAAACTCAGAAATCTTGGCTCTTGGTGCTAATATGGACAAGGTAGAAGCAGCCTTCAACTTCAAACTTGAAAATAACCACGCTTTCCTTCCAGGTGCCGTTTCACGTAAGAAACAAGTGGTTCCTCAATTGACAGAAAGCTTTAATGGGTAATGATAAATGGGGAAACCCATCGTTAAAAAGGAGTTTCGGCTCCTTTTTTGCTAGGAGAAGATCGTGCTAGAAAATGGTGATTTAATCTTTGTTAGAGAAGACACAGAAATGGGGCAGGCTATTCAGACATCTACTGGTCATTATAGCCATGTGGCCATCTTTTTGGACGGCTTTTTTTATCACGCTACTGTAGAAGGTGGCGTCCTTTCCCAGTCCCCTGAAGATTTCTTTGAAGCTGAGAAAGTCTATGACCTTTATCGCTATGAGCAGATTGATTGTCCAGAGGTCAAAAAGCGGGCAGAAAGTCTTTTAGGGGCTCCCTACAATGCTTCCTTTTACTCGGATGGAGATGGTTATTACTGTTCCCAGTTCATTGCTGAACTACTTCCTATTTTTGAGACCATTCCCATGAAGTTTGGGAAAGGAGACCAAGAGATTAGTTCGTTTTGGGAAGATTACTACAGAGGGCTTGGTCTAGCGGTTCCTTTAGATCAGCCTGGGACCAATCCTAGTCAGTTAGCCCAATCACCACAGCTACAGTTTAAAGAAAGGTATATGGATGATTACAATCATTAATCCCACACGTTTGACACGTCAGCTATTTTTCAAGGACTTGATCAACTTTTTGGATCAGCACGACGATGTGATCCTGCGGCAAATCAAGGCCCAATTTCCAGATCAACCAGTGGATAAGCAGATGGAGGAGTATATCAAAGCGGGCTTCATCCTTCGAGAAAATAAACGCTACACTCTCAACCTGCCCTTCTTAGAGTCAGCTGA
Source organism: uncultured Streptococcus sp. (assembly GCF_959025735.1). Lineage (GTDB taxonomy): Bacteria > Bacillota > Bacilli > Lactobacillales > Streptococcaceae > Streptococcus. The sequence goes on from NZ_CAUFJQ010000114.1 coordinate 1,617, forward strand.
TCGAGTTGAATTGGACCAAGAGGTCTTTGTCCGAGAGGACAGTGCAGTTTATCAAGACTTAAAAGCCAAGGTCTTCCAAACAGAACTCCGCAACACGACCAATGCAGCGATTCTCATAGAGGAGACGGACTTTGCGCGACATGCACAGACCCTTTCCAATTACTTCTACAAGGTTGCCCACCAATATCCATTGACAGAGGAGCAAGAGAAGCTCTATGCTATCTTGGGAGATGTCAATCCTGAGTATGCTCTCAAGTATATGACCAGCTTTTTGCTCAAGTTCCTCAAAAAAGAAGTAGTCCAGCAAAAGCGCAGAGACATCTTTGTTGATAGTTTAGAAGTCTTAGGCTATATCCGCAAAAATGATGAAGGAAAATATGCATTAGCAGTGGACTTGGATAAGGCAAGACTGATGTTTATCAAACAATAGAAAGAGGCTAGGAAAACTTCCTAGCCTTGTTTCGTTTGATTATAAATAACGTTCAGTGATGGCGGCGTCACCTGGATACTCTTCTTTTACGCCATTGACGATTTGGTAGCAGTCTGCTCCTTTTCCAGTGATAATAACAGCATCTTCAGGCTTGCTGGTTGTCGCCATAGCCAGTTGAATGGCTTGCTCGCGATCTGCGATTTTCTCGACAGGGCGCGTGATGAAGCTACTAATCTCTTCAGCGATAGCCAAAGGATCTTCATAGTTGGGATCATCCGCTGTGAGGAAGACTTGGATCTCAGGATGGTCTTCCAAGAGTATGCCAAAGTCCTTGCGGCGACTCTCTCCTTTATTCCCAGTTGATCCAAGGACCAGTGAAATGGTCCCCGTTTGATGGGTTTCGACAACTGAGAGCAGTTTTTTCAAGCTATCTCCATTATGAGCGTAGTCGATGAAAACCTTAGCACCGTTTTTCTGAGTCAAGACTTCCATTCGGCCAGGAACACGCGTCTTAGCAATCCCTTTTTGAATATCCTCAAGGCTCGCACCTAGACGAAGACAGGCAAGACCTGCCGCTACAGCATTTTCTTGGTTGAAGTGACCAATCAGCTGGATATCGTAGTCGCCTGCTAGCTTACCAGTTGCTGAGAAGCTGAAGGCCTTAGAGTTTTCAATTTGATTCTCAGACTGGCTTCCATAAAAGTCATGTTCTTGGCCTTCGACTTGCTCTTTCAAAACGGAGAAATGATCCATATCGCTATTGATAACAACGGCTCGGCTATTCTTCATGAGGAGACGTTTGTGGTAGAAATAATCCTCAAAAGTTGGGTGTTCAATCGGTCCAATATGGTCTGGACTGATGTTGAGAAAAACACCGACGTCAAAGGTCAGACCGTAAACCCGCTTCACCAGATAAGCCTGACTAGAGACCTCCATAATGAGGTGGGTCCGATCATTCGCTACTGCCTGAGCCATCATAGCAAAAAGATCCAAACTCTCTGGTGTTGTCAGGGCCGATTTAAAGAAGTTTTTACCATCCAGTGTCGTATTCATGGTAGACAGCATAGCTGGTCGGTGGCTTTGTTCCAAAATATGGTAAGCAAAGTAGGCCGCTGTTGTCTTTCCCTTGGTCCCTGTGAAGGCTAATAATTTTAATTGTTTCTCAGGGTGCCCATAAAACTCCATGGCAATTAAGCTCATGGCTTGCTTGATATCATTGACAAGAATGGCAGGGATACCAACTTCATAATCTCTTTCAGAGACATAAAAGCCGAGCCCATTAGAAATAGCCTGTTCCAGGTATTCTTTTTTAAAGTTTGCCCCTTTGACAAAAAAGAGGGTGCTAGCAGAAACCTTCCGGCTATCATAGCTAATAGCATCAAAATTTGTTCCTTCTAGGTGGTAGTAGTATTCACCATTTACTAGAACTTCTCGGAAATTTTGGTCATGTTTTAAAATGTTGAGGGTTTGTTCAATTGTAATCATAAAACTATTGTAAACCTAAAGTCCCTATTTTACAAGTGTCATGGAAAAGTTTATAATGAAGAGAAGAAGAAACGAAAGAGGATACCAATGAGTCACGAACAAAATGACCAGCAAGCCCAGATGCTACGCGGGACTGCCTGGATGACAGCCAGCAACTTTATCAGCCGTTTGCTAGGAGCCGCTTATATTATTCCTTGGTATATTTGGATGGGGAAATATGGGCCACAAGCCAATGGTCTTTTTACAATGGGCTACAATATCTATGCTTGGTTTCTCTTGATTTCGACAGCCGGAGTACCCGTAGCTGTTGCCAAGCAAGTAGCCAAATACAATACCCGGGACCAAGCCGATCATAGCTTTGCTTTGATTCGGGGCTTCTTGAAATTTATGGGAATTCTAGGCCTTGGATTTGCCATTCTCATGTATCTTTTGTCTCCTGTCTTTGCGAGTCTTTCAGGTGGAGGAAAAGAGTTGATTCCGATCATGCAGAGCCTTTCTTGGGCTGTCTTGATCTTTCCTTCGATGAGTGTCATTCGGGGATTTTTCCAAGGTTTTAACAACATGAAGCCTTACGCTATAAGCCAGATTGCAGAACAAGTCATTCGGGTCATCTGGATGTTGCTCACGACCTTCTTCATTATGAAGATTGGCTCAGGTGATTACGTGCAGGCTGTGACGCAGTCGACCTTTGCTGCCTTTATCGGGATGGGAGCGAGCCTTCTGGTGCTCTTTTATTACCTTGCAAAGACAGGCTTGCTCTCATCTATTTTGAGAAAGCAAGAGGAAAGTGAAGGGATTGATACTCGGGCTCTCTTGATCGATACGATTCGTGAGGCCATTCCTTTTATTATCACTGGTTCTGCGATTCAGCTCTTCCAAATTGTTGACCAGATGACCTTTATCAATGTCATGTCTTGGTTCACAGACTATAGTCAAAAGCAGCTCTTGGTCATGTTTAGTTATTTCTCTGCTAATCCAAACAAAATTACCATGATCTTGATTGCGGTAGCGACTTCGATTGGGGGAGTTGGGATTCCTCTGTTGACAGAGAATTATGTGAAGGGGGACCTAAAAGCAGCTGGGAAGCTCGTACAGGATAACTTGACCATGTTGCTAGCTTTCTTGCTTCCAGCCACCTTTGGTGCAGTAGCAGTCGCAAAACCACTTTATACGGTTTTCTATGGGCAACCAGATGGCTTGGCCTTAGGACTCTTCATCGTAGCGATGTTGCAGACGGTGATTCTCGGTCTTTACACAGTCTTGTCTCCAATGATTCAAGCCCTCTTTCAAAACCGCAAAGCCATTCGATACTTCCTCTATGGGGTAGTGGTGAAATTGGTCCTACAAATTCCATTTATTTTGGTCTTTCGTTCTTATGGACCACTTTTGTCAACGACCATTGCCTTAATGGTCCCAATCGTTCTCATGTATCGGGAGATCCAAACCATTACTCAGTTTAATCGAACCATCATCTTCAAGCGGACCTTACTTGGTTCTATCCTGACTGTGGTGATGCTACTTGGAGTCTTGATCGCCGGTTTGATTTTGGGCTGGATTTTCCCACCAAATGGCCGTGTATCGAGCATGATTTATATCATCGTCATTGGCGGATTAGGGGTTGTTATCTATGGAGCCTTAGGATTATGGCTACGGTATTTTGACCGCTTTATCGGAGGTCAAGCTACACGTCTTAGACAAAAATTTCGGATTAAATAAACCTGAGAGGCTGGGACAGAAGTCCTAGCCTCTCAATTATTTTTGGATTGTCGAGCAAGACGCAGTGGTTGAGT
>NZ_CAUFJQ010000115.1 GCF_959025735.1 uncultured Streptococcus sp.
TTTTCCAATTTGGATGGTTGAAAGTAAATATATAAGGGATAATCCTTCCCTAAGAGACTCAACTGCCCTTCTAATAGGATTTGCTGATTGTCCGCATAGACCTTGTAGTCGGACAGCTTATATTTTTTCAGGAGTGATTTGATGGTATCATTGAGTTGATCCCGAGTTGTCGTCATAGTTCCAACTTTGACATCTTTGGTGCCAACTGTTTGATGAAGCTGACTAACATCTTCTCTTGGCGTCGCTAAGCGTCCTTGCACAACTAAAGCCAAGGCTAAGAGAAGGCTGACCAAACCTAAAAATAACCATTTCCAAATATTGATTTTTTGAAGGAATGGGACCTTCTCTTTGATGGGATTATTTTTGACTCCAAGTTTTTTTCGTGGCATTGATTTTCTCCAATATTGCTTGTTTCATCTTTTCATAGCCCGTATTGTTGGGGTGGAAACTATCCTCTTCATACAGGGCATCATTGATAACGGTTGTCTTCCCATCACTGATTTCTGATACGCCCATTTTGCCATCAATTCCTTTATAGAGTAGGTCATTGATCGGAACGAAATAAACCTGATCAAATTGCGCAATGGTTTCTTCCGTCGTCTCATTCCAACGATCGACAGCCGTCTGGATATTAGTTAATTCAGGAAAATTCAGGTAAAGAGGATTGTAGATCCCCACTACATAAATGGGAAGATGGGGATTGTCCTTTCTGGCCTTTGTAATAATTTCTTTGAGGTTCGCTGTATAATTCTTGAGCGGCTTTTGGATATCTGATAGAGAAAAATCACTCAGATGATCGACAACAACTTTGCGCAGATCATTTCCCCCAACCGTTAAGGTCATGACACGCGCCTTTTTGAGATCCTTCTGAAGATCTGTTTTCTTCTTGAGTCGATCTAAGATCTGAGCGCTTGTATTTCCAGCTACTCCATAGTTGACAGGTTGGTACTGGCCGTCATTTTCATTGGACAGGCTTTGGGCAAGGATGGGCACAAAGCCCCCTTGCTTGGTGCTATCTCCTACTCCTTCGGTTAGTGAATCTCCTAGAGCTACATAAGTATAGGTGATTTCTTTCGCAGCTGTTTTGGGCTTGGTCATGCGAGGAGATGCAGTTGGTAGCAAAGCACGAAATAGAAAGACAAAGACAAGAAGGCTGGTTAAAAAGAAAACCAAGCCTTGCATCATTTTTTTAAGATTCATATAAATACGATCGCTTATCCTTGAAAAATCACTTGTCCATCACAGATTGTATAAGCAACTTTCCCTTTTAATGTTTCACCCACAAATGGTGAATTGCCCGCTTTTGAAGCGAAATGATCCGATACCAGACGATCTGCTTCTGGATCAAAGATGGTCAAATCTGCCGGTCCACCCACTGCAATATATCCGGCATCAAAATCATAGAGACGGGCTGGATTATAGGACATCTTTTCAAGCAATTGCATCAGGCTTAAATGGCCTGCATGCACCAAGTAGGTCAAACCAAGAGAAAGCGAAGTTTCAAGCCCAGTCATTCCAGATGGTGCTTTGGTAATATCAGGAACATTCTTCTCATCCGCATGGTGAGGCGCGTGGTCAGTCGCAATCACGGAGATGACGCCTGACTTCAAGCCTTCAATCACTGCTAGACGGTCAGATTCCAAGCGAAGAGGTGGATTCATCTTAGCATTGCTTCCCTTAGTCAAGAGCAGACTTTCTGTTTTCGAAAAGTGTTGAGGTGCCACTTCTGCCGTCACATGAGCTCCTAATCCTTGGGCAAATTCCACCACCTTGACACTTTCTTCCTTGGAAAGGTGTTGGATATGGAGGTGAGCACCTGTCGCATGGGCAATCATGGCATCACGCGCAGCCATTGAATATTCGGCTACACCCGTCGCCCCACAGACATGGAAGTGTTCCTTAGCAATGTTTTCATTCAAACCTAGAATGCCATTCAACTCAGGGTCTTCTTCATGCAGACTAATAAAGGTCCCTAGACGCTTAGCTTCTTCCAAGGCTTGGCGGACAACCTTAGTACTTTGAAGGGGAATCCCATCATCTGAAAATCCTACTGCACCAGCCTTAAGCAGGCCTTCAAAATCTGTTAGGTGTTGACCGTCAAAGTTCTTAGTCACCGTCGCTACCGTATGAATGTGGAGATTTTCCTTGGCTGCAGAAGCTAAGACTTCTTCTAAGGTAGCAATATCTGAAATGGTCGGATTGGTATTGGCCATCATAACCACTCGAGTAAAACCACCAGCAGCTGCGGCTAAGGCACCCGTATGGATGTCTTCTTTATGAGTTTGACCGGGTTCACGGAAATGCACGTGTACATCGATCAAACCAGGAGCAACCACCAGACCAGTAGCATCAAGGACTTCTTGTCCATCCGTTGGGAGGTTTTTAGCGATCTCTACAATTTTCTTTCCTTCAATGCGAAGATCACAGACTTGATCCAAGCCAGTTTTGGGATCCATTACGCGACCATTTTTAATGACAACCATTGCATTCTCCTTTATTCATAAAAATCAACATGCGACTCTAACAAGCGGTCGCCGTCATAGCGAAACATTGCTGAAAAGAAGGGTTTATCCTCCAACAACCACTCGACAAAGGTGTGGTCCCCTTCCCAGGTCGGTTTTGAGAGGACTTGATCATAAGGTACCCACTCCAAGGTCCCTTCGTTACACTCGATCAGTTCTCCTTCAAAATCTGTTACCTTGAAGACATAGGTGTACCAGTCCAAATCTGGAGTAAACTCCGGAAAGGTAATAATCCCTTTCAAAACTGGCTTGGCTCTAAGGCCGGTCTCCTCAAAAATTTCACGCGCCGCACACTCCTGTGGGGTTTCCCCGCGTTCTAATTTTCCACCAACTCCGATCCATTTGCCTTCATGGACATCATTGGGCTTTTTATTGCGATGCAACATGAGAAATTCTTTCCCATTGTCAATGTAACAAATCGTTGCTAATTGTGGCATTTCTTTCTCCTATCTTAACCAATCAATCGGCTCGCGTCCCGCCTCTTTCAAAAATTGATTGGTTTTTGAAAAGGGTTGGGAACCAAAGAATCCTCGGTAGGCCGATAAGGGACTCGGGTGAGCTGATTCAAGGACCAAATGTCGATCGTGGGTAATCAGAGGCTTTTTCTTACGGGCATAAGATCCCCAGAGGATAAAGACAACTGGCTCCTCCAACTCATTGACCACCTTGATCACAGCATCTGTGAAAGGCTCCCAAATTTGTCCTGCATGACCATTAGCCTGACCAGCAGGCACTGTCAAACAGGCATTGAGCAAGAGCACTCCTTGCTCTGCCCAAGAGGTCAGATCATGGGAACGCTTCTCTCCGATATCTGAGCGCAATTCTTTGAGAATATTTTGCAAAGAAGGCGGCGCTTGTACATGATCCGGAACAGAAAAACTTAAGCCCTGCGCTTGATCTGGTCCATGGTAGGGGTCTTGGCCTAAGATCAATACCTTGACCTGATCCATCTCTGTCGTCTGCAAGGCCTTAAAGACCTTGTCACGCGGTGGATAAACCACTCCTTTGCTATAGACTTCATTCATAAAATCATTGATCTGGTGAAAATACCCTTCTGGAAGATGGGATTTGATGGCTTCATGCCAGGGTGAATGTTGCATGGAAACTCTCCGCTATCCAATAAATTCTTACCTTTCATTATACCACATTTGGCGCAGATCCACTGGATAAAAAAGAGGCTGGACATTTTTGTCCAACCTCAATTTCTGCCTGTCAAACAAGCCAGAGCTTTTAGGTATTTTCTTTCTTGGTAAATCCTGCTAGACCGATCGAAGCGACTAGTAAAATTTGCGGTAAGAATTGGATGAGGTAGCGGGTCTTCCCGCCTTCAAAGATGGTCAAGAAGAGCAAGCCACCAAAGACCGATAAGGAAAGGAAGTTAAATTCATCTGTATCTCGACGTTTGAGATAAGCTCCAACCAAACCAGCCGATAGGATGATCCAGATCACCTGCTTCACAAATTCATAATACTTGTACTGCGGTCGATCAATGCTGAGGAAATAGGTCCGCACCCATTTTGCCAGACCATTATTTTTAGTCAGGGGTGCATAGAGAGGATTGATAAAAGGCGTCTTCTCATACTCTACATCTCGGTAAAGCCACCCTAGAGTCGCTTCTGCTACCGTCAAGGATTGCTTGTAGTAGATATGCCCGATCAAACCGAACGGTCCATACTCCTTGAGACGGCGCTTGATTTCTTTGATCACATTTTCTTTTTTAAAGAGACCATTGTTGTAATCCGAGCGCTTATCCTCATCAATATAGGCTAACAAACCTTCTTTCATATCTTCTTGGTTGTGCCCCATATCTGTCAAGCCCAGATTGATAAACAAGAGCGGTCCTTTAGCCAGCCCTTCTTGTTTCAAGATCGGTACAACTCTTTGATGATTAACCGCCGTATTCAATCCTGTAAAGACAAAACCCGTCATCATCACGGTCACCGTAGCAATCTTTCCAAAGGCCTTCCAATTTCCTCTGAAGAAGAGTACAGCCCAAAAGGCAATCATGACAATAATCGTCGTTGGACGGATCAACATGGTCACGCCAGATAAGATCCCCAAGCCAACAATCTTCTTCCAGGAGACTGCTTGATCTTCCTTTAAGAGATCCAAAGCCCACCATAACTGAAGAGCGATCAAAGGAAGTGGCGGAATGTCCGTGTACATGGAATAGAAATAAGGCGAGTAACAGATCAAGCTCACATAGAAGAGATAGACCAGATCAGCCGTTTTTTGATTGAAATGCTTCTGGGACAGCTTGTACAAGAGGACTGCACCCAGATTGACATAGAGGATATTGAGAGCCTGCATGACCCACAGACCGCTAGAGCCAAATAAGACATAGAAAAACTTCTCGTAAAGAAAGAGCGGAATGTTATTGGGATTGCGACTGAGGTAGTTGGTGATAGAGGATTGCTTAAGAAGATCAAAAGCCCCTTTGAAAACAACCGCAGCATCCCGACGGATAAAGAGCTCCGCACAAACCATAACAATCAACTGAAAGACAACCGCTCCAAGTAAGAAGCCTTTTTTATGCCGAGTCAACCAAGCAAAGGCACTCTTTAGCCCATCGCGTTTCAGCCAGGCTAGCAGAAATAGCAACCCAGCACCTAAAATGGCTAGCCATGAAATCTCTCTCAGATAGGTCACACTGATCAAGAACCAGTGGACCATCACTAGCAACATGACAACATGAAGCATCCCAAATAGAATACGTTTACTTTTCGATAACATAGGTCCATTATATCAAAAAAACAGCATTTCTGCTGTT
>NZ_CAUFJQ010000116.1 GCF_959025735.1 uncultured Streptococcus sp.
TTTTTCTTATTCTTATTTAAAAATTGTTCTCTCAGGCTAGCTACTCGGTCTTTTTTATTGATTCCACCTGTCGAATGTTTTTCGTGGAATCGTTGAACCTGGGCCTTGCCCTTATCGTCTAGTTGGTATTTTCCCATAATCTTCCTTTTCTAATCTGTCACTTGGTGTCCAGCTGATTTAATCGTGGACCCATTCATGTGTTTGACCCGCGCAGCGATTTCCTTATGACGTCCATTAACCATCGGACGAGCTTGAGGGTTTCCTAGATAACCACAGGTCCGTTTGACCACATCAACCGTCTTCGGATCGCTATTGCCACAGTTTGGACAAGCAAATCCGCGCTCAGTCGGTGTGAAATCTCCTTCAAAATCACACTTGTAACAACGGTCAATCGGCGTATTGGTACCGAGATAACCGACCCGGTCATAGGCATAATCCCAAACCGCTTCAAGGGCTTTTGGATTTTGTTGGAGCACAGGGTATTCACAATAGTGGATAAAGCCACCAGAAGCTCCAGCTTCAGGATAAACTTTTTCAAAATCCAACTTCTCAAATGGCGTTGGGTTCTTACGAACATCGTAGTGGAAACTATTGGTGTAGTATTCCTTATCTGTGATATCTGGAACCTGACCAAATTTCTCCGTATCCAGGCGACAGAAGCGGTCTGTCAAGCTTTCTGACGGTGTCGAATAGATGGAGAAGTGGTAATCATACTGGTCAGACCATTCTTCCACGCGCGCTTTCATATCCTTGATGATATCGATCGTGAATTGTTTGGCTTCTGGATTGTGTTCCCAATTTGGACCATAAAAGACGGTTGCGACTTCATAGAGTCCGATATAGCCAAGAGAAACGGTCGCTCTGCGATGACGGAAGAGCTGATCTACCTGGTCATACTTGCCCAAGCGTTTCCCGAAAGCCCCATATTGGTAGAGAATCGGCGCATTAGCTGGTGTCGCTTCTTTGGTGCGTTCCACCCGGTAAACCAAGGCATCTTCAGCGATGTTCATCCGTTCATTAAAGATTTGCCAGAACTTCTCCTTGTCTCCGCCTGATTCCAAGGCAATCCGAGGTAAATTGACTGTCACAACCCCTAGGTTCATCCGGCCAGAATTGACTTCCACACCATTCTCGTCCTTCCAACCTTGAAGGAAAGAACGACATCCCATCGGCACCTTGAAGGAGCCTGTCAACTCGACAATCTTGTCATAAGACAAAACGTCTGGATACATACGCTTCGTTGCACATTCCAAGGCCAATTGCTTGATATCATAGTTAGGAGTTCCAGGTTCTAGGTTGAGCCCCCGCTTGAGGGTAAAGATCAGTTTTGGAAAGATAGCGGTCCGATGTTCCGATCCAAGTCCCTTAATCCGGATTTCCAAAATCGCCTTTTGGATTTCCCGCTCGAAGCGATTGGTTCCAAGACCAAAGCCAAGCGAAGTAAAGGGAGTTTGCCCATTTGACGTAAAGAGGGTATTGATCTCATATTCCAGCGATTGCATGGCATCATAGATATCTTTTTGAGTCTTGCTCCAAGCATAGTCCTCTTGCTTTTCAGGAAGTACCCACTCTTTGGCATCTGCCAAGTGTTTTTGGTAGTTCTTTTCTGCATAAGGGGCCAAGACTTCATCGATCCGGTCAGCTGAACAGCCCCCGTACTGACTAGAAGCTACATTGGCAATAATCTGCGAGATTTGTGCCGTTGCAGTTTGGATGGATTTAGGACTTTCTACTTCTGCATTCCCAATCTTAAAGCCATTTCTGAGCATGCCTTCAAAATCGATCAAACAGCAGTTGGTCATCGGTGTATAAGGACTATAGTCCAAATCATGGTAGTGGATGTCCCCTTTTTGATGAGCATTGGCTACGTGTTTAGGCAACATTTTGAGACCAATAGACTTACCAACGATCCCCGCCGTCAAGTCCCGTTGCGTATTAAAGACATCGCTGTCCTTATTGGCATTTTCATTGACAACCGCTTGGTCCTTGTTGAGGAGTTTTCCAATCGTAAAGTTGATATCCGTCGCTTTTGAGCGCTCAAAATCCCGCTGAGTCCGATAAGTAATGTAGCTCTCAGCAATCGCATATTCATTGGCTTGAAGCAATTCATGTTCGACAACATTTTGGATCTCATAGATCTTCACGCCATTTGGAAAACGTTCCAAGATCTCTGCGATCACACGATCGACAATAGCTTCTAGTTTGGCTTCCATCACTGGAGTGAGAGAAGTCACTTCTTCTGTCGCCTTCAACAAGGCTTTATAAATTTTTTCAACATCGAATGGAACACGGCGGCCATCTCGTTTTTCAACAAAAATATCCGGGGCCATTCTCAGTTTTTCTTCTCTCAAGGTGATCATACCAAACATGCCTCTCTTCATTTATTTACATACAAGTTGTATTATACCACTCCAAAAATAAAAATCAATATCTTGTGGTGAAAATTCTAAAAAACTTTCTAAAACACAAGATATTGATTTTCTTAAGAGCGTTGATAGAGTTTGAAATGACGGTATTTCTTCTCAACGAGACGATAATTTTCTTTGAGCAAGTCCTTCATATTGGAGGTCAACTCTACCTGATTGTTGACCACAATATACTTAGGTTCAGACCGATCGATTTGTTGGATCACATTGGTCCGATTTTCATTAATTCCCAGATAAGACGTCGGAGTCAATAAGGCAGAAGCTGCCAAACGATCGCTTTCTTGATAGAGAGTAGCTGTCGTATCCCAAGCATAGATGGTATCTTTCGACTTGGTGTGATTTTTAATGTAGCTGGCAATAGCACTCCGTTCACTGGATTGACCAGACTGAAGCACAACATCTTGAACCACCGGATTCGCCAACAGGTAGACAAGGGCTACTAGCGGTAAGAAAACTTGGCTCGTAAAGTAAGCGGCCCAAACTTCCTTGTTTTTCTTCTTCCGACCACGACGTTCGATCCCATCGTTTTCTTCCCCATCTCGTGAGAACCAGATCGCAAACAAAGGAAGAACAAATGGCAACATCGGTAACAATTGGTAAGCTCCCTGTTCAGGAAGACCAATCGACACAATGAGGACCACCAAGCTACCTGCCCATCCCATAAAGCGGAAGATCCGGCGAGCACTGCTATTTTGCTTCGTAAAGGACATCAAAAAGGCAGAGACCAGACCAAAGGCGAGCGCCAATAGTCCATAATAAATGGCATTACTGAAGGTCTGTCCATTGCTAAAATTCAAGGCATTAAAGACATAGGTCACTTGGTTAATGGCATAACCAAAAGTCTGATTCAAAACGGTGATATAGCCAATTGGATAAAAGACGAGTGAAAAACCAAGGAGAGCTGCTAGCAGTTGATAAAAGCCACGCGCCCATCTCTTCTGCTTGATATTAAAGGCTGTTAATCCAAGGAAGGCCAACAAATAAAACAGGGCACTGGTCATCGGATCAATCAAGAAAGCCACAGCAGCAATCGCACCATAAAGGATAAAGCCTTCGTCCTTACGATGCCCAATCAGATAAGCCAAAATGAAATTCATGCTGGCAAATAGGATTGGAAGACTAAAGAGAGTCACATAAGTTCCTCCAAAACCAAGGCCTAGCACCAAGAAATAAAAGAGTAACTGGACATTCTTCGCTGTATCTTTATCAGACACCAGCAAGCGCACAACCCGATAGAGGTAAGTCCCCGCAAAGAAGAGGGCAATCGCTTGGAGGATCATCAAGATCCAATATCCACCAGCTAAACTTCCCAACCAGTTTATTGCATAATAGAGCAGACCATTGGTTCCGTAAAAATCACCAAACGGTACTTGACCCTTGGTCATTGCCCAGCCAGCATACAAGTTTTGCGATTGTTGATTGGTGGCAAAACGGGTTAAAAATGGCACCCCGACATGCAGCAAACTAATCAAGAGACTCAACACAAAAGGAATCGCTAGGGGCACTGGACGCTTAGCTTGACGACGGATCGGCTCAACTGCCACATTCGCTTCTAGCTCTTCCGTATTCTCTTCTACCTTAGATGCTTCCGCTTTTGCCGCTTCAACTCCCGCCTTACGCGAACGACGACTCATCCGACTGAGCGTTTGCTCCGCTTCCTGTTCAGATTCTTGTGTAGGTTCTGCTACTGCTTCTGGCTTGGCATCACTAATTTCCTCTGATGCCTCCATTGCAACCGGCTCCTCCAAGACTTCTGCCTGCTGGCTATGAGTCGGCTCTTCTTCACGAAAGACTGATTTATCTAGCACTTCGCGAATTTCACGTGTATCCTGAAAACTGTCTCCCACGTGAAGCCCTAACTTTTTCGAAGTCATTTCTTGCTCTTTTTCGCTCATTCTTTTTCCTTTTCTTCGCTATTCCTCTGCTCTTTCCTTTTAGAAAAAAGCCCATTATCTTCTCTAGTATACCAAATTCTGCCGACCATGTCAGCCTCTTGCCACATAGTCCTATGGAAAAAGAGTCAGGCATCTCGATTCCTGACTCTGATTTTCGTTTTTATACATTTACAACATCGGTGCGAACAATTGCATAATTTCCTTGATTAAGCTTTGGTGCCATGTAAAGCGGAAGGTATCCTCTGTAATTTCTTGAGACACTTCAAAGATATGGTCAAAGTCCTCACGAATCTTTTTCAAGGCAGGCGTCCGATACATCCAGACAGCATTTTCATAGTGATGGACCAAACTGCGGTAATCAAAGTTAATCGACCCTACAACCGCCATTTCATCATCGGCAAGAACTTGCTTGCTGTGGACAAAACCAGGCGTGTACTCATAGATTTTCACACCAGCATCCATCAGATCCAAGTAAGCCCCACGCGTAACAATTTGGATCAATTTTTTATCCGGAATATGCGGGGTCACGATCCGAACATCCACCCCACGAAGGGCCGCATTGCGGATATCTTCTGTCAAATCATAATCGATGATCAAGTAAGGAGTCGTGATATAGACGTAATCAGTCGCTAGGTTGATCATATTTTGATAGACCGTCTTTCCGACCTGCGACTTGTAAATCGGCTTTGGTCCACTCCCATAGGGAATGTAAAGCCCTTCTCCTTCGACAGCCTTGTTTTCAATATGGTAGCGGTCAAAATCCTCGATTTCCCCACGGTTGATGTACCAGTTCATGAG
>NZ_CAUFJQ010000117.1 GCF_959025735.1 uncultured Streptococcus sp.
TTGCCATTCGTTCGAACTCAAGTAGTTGGAGAGTTCACTGGAACAACTGTTAACCCAGAAGCTTGGGGAACAGGTGAATTGCTCTTGACAGATGAAGCGGTCGCAGGACTGGAAAAACAAGCACAAGATCTATTAGAAGCATAAGAAAAAGCTGAGACAAAATTCTCAGCTTTTTTAGATACTAAAGAGTTGTCCGAAGAAGTAAGTCACACCCATGGTGAGAAGGCCAATGATCAGGTTGCGAAGCATGGCTGGCTTGGTTGGTGCTTTTCCCAGTTTTGCACTGGTATAGCCAGTGAAGATCAAGGATAGTCCAACAACGAAGACCGTCACCGGAATGCGATAGGCAGCTGGAAAGAGGATGATAGAGAGCATTGGAGGAAGGGAACCAACCGAAAAAGCAAGGAAGCTAGATGCAGCAGCATGCCAAGGATTGGTAAACTCCTCATATTCGATACCATATTTCTCTTCGACTAGGGCTTTGAGGGGATGTTTCAGAAAGGCCCGTTCTGTCAAAATCTTTGCGGAAGTTTCGCATTCTCCATTTTGAAGATAAGCGTGGTAGAGAGATTCTCTCGCTAACTTTGGATCGCGATCCAACAAGGCTTGTTCGCGGTTCACAGCGGCTTCTTCCGTGTCTTTTTGTGTGGAAACAGAAACATACTCACCACCCGCCATCGAAAAGGCACCTGCCAGAATCGCCGACAAGCCAGATAGGAAAATGATCCAGATGTTTGGTGTGGCACTGGCCACCCCAATCACCACCCCAGCAATAGAAATAATCCCATCATTGGCCCCGAGAACCGCGGCTCTCAAGATATTCAATCGATCGCTAAATGATTCATCTACTCCATGTTTCATTTCAGTCATACAATGTCTCCTTTATCTTATTTAGAATGATTATAAATAAAATACAAAAAGAAAGCAAGGATTTTAACTCAAATGATAAAAGTTCGACAATTTAATGAAATTTAAGTTATAATCTTTGGCATTGCAAGCAAAAAGAAAGAATAGGTCATACGCCTATTCTAGCAAGATTTATTTAGCAGAAGTGACTTTACCTTTGAGGATACTGATGGCATTGTCACACGGGTCAGAAAAGGATAACAAAAAAACAGCAAATTGCTGTTTTCTGATGAGAAAAATTAATTCGTATCTTGTTCTTTCCCAACAACCCAAAATAAGAGAAGGAGTTGGAAGATGCCCAAGGCAAATAAGACCATAAAACCGTTGCGACTTCCTTTAGCAGTGGCTTGGGTGAAGTCCATCTTTTGATTAGCTTGGCTCATGGCAACGATCAGTGAAGCCAGGGTTGTTCCGACAGCGCCTGCAAATTGTTGCAGAGTGTTAAAGATCGCGTTCGCATCGGGTTGCTCTTCCAGAGAAAGTTGTTTTTGTCCGTTGGTCATGATATTGCCAAAGGCCAGTCCCATACCGGTCATGAAGATCATGTAAAAGATGAGAATCAAGCCATTTGTCAGCTTCAGGGCAAAAAGGGTGAAGTGGAAATGGGCTAGAAGGATTAAAGCAGCTCCAAGGAGAATCGGTTTGCGAGCGCCCAACTTATCTAGAATGAGACCAGAGAAGGGAGCAAAACCTGCTCCAATGATGGCTCCTGGAAGCAACATCAAGGCTGCAAGCGTGGTGCTCGAGTGGTTGACCAATTGGACATAATTGGGCAAGAGGAAACTCATGGCCAGAGAACCTAATTGGAAGGTGAAAAAGGCAAGAACATGGCCAGTGAGGAGATGGTTCTTTAAGATGGCAAGGTTGATAATGGGAGTCTCTAACTGATTGGACCGCCAGACTAAGAGAACCAGTCCCAAAAAACCAATCACCAGCCAACCAAGGACAGAAAAACTAAAGAAAGCATGATCAGAAAGACCGTGAATCCCTAAAATCAAGCCTAAAAATGAAGCAATAATAGCGAGAAGGCTCATGATATCAAGGGTTTCTCGTTTGACTGTACTGATTTGTTCAATGGAGCGAAGTCCTGCAACTAGCGAAGCTAGAAGGATCGGGAATTGAACCAAAAAGATGGACCGCCAACCGAAGTTAGCTGTCAAGAGACCACCGACAGTAGGCCCAATGGCGGGAGCGATAGCTGTAATCAGGGTACCCACTCCCATCATGAGACCGATCTTGCGTTTTGGGACCTGCTCTAAAATGATATTAAACATCAGAGGAAGGGCAAAACCAACCCCCATTCCTTGGACCAATCGCCCCAGAACCACAAAGCCAAAACTTGGAGCCAGGAAGTCAATGAGAACACCTAAAACGGATAGGAGATTTCCAACTAAAAAGATGGACTTCATTTTAAAAGAGCGCTTGAGGTAGGCAGATAAGGGGACTACACAGGCAACCACTAGAAGATAGATGGTGGTGACCCACTGGACGGTTGCGGTATTGATCTCAAATTCCTTCATCAATATTGGGAAGGTGATATTCATGGCAGTTTCTCCAGCCACCCCGCAAAAGGAAAGGATCCCTGTTGCAAAAATAGCATACAGGACCTTGGCTGAAATTTTTTCTTGTGACATCGGTGTTTGATTCCTCCTAAATCTTCCTAAAGATATGGACTATGGTATAAAAATCATGGTTACGATCTGATTTTCCGTCAGCTCCAATCGCTATGAGCATAGCAAGACCAACGGTAACCTGATCCATCGTTTTGTTAGCTAACAAATAGTATAGAGGAAATGAAGACCCCTGTCAAAGAGTTTTTGAAAAGTTTTGAAAATATTAACAGCATTCTCAACTGATGACATCTCTCCAAACGAAAGGATACGGTCGCGAGTATGATATAATAAGAAGAAAGCAGTAAACGTGAATAAGTCAATCAACTCGAACAGGAGGCCCCATGACCAAGTATTTAGTCCAGAAGTTTTTCTGGTTACGAGAAAAAAGTTTGATTCAAATTTCCCAGAAAACTCTGGTTTCCTTATTTCCTTTTTTTCTATTTTCAGGAATCATTCGGGTGATCGCTCTATCGGTCTTCTACGATCGAGGCTATATCCATCAGCTCTTTTCGATGGATAGCTGGTTGCTATGGGATCAGGCCATTAGTCAAGTCCTTATCAATTTTTCCAACTTTCTAGGAGGGCTAGCAGGCCCTTTAGCGACCTACTTCGCTGGAAAATACACAGCTGGGCACTACGGTAGAAGTACAGGGACAGCAGGTGTCACCGCTCTTTTGGTCAGCTTGATTGTAGGGTCCCAGGAATTGTTGGTGAGACCACTCAATGATGGGCAACTGACGCGTATCAACTTACCTGCGACGACCAATATCGTCTTAGCGATTTTTTTAGGCTATCTAATTGGGCAGATCTTTCGTCTATCCAAGGCCAGTGACGACCAGATTGTAGACAAGGATTTCATCTATCAACCCAAGACGGTGCGTCCCATTTTCTTATCCTTAGTTCTAGGGGTCAGCCTCAATCTTCTTGTGGTTCTTGGAAATCAATTTAATATTTTTCAGACTATCCGACAGTTCTTGGCTTCTCTAACGGTAAGCAGTCATCATCTCCTGTCCACCTTTGTCATGGGACTATTTAGTGGGCTATCTGCTTGGTTTGGTAATAGTCAAGCCTTTGCCTTGAACTCAATTGCGGATGATAACTTTGCTTTGGAAAATCTCACCTACGCTGTGACCCATCATACAACGTCAGGCATTCCTCATCTCTATACCTTGACCAATTTGTACCGCAGTTTTGGTCTGGTGGCTGGTGTCGGCGCTGTCCTAGCGCTTTTGGTTGCAATCTTATTGGTTTCACGAAGTCAAAAGGACAAGAAAGTCAGCCTCCTCAGTCTGTTTCCAAGTCTCTTTAACAACGGAGCGTCTTTCATGGTAGGGATACCGGTCCTTCTCAACCTCCTATATGTGATTCCCTTTTTATTGATCCCTTTGGTGAATATGGCGATAGCAGCTGTAGCTTTGTGCCTCAAACTGATGCCAGCAGCCGTCTATCCGGTGCCAGATGGGACTCCTAGCCTTCTTTATTCTTTTATTGGAACGGGAGGGAGTCTTAGAGCCTTAGCTGTCAGTATCCTTTGTTTTGCCGTCGATGTGCTCCTTTATCTACCATTTGTCCGTATGGGAAATCGTATTCGAAAAGATCTAAAAGTGAAAGGAGAAAGCGATGAAAGTCTCTAAAAAAACAGCCATCGTCCTCACTTTGGTCTGTCTTTTCTTGATCGGTTTAGCCATTCCTTCTTATAGCTGGACTCGATCCAATGTTTCAAAAATCGAGAAATTTTATAATTCCAAACTGTCGCCCATCATTATGATTCCAGGAAGCTCAGCAACAGAGAACCGCTTTGATGGCTTGGTGACCAAGCTCAACCAAGGCCGCCAAGGCACCAAGCACAGTCTTCTCAAAGTCAAGGTATGGAATGATGGCCGCATTACCTATAGCGGTAGTATTGATGCCAAGGACAATGAACCAGTGATTGTGGTTGGTTTTGAAAACAACAAAGATGGCTATAGCAATATTAAAAAGCAGGCTAAACTATTCAACCAAGCCTTTGAAGCCCTCCAAGAAAAATACAATTTTAATAATTTCAAGGGCTTGGGTCATTCCAACGGTGGCTTGATCTATACAGCCTTTATTGAAAATTATCTAGGGGATTATGATATCGATCTGAAAACCTTGATGACCATCGGTACCCCATACAACTTCACAGAGACCAATATTCAAAACAAATCTGAGATGTTGGCCGATTTTATCAAGGGAAAAGAAGCCATTCCTAGTACACTGCACATGTATTCAGTAGCAGGAACCATCACCTATGATTCAGACGAGTTGGTTCCAGATGCCAGTGTTTCTGCTGGGAAATATATCTACCAAAACCAAGCTGCTAGTTATACGGAGATCACAGTGACGGGGGAAGATGCCCAGCACTCGGACCTTCCAACCAATGATGAGGTGGTTGCCTTGGTGAAAGAGCATATTGAAAGTCAAACGGATCGT
>NZ_CAUFJQ010000118.1 GCF_959025735.1 uncultured Streptococcus sp.
AATCGAAACGTGCTACCAAAGCGTTTTTAGCTTCTTCTTCAATGTTTGGACGAATAATATAAAGAATTTCGTATTTAGCCATTGATAATGTTCCTCCTTTTGGACTAATGACCCCCTGTCTTTGCAAGGGGTAAGTGAGGTTTACTCACAAGAAACTATTATACCAGACTTTTGGAACAAAGGCAAGAATTATCTTTAGGATTTGAAACATCATTTTTTACATACCCTACGATATTAAAGGAAAACTTCCCCTTTAAAATGGAAATTATAGAAAGAAAGAGACTCCTTTCCTGTCCCTTTTCCTTAAAGAAAACTGATATCAGTTAGCTTTAAGCTTGAGTCTTTATACTAGCTACAACAAATCTCAAGAAACGAGGAACGATTATGAATTATCTTATCATCCCCGCCTATCAACCAGATCTGAATCTTGTCAAACTGGTTCGCTTGGTCCACGCTAAGAGCGATCTCCACATCATCGTCGTCGACGATGGGAGTGACGCTGACAAGAAAGTGATTTTTGACAAATTGGACGGTCTTGCGACAGTTCTGACTCATGAGCACAATCAAGGAAAAGGGCAAGCTCTCAAAACTGCTTATGCCTACATCCTAGAAAGAGATACCTATGGAAGCATTGTTACAGCTGATGCAGACGGTCAGCACAAAATTTGGGATATTTTCAGGGTTGTTAACCAATCTCAAGAGCATCCTGGAACACTTATTCTAGGAGCACGCGCCTTCTCTGGAAAAGTTCCTTTGCGTTCTGCTTTCGGGAATAAATTGACCCGCTTCTTGTTTAAGCAACAAACAGGGGTGGCGGTCAGCGATACCCAAACGGGCTTACGGGCTTTCACTACGAATCTCTTGCCTTTCATGCTTGAGGTTGAAGGACAACGGTATGAGTACGAAATGAATGTGCTCCTCGCAGCAAGCAAGTCCTTCCCCATCGTGGAAGTTCCCATCGAGACGGTCTACATCAATGACAACGAAGGCTCCCATTTCCGACCTATTCGGGATGGCCTCATGATCTACAAGGACATGTTCAAGTTTGCCCTCTCCTCTCTGAGTAGTTTTATCGTTGACTATCTGGTCTACGCCTTCTTCCTCTTCGTGATGATGGCCGTGCCCATTAGTCTACGTATTCTCCTAGCGAATGGGATCGCTCGTGTGACGAGTTCCATCTTTAACTACTCGACCAATAAGCACCTAGTCTTTAAGAACAAAGACAGCGTCGCTAAAACTGGAAGTGGCTACTTTGGCCTAGCCCTCGGCCTCTTTATTCTCGATACGCTCTTAATTCGACTCTTCTATACTGCTTTCGGACTCAATCTCCTGATCAGTAAGATTGTCGTCGGTTTCCTCCTCTTTCTGGTCTCATGGGTGATCCAGAAAAAAGTGATCTTCAAAGAAAGGACTGCTCCCCACCATGAAATTCTTTAAAAAATCCTATACCTATGCTGCCTGCTTTGGCCTTCTTTTGACCAGCAGTTTTAGCTACTCGATGCTCAAGACCTTTGTCTTATCCGATGCCATCCAAACCGTAAAAGCTACGACTACGGACACTAAGGCAGCAAAAAAAGCAGCTGCATCGGCAACAACGACCGATACTAGCTATTCAGATGACAATATCCAGGTGAGCCTAACAGAAAAAACGATTGAAAATACCCAGGTTTACATCGCAGATATCACAGTCAGCTCATCTGACTACCTCAAAACAGCCTTTGCACAAAACACTTACGGAACCAACGTGACTGCTAAGACCTCTGTCACAGCTGCCAACAACAGTGCCATTCTAGCAGTGAATGGTGACTATTACGGAGCTAACAGTACAGGATACGTCATCCGAAATGGAGTGGTCTACCGCGATACCGTTCGGGAAGATTCAAGCAATGGTGACCTAGCCATTTACAAGGATGGATCCTTCAAAATTATCTATGAAGATGAGATCTCTGCGGATCAATTGGTCAAAGACGGGGTCGTCAATCTCCTCGCTTTCGGTCCTTCCTTAGTTGAAAATGGGGAAATAACTGTCGATACCAACTCAGAGGTCGGGCAATCTATGGCGTCAAATCCACGGACAGCGATTGGGATCATCGATGAAAACCACTACATTATCGTCGTGTCAGACGGACGAACTTCAGAAAGCCAAGGCCTGTCTCTCTACCAATTAGCAGAAGTGATGAAGTCTTATGGCGTTAAAACAGCCTACAACCTTGATGGTGGCGGATCTTCTACCCTCTACTTTAACGGAAAAGTCATCAACAAACCAACTACAAATGGTACTATCTCAGAAAGGGCGGTGAGTGACATTGTCTACATCGGTTACTAATCCTATTAAACAACGGTTGAAAAAAACGATTCTCTGGTATACTCTGATTTCAGCTTTCTTCTTTGTCGGAAGTCGCATCTATGAACACTTTAGTTTTGGCGAAACCTCTGCCTTCATGCACTACCTCTTCTTGATTCCTTTGGTCGGTGGGGCACTGTTAGTGGTTCTACAGTTGATGGTGAAAGGCCTCTCTCGCCTGAGTCTCAATCTTTGGAATTCAGGAGTGGCTACGCTCACAGCCGGAGCCCTCTACCGAGGGATTGTCAACCTCTCTGGCCGCTCCACCACAATGGATCAGCCCTATTATTACCTTGGCCTTGCCTTTCTAGCACTAGCTCTGATCAGCCTCTTCTTTGTCCGCAGTGTCTGGGTGGAGAAAACAGCCTAAGACATCAAAAACGTCCGTTTCTTAAAAGAACGGACGTTTTTTAGGGTAAGTTAACGGATGAACAACTTAGCCTTCACGTTTTTTGCTAGCTACAAATCCTGCTAAAGCTAGTGAGGTCATGCCAAAGAGGCTAAGGACGGTTGAAGCCAATTCATCTTGACCTGTCTTTGGAAGACCAGTTGCTGGTGTAGCAGCTACTTCGGCTTGACCACCCGTATGATAAGTGACAGCGACTGGTTTGTTTGTTGCCACTTCTTTTGTTTCGCTTGTAGCTGGTTGAGCTGGAGTTACTGGGGTTTCAGGTTGAGGAGTTGGGGCAACAGGAGACACTGGAGCCACAGGATGGACTGGATTTACAGGACTTACTGGATCAACTGGCGCTGGCTGTGGTTGTGGTTCTGGAGTTGGTTGTGGTTCTGGAGTAGGTGTTTCTTCTTCCACTTTTTCCACAAATGTCTTGTTACCCAAGATTGAAGCAGACAATTTCTTCCCTGCCTTATTCACATCTTCGATGTATTGGATAAAGACTTCAGTATCTGGATTGATCGCACCAATCAATTTTGTATCACGGAAGACTGAGAAGCCATCTCCGCCACCATACAAGAAGTCATTGATAATCGCCTTGTAGGTCTTGTTGCGATCAATTTCAGTTCCGTCTGCCTTGTAAGCTTTCACGACCTTATAAGGATTTTCTTCCGTTGCATCGGCTGGTTTCGTATAGGTGTACTTGATCCCTGCCATTTGCAAGAAGTAGAGCTCTTTCTCATCATATTGTTGGTCCAAAGCTTTGTAGATTTGGTCCCCAGTGATTTCTACTACTTGGAGGATATTTCCAAATGGTTGTACTGCTTGAGCTGCACCCCAAGTCACTGTTCCGTCTGGTTTCACCACGAGGTCTGCACGGATTCCTCCATTATTGGTAAAGGCAAAGTCAACATCTGGATAACCTGATTTTTTGGCAATATCTAGTTGCGCTGCTGTGACCAAATCTCCAACAGCACTTTCTTTTTGTGCATTCAATTCACGGGTAATATTTTCAGCCTTGTCTGCTGTACCGATTTTTGCTTCTGTTACTTTTTTAACCGTCGCATTGGCATCATCGATGATCGCTTGAACCTTGGCATCTTTTGCTTTGCCTTTCGATGGATCTACCGCAATAATTTTAGCAGTTGGAGCTTTAACAAAGTCAGCTGTATCTGTATCTAGGACTCCACGGACATCCGAGTAGGCTTTCCCTTGAGACGTACCTTGAACGATCAAGGTATTTCCAACCATCCCGTTTGTATATTGGTGGTTGTGGCCTGCAAAGACGATATCCACTGAATTTTCAGGATAGATTTGGTTTAATTTTTTGATCATGTCTGCAGCAGGACCTTCTGCTACACCATTCTTACTAGTGGCAGCAACGTGGGCCAAGACAGCGATAGCATGAACCCCTTGGTCATTTAATTCACGCGCATATTTGGCAATCGATTCTGCTTCATCCAAAACACGGTATTGTTCATGATTTTTACGCAAAACAAGATTTGGGAATTCTGTCGTAACAACCCCGATAAATCCGACCTTAACGGTCTTGTCATTGACTGGGATTTCTTTGATGGTATAAGGTTTCCAGTCAAATGGGATTTTGTTGGTATCCTTGTCGACCAAGTTGGCAATCACGACTTCTTGTTTAGAAGCTTCATGAGGATATTCATCGACGATCTTGTTGAATTGACCAGGTGTTGGGGCTTCCCCCTTCATGATCCGGTTGAATTCACCAAGTCCTTCGTCAAACTCGTGATTTCCAAGGGTTCCGTATTCAAAGTTCATTTCATTGAAGACTTTTACAGTTGGTTCATCTTGAAGGAGGGCAGAGTTGGCTGGACTAGCGCCGACCATATCTCCCGCTTGCACACGGATGCTGGCATTTGGCGTTCCGGCATTCTCCGTTTCAAAGTCTTTTTGCGAATCGTTCAAATAGGTTGCCAAAAGTGGGGCTGTTCCTGCGTTTTTCACAGTTTCGCCTTCTAAACGAGCTGTCCCTGTTTGTTCCAAGGCACCGTGGAAGTCATTGACTCCCATAAACTGCACGGGCAATTCGTCTGCAAAAACGCTATTGATCGCAAAAACACTAAGACCCGCAGCGACCGCTAGGATACTGCTTTTCAAGATAATTTTTTTCTTCATAGAATACTCCATTT
>NZ_CAUFJQ010000119.1 GCF_959025735.1 uncultured Streptococcus sp.
TATGGTAAGATGGCAATGGCACGGACAGGTGAACCAGTTGCCTTGTCCCAGTGAGGGAAAGCAATCGAAATCAAGGCACCTACAGCTGGAACTTGGTCCAATTGGTTCAAGACTTCAACTTGGTAGATATTTTGTTCCAAGAGGTAGTATTCATTGACCAAGCCATGCTCTGCTGCTGGAATACCTGCATCTGTATCGAAGGTTTCATGACCCACAGCCTTGACATGGCGTTCATGAATCAAGAATTCCAAGGCTTCACGGCTCCATCCTGGACTTTGTTGAACCCCATTTTCATCTAGGTTACGCATAGCATCTTGATCTGGCCAACGTTTTGACCAATCACTGCGGAAGGCAACAAAAGCACCCTCAGCAATTTGTCCATGCTCTGCCTCAAAGTCTAAGATATCTTGTTTACTCAAGATAAAGTTTGGATTGGCAGCAACTTCTTTAGACTTGTCGATAACATAGAGTGGCAAGAGGAGATCTTTGAGGTCAATCTCATCCAACCAACGACCACCTTCTACAAAGTGAATCGGTGCATCAATATGCGTTCCGTATTGACCAACCACTGTAAATTTTTGAACATGGAAACCATCTTTTAATGTGAAAAGATCTTCTTGTTGCAAAGCAGGAAGGGCTGGGAAGTGTGGACTTTCCGCATTGATTTGGTGACTCAAGTCCACCCATTTTTTAGCTTGCAATTCTTTATAAATACTTAGTAAATCTGACATGTTTCTTCCTCCTTATTCGCCCCAAACTTCAGCGACAATTTCCTTAATCAAACCGATTTTTTTCCATTGGTCTTCTTCTGTCAAAATGTTTCCTTCTTCTGTCGAAGCAAAGCCACACTGAGTAGACAGGTAAAGATTTTCCAACGGTACATACTGACTCGCTTCTTTAATACGAGCAATCACTTCGTCCTTATTCTCCAGTTGACCACTCTTAGATGTCAAGAGGCCTAACACCACTCCTTTACCAGGGGTTACTTCTGCAAGTGGTTCAAAACCACCAGCCCGATCGGTATCAAACTCTAGGAAGTAAGCATTAACGGCTTCTTCTCCAAGGAGTTCTTTGGCAATCGGCGCATAGCCACCTGATGAAGCCCAAGTGGAATGGAAGTTCCCACGACAAACGTGCGTATTGACGGTCAAACCAGCTGGAACATTTTGGTAGACATCGTTGTTAAAGGTCAAGAAGAGATCAGCGAGTTCCCGGCGAACCTCATCTTTTGACTTGCCTTGAGCTGCTCCCCAAGCCGTCAAGAAATTATCATCTACCAAGACACCCCAAGTACAATCATCTACTTGAAGAGTCCGAAGACCTGCATCATACAAATCTTGAATCACTTGAAGATAGGCTTGCTTGATGTCTTCACGAACAGCCGCAAAATCAGGATAGATGGTATTCAATTGTTCTACATGTTCTGCATCACGGATCAATTCAAAATAGAATTGTGCAGGTGCTGGAATGGTATATTTAGCCTCTACACCATCTACATCTGCCACAAGATCCCGCAAGAACTTGTAATGCTCTACAAATGGATGATTGGCTCCTGTGATTTTTCCAACGACAAGCGCTGAGTCCGCCTTGGTTGTTTCATCATGGAATTGATAGCCTTGAGCAGCTTGGACATGATCAATGCCCCCAAAGCCCCAGAAGAAATCCAAATGCCAATAAGCTCGGCGGAATTCTCCATCAGTTACTGACTTCAGACCAGCGGCAATTTCTTTTTCAACGAGGTCACGAATCGCCTGATCTTCTACTTTTGTTAAGTCAGCCTGACTGATTTTTCCAGCTGCGAAATCTTCACGAGCCTGAACCAAAGTAGCTGGACGAAGAAATGAACCAACATGGTCTACGCGATAAGGTGCATGTGTATGTGTCAATATGATTCCCTCTTTCCTATAAGTTTTACATTAATTCATCAATGCAACCATTATAGCAGTCTAACACCTGATAAACAAGGGTTTGGGATAATCTAATATCTTTGATATCTATATAGCCTTAGACTATAACAAAAAAAGAAGTCCTTGAAGGACCCCTTTTCTTAATTTTTAAATGCATCGAGCATGACTTGGAACTCTTCGTTTGTGAGTGTAATGCCTTTCCCCATTTTTGTATGGTCGGGACTCCAGGTCCGGATATCATACTTAGCAGGAGCACCATTAAAACTCACACGGTTCAATTCTTTGGTCCAACCCTTGTCATTTTCTGACAAGACCAGCAAATGTTCTTCGATTTGGAATGAAAATTCTGCCATTTCAAGACTCCTTTCTTGCCTTCTCATCTCTAATATTCGTAAATCATTTACAAAATCGTTTAAATTATCTATAATATATTGTATCAAGTTATGGAGAATTTAGCTATGAAAAAATTTCTCGAGATCGTTAAAGACCGAGCAAATGAATTTTTCAATGGAAAAGTCAGTACCCCTGCCCCATTAGAAGATGAGAGAATTATTGACATCATTCAACAAGCATTGCGAAAAAAACAAGGGGTACATGTTATTTTTTCAAATAAGAGTTTTACAGGCGACATTGTCAAGTATGACCAAGAACGCCGACAACTGATCGTGAAAAATTTTAAAAAGAGTATGTCCACGATTATTCGGATTTCTGAGATTCAGAAAATCAGTTTGGTCCCCAATAATATTCGCATCGCTCAACAAAAAGGAGAGGTTTAACCCTCTCTTTTATATTGAAAACAAACGTCATTTTTGGCGTTTGTTTTTATTACTTTTAATCTCATTTCTAAATTTATTAGAGTATCAAAAAAATTCTATCAAATTTTAACTTTAACTTTTGAACCTAGTAAAAAGTTAAAGTTCCAGTACATACTACTAGTATTGACGTTGCCTTGATTAAAAAGGTCACCAAATCTTTCATAATTACATTATCTATTTAAAGAAAAATATTAGTAATAAATTATGTAAATTCAATCTAATCTCTAATCACCATAAGTATGCTCCCATTTTTTCATTTCTTCAACGATACTTCTTAGAGCAATACCTTTTTTTGTCATTTTATATTCAACCTGTGGAGGCGATGTCGGTAAAACTTTTCTTGATAAAATACCTTCTTGCTCAAAATCATGTAATCGTTGAGCTAATATTCTAGGATTAATACCTTCTACACTACGCAAAAGACTACTATAATGTATATTACCATCAATAATTTCAGATAAGATCTCAAGAGTAAATTTACCTTTTAGTAAATTCAAGACCCTTCTTGCTGGACAAATTGATTTTTTCAAAGATTGCTTCTTGCAAGTCTCCATTCATTTCCTCCTTTTTTGATAGTTACTATACTTTTTTTCCCTTCTTGTTTCAGAAATTATTACATGATAAGCTAATTATATCATTTGAAAGGGGAAATTACTATGGATATTACAACTAAGTTTGACCGTATCAAAGATATTCTCGGTTGCGCTGATGGAAGATACTTTGGCACTGGATATACTCAAGTAAAATATTTTCAGAAAGTTAAATATATTGCTTTTGATTGATAAATGAAAATTGGTTTGATGAAATAACGGAGGAAGCTTGATGAAAAAAACAAATACAAAAGCGCCAGCTTATCTACTTTTTATTCTTTCACTAGGATACATTATGGCGGTCCTAGATACAACCGGAGTGGTTCTTGCTGTTCCCCATATTGAAACAGCTATGAGCGTCTCATTAGAGCAATCCATTTGGATTATTAACGCCTATACACTAGCTTTAGGCTCTTTACTCCTACTTTCAGGAAATCTAACAACAAAATATGGTGCTAAACGAATTTTATTATTTGGAATGACAATTTTTACACTTGCCTCATTTGGGTGCTCTTTTTCACCAAATATTGAAACATTAATCATACTTAGATTCGTTCAAGGTTTCGGTGCTTCTTTGTTTATGCCTAGTTCATTAGCACTTTTATTCATTTCATACCCTGATTCTACTAAAAGAGCACGTATGTTAGGAATTTGGACAGCAATTATTTCTGTTGCAACCGGTACTGGTTCTTTTATTGGTGGACTAATTATTAACTACTTCGGATGGAGGGGTATTTTCTTAATCAATATTCCATTGGGAATTTTGACAGTAATTTCAATATTACTTCTTGTGAAAAACAATATTGCCAATCCAAAGACTAGAATTGACATTTTCAGTAATATATTTCTTGTTGCAACTATCGGAAGTCTAGTTATTTACCTTGTTGAAGGGAATCAATATGGCTATAGTAACCTAAATCTTTTATTGTTTCTTCTCCTGTTTATATTATTTACTGTTGGTTTAGTAGTCCACGATAAAAAAAGTAAAGCACCTATTGTTCCCCACCAACTATTAAAAAATGCTAAGTTTATTGCCTCTAATCTGTTAGGTTTAGTAGTTAACATTTCATTATATGGTATTGTTTTGGTGCTAGGACTTTATTTTCAAACTTATTTAAACCTCTCCTCAATGGTTTCTGGACTCCTCATTCTACCAGGAATGATTGTCTTAATTATTGGTAATTTATTTTACGCACGTGTTGTAAAACGATTTTCCGTGGGAAGCCTCGCTACTGTCTCAATTATTTTTGCCATTGTAGGAGCAGCAGGAATTTTTGGAATTGGAGTCCTTTTTCATGAAATTCAACTATACATCCTAATCCCTTTATTTTCTTTAATGAGCCTTGGTATCGGAGTGTTAACTCCAGCAACTACTACCATTCTTATGGAAGCTGCTGGTCAAGAATTATCTGGAATTGCTGGTGCAACTTTAAACGCTAACAAACAAATTGGTGGACTTTTTGGTACAACAATTATGGGGATTCTAACTACTAATTTATCCCATAATTGGAATATGGTTATCGTTGTCGCATTTTTGGTTAACGTGATAATGTATAT
>NZ_CAUFJQ010000120.1 GCF_959025735.1 uncultured Streptococcus sp.
AGGTGGGACGACGAAATCGAATTCTAACGAATTACCGATTTCTGTCCCACTCTCCTAACTTCGGCCTATTACAAGTCAACTAGGTCTTAGTCTCTTTTTTTATTTTTCAAGTCCATTCCTGCTGCTCCTAAGATCGCTCCTAGTAAAGCGAGTCCAAGCGCAGATTCCACTCCTGTTTCTGGGAGTTGCTTGTTAGAGTTTACTGTTTCTGAACGAACCTCTTTTTCCACAGCTGCTGGAATTGGCGTTGGGGTATTTACTGGTGCTACCGGTTGATCCTTCGCGATCACTTGAGGTGTTGAAGGATCTGGAACCATTTTGTTTACAAGCACGTCTGGTTTCACTGGTGCTTCTACTGAAGGGTTTGTTGGGATCACGACTTCTTTGGTACCGACTTCAACAATTTCTGCAACAGGATCTGTTGCAACTTCTGTAGCAATCACTTTTCGACTTTGATCAAGCGCTGAAACCTCTACATACTCAAGACCTTGCCCTTTAACCCCAGCCTGGATCACTCTGCGTTCTCCTTTGGTGAGATCTGGATTGGTCCGTTCCACAAGGTCAAAATCAAGTTCTTTTTCTACGATTTCAAGACTTGGTTTGTCTTCCACTAGAGCTTTGACGTCATTTTCAGCCAAGCTACCTACTTGCGTGATTGGCTTGAGCCCCGCAAGGGCTTGGGTCAGAGCGGCCACTTCTTGATCCACCTGATCTTGATGAGCACGGCTCACATTCCAATTCAAGCTATCTAAGACTTTCGCAAGTGCTGCGCGAGATTCTGGTGTGTAAATGGCTAGATCTGTTGGCACCGTAGCAACTGCTTTTCTAAGAGCAGTGAAGTCTGCTTTGAAATAGTCCTTGTTGTGGTTGGCAAAAGCTTCCATGACCTGGAAGACTTCTTCTTCCTTGTATTCATTGGCCGGCTCATCAGCCCAAATTCCCAACATACTTCCGGATGTCGGTATCTTGACATCAGGATATTTGGTTGAAGCTAATTGTTCAAATGGAACGGTTTCTGAATGTTGAAGAGCTTTATCGAGTGGATAGCTTTGCTCTCCTCTATGGCCCAAAACATAGTACCAGTCACCGTTGGTATTGAGGAATTTGTAGCCCTTGTCTGCGAGGTACTGTGGAGATGCGAGGTTATAGCCCCACCATCCTTTAGACCAGTATGAAATCAAGACGTCCTTGTCAAAGGCAACATCATCTTCATCTCCATAATAGAAGCCATCGTTAAAGGCCATTGGCTGCAAGCCTTTTTCACGCGCCATAGCAGCAAGACTATTGGAATACTCCGCAAATTTACCATAGAGTTCATACCACTTGAGGTAGTACCAGCCTTGCGCACTGGTAGCGTCATTGGCATATTCATCCGTTCCATAATTAAAGATCTTAGACTTGTCTTTGAAGTAGTCCATGTACTTGCCAATCAAGGCTTTGGTAAAGTTGACTGCTGCTTCATTGGTCAAATCCATGGTTGTTTTTGAAACCGTATCAAAGCTGGCTTGTGGATTTTCAATGCCCAATTTTTCCATGGCAACCAACAAAGCATCCATGTGGCCAGGACTATTGACCGCCGCAATCAAGCCGATTCCTTTAGCAGTAGCATAAGCATGGAGTTCATCCATTTCTGCTTGGGTCAAAGCTTGACCATTTGGATCATCGTAATAGGCCTTGGTGCCTTCTAAAATGGCCTTTTTCACATCATCACTGGCATAGGTTTTGCCATTGGCTTCCACCGTCATATCATCGAGAACGAAGCGCATACCATCGTTTCCGACAAGGAGGTGCAAGTCAGAATAACCCAGCTCACTGGCCTTATCTACGATCCGTTTCAACTGATCCAGCGAGAAGTATTTGCGACCTGCATCGATCGAGATGACCTTCTTCATGGCGAGTTTTTCTGCTGCTTCTTTTGCAGCAACTTCTTTCGCGTAGCTTTCTGTATACACCAAAGCATCTTGAGCTGCTTTAAGATGATCGATCAAGGTTTTGGCCTCTGCTCGAGTCGTGTCTGCTCCTGCCCCTTCTAAAGCTTTTTTGGCTGCCGTAAAGGCTACTAGAGATTCCGGTGTATAGTGATCCAAATCAGTTGGAGCTTCTGAAAGAGCTTTTTCGACGACTTCAGGATCTGCTACAAAGTAGTCCGCATTCTTGTCCGCGAAGGCATGCATGAGCTTAAAGAGAAGGTCTTTTTTGTAGGTTGCGGATGGCGTATCTGCCCAGGCAGCTACCATGCCACCGATGAAGGGCACCTTAGCTCCATCATTTTTTTGAACCACATCAATCGCTGACTTGGAAATTCCTTCGAGACCTTGATCCAGGTTGTACCAACCAGATCCAGCCTTGTCCCGTCCAAGCACATAATACCAAGCATCATTGGTATTAAGAATCTGATGACCTAGTTCAGACAAGAGTTTTGAAGAAGCGACATCATAGCCGTTCCAGCCACCTGTCCAGTAGGACACAATGATATCCTTGTCAAAAGTGCCATAGGAAGTATCGCCATTGTAGTAGATTCCATCATTGAAAGCCATTGGTTTCATCTTGTGTTTTTTCACAATAGCTACTAGATCATTAGCATATTGGATGAATTTTTCATAGCCTTTTTCTGGATAGCCTTCACCTGGCCAATGCTTGCTGGCTTGGAGAACCTGCCAACCATGGGCATCTGTGGCATCATTGGCATATTCATCCAAACCGATATTGAAAATATCTGCCTTGCCGCTGAAATAAGCCGCATACTTGTCTACCAAAGCCTTGGTAAAGTCTAAGGCTTTTTGGTTGTCCAAATCAACTGTCCGGGCTGATTTTTTAGTGCCAAAGTAATTAAAGTGAGGGTTTTCGATCCCCAATTGTTCCATGGCCGTTAGAATCGCATCCATGTGACCTGGACTATTAATGGTTGGGATGACGCCCACTTTCTTCGATTTGGCGTAGGCCAAAATATCATCCATTTGAGCCTGGGTCAAGGCTGTCCCGTTCGGATCATCGTAATAAGCTTTTGTCCCTTTTTCAACCGCATCTGTCACGGCTTGGCTAGAATAAGAAGTATCTCCCACTTTCAAAGACATATCATCCAGCACAAAGCGCAAGCCGTCATTTCCAACTAGAAGATGCAAGTCTGTATAGCCCGTCTTACTAGCTTCATCAATGATTTCCTTGATTTGCTCTGGTGAGAAGTACTTGCGACCGGCATCGATCGAAACAATCTTTTTCTTGGCTAATTTTTCTTCCTGATCAGGATCTTTAGCAGGCGTTTCCGTCGCTGCTGTCGCTGGTTGAGCTGCCACATCCGACTCTGCGACAGAGCTCGCTTCTTCGCGAATCAAACGGTCAAGATCTGATAACCGCAATTCACGATCAGGCAGTGTCGGTTGACTTTGATCGACGATTGGGGCAGGAGCCGTTGGTTTTTCTACTGTTGGCTGAGAAGCTTCCTCATTAAGAGGAATCGTTGACTCACCCTCGCTTGGCTGAGTTGGAACTGTCGTTGAAGGACTTTCAGTAGTCGTCGGTGTATCTGCAGCTACAACATGAGCACCAGCAAAAAATCCTATGAGCACCGAAGCAGCTCCTACTGCATACTTGCGAATCGCATAACGTGGTTGATGTGATTTCATCAGGACCTCCTAAATTGTCTTTGTAATCGTTTTCTTAAATTTACCACGATATCTTAATAAATTCAATGAGGGGTCACATTATTCTTTAATTAGGAGAGGAAGTTCTTGGATTCGATCCAAAATAAAACGAGCTCCTTACTCAAAAGGAAACTCGTTCATTCTTATAAATCATCTAAAGCATCTTTGACCTTGTCAAAGAACCCTTTTTTCTTTGGGTTGACCTTCAAATCACTTGCTTCCGCAAAGGCTTGAAGGGCTTCTTTTTGCTTGTCATTTAAACCAGTTGGGGTGACGACATTGACAGATACATATTGATCTCCCATGGCACCACCGCGTAAGCTTGGAGCCCCTTTTCCACGGAGGCGGAATTTCTTACCGGTTTGGGTTCCTTCAGGAATGACCAAATCGACATCTCCGTGAACAGTTGGCACATGGACCGTATCTCCAAGAGCTGCTTGGACAAAGTTCAAGTCTAACTTGTAGTAGATGGTTGAGCCATCTCGTTCGAAGCGATCGCTCGGCTCAACATTGACAACGACATACAAGTCACCATAAGGTCCACCGTTAAAGCCAGCTTCTCCTTGACCAGCTAAGCGGATTTGTTGACCCGTTTCAACTCCTGCAGGAATCTTGACGTTCACGCTATGAGCTTGTTTTTCATGACCTGTTCCACGACAAGTCGTACATGGATCTTTGATTTCTTGACCACGTCCATGACAGACATCACAGGTCACTTGACGGCGCATCATCCCAAGAGGGGTTTGCGTATCCACATTGATGACTCCAGAACCATGACAGCGTCCACAGGTCACCGGACTAGTCCCTGGCTTAGCCCCAGAACCATGACAGGTATGACAGCTAGCTTCCCGATGGTACTTGACTTCTTTTTCCGCACCAAAAATCGCTTCTTCAAACTTGAGATTGACGCGGTATTGGAGGTCATCCCCTTGACGAGGTGCATTTGGATTACGACTTGCACCACCACCAAAGAAGCTAGAGAAGATGTCTTCAAAGCCACCAAAACCAGCACCATCAAAGCCACCAAAACCACCTGCTCCGCCACCGAAGCCACCATTGGCTCCCGCAGCACCATATTGGTCATAAGCAGCCCGTTTTTGCTCGTCACTCAAAGTCTCATAAGCTTCTTGAACTTCCTTGTACTTTTCCTCAGCACCAGGCTCCTTGTTGATATCTGGGTGATATTTTTTAGATAATTTCCGATAGGCTTTCTTGATCTCATC
>NZ_CAUFJQ010000121.1 GCF_959025735.1 uncultured Streptococcus sp.
GGCTTGATTCATATCTCAGAGATTAGAAGTGGTTATGTAAGTAATATTCATGATATTCTTTCAATTGGAGAAAAAGTCTTTGTCCAAGTCATCGATGTTGATGAATATTCTAAGAAAGCCAGCCTCTCTCTGAGAACACTAGAAGAAACACCACAACGAAGCATTCGACACCATCGTTTTTCAA
Organism: uncultured Streptococcus sp.; assembly: GCF_959025735.1. GTDB lineage: Bacteria > Bacillota > Bacilli > Lactobacillales > Streptococcaceae > Streptococcus. Next base: position 185 of record NZ_CAUFJQ010000121.1, read on the forward strand.
ATGACCGCCACAAGAGTGGTTTTGCGCCCTTAGCTCAACAGATGCCGACCTGGGTCAAAGAAGGAAAGGTATTCTTTAGCAAACAAGAAAAAAAATAAAAACTTCGATAGGTTGATGAAACCTACCGAAGTTTTTTTAATATAGAGAATTATTCAAATTCGTAAAGGGTAGTAGAAAGGTAACGTTCTCCATTATCTGGTGCAAGAGCAAGAACTTTTTTACCGCTACCCAATTCTTTTGCGACTTCAATAGCGGCATAGATAGCAGCTGCGCTTGAGATTCCGACTAAGAATCCTTCAGCTCCACCGATAGCGCGTGCAAGTTCGAAAGCTTCTTCTGAAGATACGCGACGAACACCATCATATGCATTAGTGTCTAAAGTATTTGGGATAAAGCCTGCTGAAATCCCTTGGATTTTATGTGGTCCAGGTTTTTCACCAGAAAGGACTGCAGATTCATTGGCCTCAACGGCATAGACTTTGACAGCAGGATTATTCTTTTTCAAAGTATGAGAAATACCAGAAACAGTACCACCAGTACCAACACCTGCGACAAAAGCATCTAAACCATCTTTTCCAAAGGCATCAACGATTTCTTGTCCTGTTGTTCTTTCATGTACCTCTGGGTTAGCAGGGTTTTCAAATTGAAGAGGAAGGAAGCCATTTCTTTCTGCAGCGATTGCTTCAGCTTTAGCGATAGCGCCTTTCATTCCTTCACTTCCAGGAGTCAAAACGAGTTCAGCTCCATAGGCTTGAATGATTTTACGACGTTCCACACTCATGGTTTCAGGCATGACAATCACAACTTTGTAGCCTTTAGCTGCGCCAACCCATGACAAGCCAATTCCTGTGTTCCCACTAGTTGCTTCGACAATGGTATCACCTGGTTTGATCAAGCCATCCGCTTCAGCTTTTTCAATCATGCTCAAAGCAATCCGGTCTTTAACAGATGATCCAGGATTGAAAGCTTCGAGTTTGACATAGACGTCTGCAGCTCCTTCAGGAACAAGACGGTTCAATTTGACAATCGGAGTGTTCCCAATTAATTCTGTAATATTTTCATAAATAGCCATAATATACCTCAGTTCTAGGTTTTCTTGATACTAACAAGTATAGTCCCTTGCAGGAAGAATGTAAAATATAGATATTTTATGGGTGTGATAAAAAAAAACTATCGTTGCCGATAGTTTTTTGATTATTTTTCTACAGAAAGTCGGGGTACTTCAACCTCACGAATTCCGTGATCTTCAATAATGACTTTGCCATTGTAAAATTCGACTAAAGCTGCTGTGATAGAACTTGTGTTTTCTTTATCTACAAAAATAGTTGTCATCACCTGATCTGTAAACATCGGATCTTGTTCCGCCAATTGATGGTCTTTTAAGAAATTAGCAAATTCTTGGTATTGGGAATAAGAAAGTGTGATCCCAAGTACCACTTGCTCTTTGATTTCTACCAGTCCAATCTCTCGAACTGCTTGTGCAACACTTCCAGCATAAGCACGAATCAGACCGCCAGCACCTAATTTAATACCTCCAAAATAGCGGGTAACCACGACACAACTATTAGTGATGCGATGATTCTCCAAAACTCCTAACATCGGTACCCCAGCGGTTCCACTAGGCTCTCCATCGTCACTGGTCCGTTTGATGTCACTTTGTTCCCCAATGATGAAAGCAGAGCAGTTATGTGTAGCCTTATAGTGTTCCTTTTTGATGGCATTGATAAAATCTCTAGCTTCCTCTTCAGAGGAGACTCGCTTGACATGACAAATGAATTTTGATTTTTTGATTTCTTCTTGAACAGTGCCGTTCTCTTTAAATGTAACATATTCCATATTCTTATTTTACAAAAAAAGAATGATTTTCTCCAACTTTTGCGAATTAATAAGTATGAAGATAGAAGATTCTTATGGAAGACTCTTAACGGAGAGTCAGATGACAAATGATCTGAAAGAAATTGCCCAAGAACTTCCAGCTATGGAAAAACAGAATGGAAGGTACCAATGTTTTCGATGTGGCAGCTTGATTGATCAAAAACTTTGGAAGTTGAGTGAGGAGGTGCTGTATTGTAGAGCCTGTATCCAATTGGGAAGGATCCGGAGTGATCAAAAACTTTATACTATTGCACAGCAAGACTTTGAAGGTCAAGAGGTGCTAAACTGGAAAGGGACCTTGACTTCATATCAACAAGAGGTATCTGAAGGACTTATTCAAGCAGTTAAAGCAGGAAAACATGCCTTGGTACATGCTGTGACAGGAGCTGGAAAAACGGAAATGATGTACCAGGTTGTAGCAACAGCGATCAAAGCAGGAAAAGCAGTCTGTATTGCTACCCCAAGAATCGATGTCTGTATCGAACTGTACGGAAGGATGAAGGAAGATTTTTCCTGCCCCATCTCTTTACTTCATGGAGAATCGGAACCCTATTTTAGAACACCCTTGGTGATCGCTACAACCCATCAATTGCTAAAGTTTTATCAGGCCTTTGATCTCCTTATTATAGATGAAGTAGATGCTTTTCCCTATGTGGACAATCCAATCTTATATAAAGCAGCTCAGAATGCGATAAAAAAAGAGGGGAATACCCTATATTTAACAGCAACCTCTACAGATGAGTTAGATAAAAAGGTCAAGAAAAAAGAAATCATTCGTTATAGTCTTCCAAGAAGATTTCATGGGAACCCACTAGTGGTCCCTGAAATAAAATGGGTGCCGAAAATGAGAGAAAAAATTGAAAAAGGAAGAATCCCTTACGAACTATTGCAACTGATCAAGAAACAAAGACAGACTCACTACCCATTGTTAATCTTTGTATCTGAAATAGAATTAGGACAACAATTCACTGAGAACTTAAAAAAATACTTTCCCAAAGAAACAGTAGGTTTTGTATCCTCACAGACAACAGACCGCCTACGAATGGTAGAAAAGTTTAGAAACAAAGCCATAACCATGCTAGTCTCGACAACAATTTTAGAAAGAGGAGTGACTTTTCCATTTGTAGATGTCTTTGTTTTAGAAAGTAATCACAAATTATTTACTAAAAGTGCCCTCGTACAAATTTCAGGAAGGGTCGGTCGAAGTAAAGAAAGACCAACAGGTAAACTACTTTTTCTATCAGATGGCATAACACGAGAAATGAAGAAAGCGATCAAAGAAATAAAGGAAATGAATCAGGAGGCTGGATTTTGAAAGAATGTCTGCTTTGTACTAAAGAGTTGAAAACTGGTGAACATTTCATGGATCTTATTTTTATGAATCAACAAGAAGAATGGATTTGTAAAGAATGCAAAGAAGACTTCGAACAAATTAGCGAAATCCATTGTCCTAGATGTTATAAAGATAAGGAGGAGAAAGTATGTAAAGATTGCGAATACTGGATACAAAAGGGGAATATGATCGAACATGAAGCATTATATAGATATAATGCAGCAATGAAGGACTATTTCAAGCGATATAAATTTGAAGGAGATCGTTTATTAGGAATGGTATTTGCATATGACATCAAAAAAGCCTTGAAAAAGTATAAAAGCTATACGATAATACCGACTCCAATCAGCCATGAAAAAAAGCGGGAAAGAGGATTCAATCAAGTATCGACTATACTAGATTTTGCAGAGATAAAGTACAACAGTCTATTCCAAAAAGAAGACACTTTAGCCCAATCAAAAAAAACAAGAGAAGAAAGATTAAAAACCTCTCAGCACTTTCAATTAAAAGGAGAAATTTCAGAAAAGCAGAAATATCTAATCTTCGATGATATCTACACAACGGGAAAAACAATCGAATTAATGAAGCGCCTACTAATTGAAAAAGGTGTGAAAGAAATAAAGACATTTTCAATCGCAAGGTAAAAAAAGATTTGCAAAAACTTTATGAAAGCGTTATAATATACATATAAATAAAAACATAATGTTTAGAAAGTAGGTACTAATATGATTAAATATAGTATCCGTGGTGAAAACCTAGAAGTAACAGAAGCCATTCGCGACTATGTCGTTTCTAAACTCGAAAAGATTGAAAAATATTTTCAGGCAGATCAAGAGCTAGACGCTCGAGTAAACTTAAAAGTTTACCGTGAAAAGACCGCAAAAGTAGAAGTAACCATTCCACTTGGATCTATTACACTGCGTGCAGAAGATGTCTCTCAAGATATGTACGGTTCAATTGATCTGGTTGTAGATAAAATTGAACGTCAAATTCGTAAGAATAAAACAAAAATCGAAAAGAAAAATCGTGTTAAATCTGGTGCAGGTAAATTGTTTACCGATGCAGTTGTAGAAGAAGCAGCAACCACAGAAAAAGTTGTTCGCTCAAAAACAATTGATCTAGAACCAATGGATTTAGATGAAGCGATCCTCCAAATGGATCTATTAGCACACGACTTCTTCATTTATCGTGATGCAGAAGACAATACAACAAATGTGATCTACCGTAGAGAGGACGGAGACATCGGTCTATTGGAAGTAAAAGAATAGAGATCAAAAAGAGATTGAAAACATCAATTAAATTATAGAGGAATCAGGAGCATCTATGCTCCTGATTTTTTTATATAAACCAAAAAAGTAAAAAAAACTTTCAAAAAAATAAAAAATTTTGGAAAAAAGTATTGACAGTAAGGAGAGGTCATGATATACTAATATAGTTGTCGCGCGAGAGCGACAAAGACCTTTGAAAA
>NZ_CAUFJQ010000122.1 GCF_959025735.1 uncultured Streptococcus sp.
CAAAGTAAAAATAGGAAACTGACGACGCATCGCAGATGCTAGACAGTTTATCTTTTTTACACAGTTCTCCGCCCGTATTCAGTTCAGCGAATACGGTTAACCCATCCTTTCTTTTTTTATTGAATAATTAGTAGAGCTTTCCGCTCGTGTTCAAATTAGAACACATGCTCTTCCTTTCTTTTTTATTTAATTTGTTAATGAATCCAAAAACTCAAAAAGTTTGGCATTCATTTCTCGATAATCGTAAGCACGAATGGCTTCGGTTTTTTGAACAAAGGTCAGATTTTGACTTTGTTCTTCCAAAACATCTTCACCGTCAGCAGCAATCAAGAGATCAACTGCTTCTGAATCAAATTCTAAGTGGGCTTGGAAGGCATAATGTTTAGGACTAAAGCGAATAATCTGACGCGGACACCCTTGACTGGTCGCAAGAACAACAGCATCTTTTGTCACTCCTGGCATATCACCATGCCAGTGACCGGTTTCAAGAATTGCTCCAAACTCACCGACATGTGGATCTGTGAGTCCTTCAGGCGTCAAGGTCACAGGATAAACCCCAATCTCACGTTCCGGACTGTGCTCATACTTCGCACCATAGGCAACAGACAGGAGCTGGGCACCAAGACAGACCCCAACAATATAACGATCTGCCTTCATAGCCTTTTGAATCAGCTCGATCTCTGCTTGAGGATCATAGTATGGAAAAGTTTCCCGATCTTCATCTGGCGATTGAGGACCTCCCATCACAATTAAGAAGTCGATCTCATCCACTGTCTCTGGTAGAGCTTCGTTCTCATAGACTTTGGTCGTGGTCACCTGATAGCCACGCTCCTGTGCCCATTTTAGATAAGCACCCGGCACTTCAAAGGTTTCATGCAGTACAAAATGTACCTTCATCATTTCTTCTCCCATCTCTTTCGAATCACGTATGACAGACCAGCCGCAAGTACAAGCGGAATAGTCAAATTCCAAGTTTGGCCTGTAAATCCAAGGCTCAGGGCAATGGCTGTCAGAGGAGCTTCTAGGGTCGTCCCTAAAAAGACGGTTGCTCCTAGTAACATCCCTAGAGCAGGATCCAGATGAATCCCAAGGACTGTCAAAAGCAAGGTCACTAGGTAGCCAGAACCAATCCCAAGGGCAAATGATGGTGTCAAGGTACCCCCATAAGCACCATTGCGCAAGAGGAGGTAAACCATAAGCCCCTTCACTGCAAGAGTCAGTGGAAGATAAGGAATCGGCTGACTAGACAAGAGGGCTTGCGCTAGTACCTGGCCATTTCCCATAAAGATAGGGAAAAAGGCTACTAGGCTCCCCAGCACTAGAAAGGCTAGAGGAAGAGCCCAAAGAATCGTCCCATCCTTCCGCCTTTTGTGACTAGCCCGCTTGGCGAGGAAAGCAAAGACCAGAGCCAAGGGAGTGACCAAGAAAGCAATCACAATAGCCTGTAAGAAGCTGCTAGACGACCATGAGACTGCGGACAGGTGATAAACAGCCTCCTGACCAACGATGGACTGAGCAACCCAGGTGGCCAGATAAGTACTGGTCAAAACCAGTAGAAAATTCTGCCAACTGTAGGCGAGTCCTAAGGTCTCAAAGACGAACAAGCTACTGGCAAAGGGGACCTGATAGACCGCAGCTAAACCAGCTCCAGCACCACAGGCAATCAAGACTTTTCGCTCTTTGAGAGCTAGTGAGAATCCCTTCGCCAAGCGACCAGCTAGAAGAGCCCCGACCTCACGTGGGGCTCCTTCTTTTCCGACCGATGCGCCTGCTCCAACAATTGCCACCTGCATACCTGCATGAAGGAGGTGGGCTAAGGGCGCTGGTTCCCTGTCTCCAGGTAAGTCCATTTGCTGGCGAATAGACAGGATCTGATAACGCCTTTGCAGGAGATACCAGAAGCCAGCTGCCAAGCACCCAGTCACACACAAGACCAGAAATCTACGGAGACCTCCAGCTTCTTGGAATTGATGGAGTAAATCGGAACTAGCTTGGCCAAAGGCCAGTCCCTGCACTCCTTCTAGTAGATAATGACAGGCAATTCCGACCAGACCTGTTCCTATTCCCAAGGATAAAGTAGCTAGAAGTAACCTCAGTCCGTAGGGTAGCCTTTGGAGTCGTACTTTCATTGGATTAGAGTTCAGCAAGAATCGCTTTTAGCAATCCTTTGAAGTCGCCTTTGACGCGCTCTGTCACTTCCACTACTTCTTCGTGGTTGAGCTCTTCTTGGAAACCAGCCGCAAAGTTGGTAATACATGAAATACCAAGAACCTTCAAGCCAGAATGCGCTGCAATAATGACTTCAGGAACAGTTGACATTCCGACAGCATCTGCACCAAGAGTCTTAAACGCACGGATTTCAGCTGGAGTTTCGTAGGTAGGACCAGTCACACCGATATAAACCCCATCATCCAATTTGATACCCAATTTGTCAGCTACTTTGTGGGCGATTTCACGGTATTCAGGTGTATAAGCTTTCGACATATCTGGGAAACGTGGACCAAAGTCATCCAAGTTTTCACCGATCAATGGGTTTTGACCAGTCATATTGATGTGGTCTGTGATGGCCATCAAAGTACCAGGACCAAAGCCGATACCACCGGCAGCGTTGGTAACAAGAACCCCTTCACAGCCCAAAACTTTCATGACACGAACTGGGAAAGTCACCACTTCCAGTGGGTTTCCTTCGTAGAAATGGAAACGTCCTTGAAGGGCCAAAACCTTGCGTCCAGCAAGCTCACCGTAGACTAATTTACCGGCATGGCCGACAACCGTTGAACGACCCCAGTTTGGAATTTCAGAGTAGTCTACCACGACTGGATTTTCGATTTCTTCAGCCAGTTCTCCAAGACCTGATCCAAGGATCAAGCCAAACTCAGGTGCTTCCATTCCTTTGCCTTTCAAAAAAGCAGCTGTTTCATTGATTTTTGCTAATAATGTCATTGCATATCTCCTTTATGATTTCCTTAAAAATTGGCCAATTTTGTCAAATGTATTGGCATTGCGAATGGTCAACAGACGGTAATCCGGCATCTTGAGGACTTGTCTGTGGTAAGCTGTCTTTGTATAGGTTTCTTCCGAGTATTTGCCCCAGTAGATCCCAAGGCTTCCACGATGGATGATTTCATCACCGAGTGAAAAAGAGGAGACCAGCTCCCAGAAAGCATCCTGATTGAGGCCTTCTGTGTAAAAGAGAACATCCTTGCGGGCCAGATCCTCCTGCCACCAGGCTGGTAGAGTAGCGAGATCTTGCGCATAGTCCTCAGCTGAAAAGAGAGAAAAATACTGGATAAAGGGATAGTGATCTCTAAAGAAATGTCCCAGCAAATCTACCAACTCTGCTTTCGAACCAGCAGATTCAAAGAAAATATTGCCACTATTGATGTAGGTCTCTACCCCATCCAGCCCGATCGTTTGAAGCTCCTCTCGAAGCTCTGCCATCACAACCTTGTTTTTCCCACCAACATTGATCCCTCTTACGAGGAGAGCGAAGCGTGTCATCTTAGTTCAATTTGTCTAAGAAGCTTTCACCGATCATGGCTTTTTCAACACCAAAGTTCTCTGCAATCGTCGCAGAGATATCAGAGAAATGTCCAACTGGAATCACACCATTGCCCTTGAAGGATGGGCTATAAGCCAAGAATGGAATGTATTCACGCGTATGGTCTGTACCAGCGTAGGTTGGGTCATTCCCGTGGTCTGCAGTGATCATCAAGAGGTCATCTTCACGCATCGCTGCAATGATTTCTGGCAAGCGTTCGTCAAATTCATGCAAGCAATCGCGGTATCCGTGAGCATTGCGACGGTGACCATAAAGAGCATCAAAGTCTACCAAGTTGGTAAATGAGAACCCTTCTTGGAACTCAGGGAGTCCCATGGTCTTAATCAAGGTATCCATACCGTGGCTATTTGATTTGTTGTGGCCCATATCGTGGTTGATACCAGCTCCGTTGAAGATATCGTTGATCTTACCAACTGCATAAGTATCGATCCCCGCTTCGTTCAACTTGTCCAAAACAGTAGGCGCAAATGGTGAAACAGCCAAGTCACGACGGTTGGCTGTCCGTGTGAAGTTGCCAGGTTCCCCAACATAAGGGCGGGCAATGATCCGTCCTAGAAGAGCTGGACGTTCCAAAGTGATGGAACGAGCGTATTCACAGATACGGTAGAGTTCATCCAAAGGAATGATGTCTTCGTGAGCTGCTATTTGAAGGACTGGGTCAGCTGAGGTATAGATGATCAACTCGCCTGTTTCCATTTGACGTGGTCCAAAGTCATCGATGACTGCTGTACCAGAATAAGGCTTGTTAGCTTCACGAATGACCTTACGTCCTGAGAATTCTTCAATCTTTGTAATAATTTCTTCAGGGAAACCATTCCAGAAGGTATCAAAAGGTTCTGTAATGTTGAGCCCCATAATTTCCCAGTGACCAGTCATGGTGTCTTTCCCAAGAGAGACTTCTTGCAATTTTGTCGCATAACCAGTTGGGTTGCTTTCAGCTGGAACTGTCTTCAATGGCACTTCACGAGGAATATTTCCAAGACCGATTTTTGCCATGTTTGGTACATTCAAACCGACGGTTTTAGAGATGTGACCCAATGTATCAGATGCTCCATCTGGAACACCTGCATTGACAAAGTTATTGGCATCCGGTGCAGCACCGATCCCAACTGAATCCAGCACAACTAAGTGCATGCGTTTAAATTTTGACATATACTGCCTCTTTCCTTTATTAAACTAGCTATATTATACCATATCCCTATAAGAAGAGAGCCGTTGTTTGATCCGAGGCTGGGACAAAAGTCCTAGCCTCTCAATTATTTTTGGATTGTCGAGCAAGA
>NZ_CAUFJQ010000123.1 GCF_959025735.1 uncultured Streptococcus sp.
CAGAGTACATGCAACTCCTCGCAAGTGTCGATGTCCACGCACCAGGAAAACTCCGCACCAATGTCCAATTGCCAAACTTTGACGAATTCTTTGAAACCTTTGATGTCAAAGAAGGAGATGGCATGTGGCGCGCACCAGAGGATCGTGTAATTATTTGGTAGTCTAGACTTCAGTTAAGCAATTGATTGATTTTCTTGATCGCTCGTGAAAAAAACTAAAAATCCCCGAAGCCAAGTTTCAACTGACTGAAACTAGCTTTGGGGATTTTTAAGTGTATTAGAAATAACAGTGAATGTCATGATCTAAAAAAACTTGCTGGTAGTCATATAAATCTTCTGGATGCAGAGCCTTTATTCCTTCCATTTCATAGCGACGTCCTAAAAGCTTGTATTTGTTTTCTCCAAACTGGTGAAATGGGAGAAGCTGTACTTCATCGATGTTGAGAGAATTAAAAAGAGAAGCAAATTCTTCAGCATCGTTTAAAGAGTCATTGAAATTAGGAATGACTGGAATACGTAAAACGATTGTTTTGTTTTGAGCAAAGGCATAATGAATATTTTTAATAATCAGATGATTGTTGACTCCGACAACCCTCTTATGTTTAAGTGTATTGTAATGTTTAAGGTCTGTATAAATAAAATCGACATACTGAATGAGATCGACAAATTTTTCATGTTCAACAAAAGCTGTCGTTTCGATTGCAGTATGAAGTCCAACTTCTTTCGCAGCTTTTAAGATAGATTTGGCAAATTCAAATTGAGCAAAGATTTCTCCACCAGACAGGGTAAGGCCACCACCAGATTCTTCATAGAAGTCAACGTCTTTTAAGACATCATCTATGATTTCTGTGACTGTTTTTTCTTCTCCCGTGATAGATTCCTTTTTAGTAACAGCATCTAACATTTTTTCAGGATTTGCACGCTGGGATTCAGGATTGGAGCACCATGGACAACGCAGAGGACATCCTTTTAGAAATACAGTAGTTCGGATGCCAGGGCCATCATGGATACTAAAGTGTTGGATGTTAAAGATAATGCCACGATTTTGTTCCATATTTTGCTCTCCTATCAATCTAGTAAGTCTATTATACATTATTTAAGAAACTAATTCAATTACGAACGAAAGTTTATTTTGTTTTGAATTCACTCGAAAATTTGCTAAAATAGAGAAGAGGTAAAAACAATGCAACGTTTAGATGAAATATTGAAATTAGTATCGGAGTTTGAAAAGATTGATGTTAATAGCTTATCTGAGAAATTACAAGTCTCTAAAGTGACCATTCGAAAGGATTTGGACAAGCTAGAATCCAAAGGATTATTGCATAGAGAACACGGCTATGCTGTTTTAAATAGTGGAGATGATATCAATGTTCGATTGTCCTTTCAATATGATACCAAGAAAAGAATAGCCAGGGAAGCTGCTAAATTAATTAAGGATAACGACACGGTTTTGATTGAATCGGGCTCTACATGTGCCTTGCTAGCGGAAGAAATTTGCCAAACAAAAAAGAATGTTAAGATTGTGACAAATTCTTACTTTATTGCAGATTATATTCAGGAATATGATTCTTGTAAAATCATCCTACTTGGTGGTGAATTTCAAAAAGAATCGAGAGTAACTGTAGGTCCGCTTTTGAAAGAATTAATCCGCTCGTTTAGAGTTCCCTTTGCTTTTGTAGGGGTAGACGGATATGATGACGAGCTTGGCTTTACTGGGAAAGATATGATGAGAAGTGAAGTTGTTCAAGCTATGTCCGATGTTTCTAAAGAAGTGATTGTCTTGACGGATTCAAGTAAATTTGAGAAATGTGGGACTGTCAGACGATTTGCACTTTCACAAGTTTCTAGAGTCATAACGGATAAGAATATATCTCAAGAAGCGAAAGAAAAACTTGAGGATTCGCAAACGATTTTAAACCTAGTATAAGAAGGAGAAGTCAATTGAAAGATGAACGGAAAAAGTTACTTGCTAAATTAGCCTATCTATACTATGTTGAAGACAAAAGTCAATCGCAAATCGCAGCAGAAACAGGAATCTACCGTACAACTGTCAGCAGAATGTTAGCGGAGGCTAAAAAAGAGGGAGTTGTAAAAATTGAAATTGAAAATTTTGATACTCGCCTCTTCCTTTTAGAAAATTATATCAAACAAAAATATGGCTTGAAAGCTATCGAGATTATACCAAATCTAGTTGATGAGCCACGAGAAAGCCTTGAAAAGCGGCTAGCGCAAGCAAGTGCTGTCATGCTTCGAAATTTGATTGAAGATGGAATGACAGTTGGTTTTTCATGGGGCAAGTCTCTCAGATTAATGGTGGAGCAAGTTGGAACTAAGCGTTTGGATGGTGTTCAATTTTATCCCTTAGCTGGAGGTCCCAGTCATATTCATGCTCGCTACCATGTCAATACGCTGATCTACAGTATGGCGAGTAAATTTCATGGGGAATGTCATTTTATAAACGCGAGTGTCATTCAAGAAAATTCTGAGGTGACGGAAGGCATCTTATCTTCTAAGTATTTTGAGGATTTGAAAGCTAGTTGGCGTTGTTTGGATGTTGCGGCTGTAGGGATTGGTGGCTATGCAGATAGCAAGAATCCTCAGTGGTTTGATATGCTGACATCAAATGATTTTAAGAAATTGGAGTCAGAACATGCTGTAGGAGAAGTATGCTGTCGTTTCTTTGATCAAGAAGGTATCCCCGTTTATCCTGAATTACAGGAAAGAACAATATCTATCACATTGGAGGAATTGAGAGAGGTACCAAACACCATCTCTTTGGCCTACGGTGATCAGAAAGCAAAAGCACTTTTATCGGTTTTGAAAGCCAACTATATCAATCATTTAGTCACAGATGAAGCAACGATCTTAAAAGTCTTAGAATTAGATGGTGATCAGCAATTTACTAAAAAATAGGACAGCAGGAATGCAGTCCTTATTTTTTTGAGTTGAATAGCACAAATGTGCAAAAAACAAAAACAATAATCAAATGTTGTGATTTTTATTGACCGGCAAAAATATAAATGGTATATTGACAATAGAAAAAGCGCTTTCAGTAGATTGATAAAGGAGTGTAGTGCACATGGAAATAATTGTTGCAGACCAAATTATTATGGGATTGATTTTAAATGCGGGTGATGCTAAACAGCATATTTACCAAGCTTTATCATATGCTAAGGAGGGCGATTTTACATCTTCTGAAGACGAAATTGCGAAAGCAGATGCAGCATTGCTAGAAGCGCATAACTTGCAAACACAATTTTTAGCCCAGGAAGCAGGTGGGACAAAGACAGAGATTACAGCTTTGTTTGTGCACTCACAAGATCACTTAATGACTTCCATCACAGAGATTAACTTGATCAAAGAAATGATTGACTTACGTAAAGAACTTTCAGCGAAACAATAAGGAGGAAAAGAAGATGAAAATTGGATTGTTTTGTGCAGCAGGATTTTCAACAGGAATGTTGGTAAATAATATGAAGGTGGCGGCTAAGGAATTAGGGATTGATGCTGAAATCGATGCCTATTCTCAAGCGAAATTAGCAGATTTTGCTCCTGAAATCGATGTCGCTTTGTTGGGCCCTCAAGTAGCTTATACTTTGGATAAATCAAAAGCGATTTGTGAGGCAAACCATATTCCTATTGCTGTCATCCCTATGGCAGATTATGGGATGTTGGATGGTAAGAAAGTACTAAATCTAGCTCTAGAATTGCTAGGAGAAAAATAAGGAGGCTTCCCATGTCTAATTTTAATTCTCAGAAAATTATCGCTCCAATCATGCGGTTTGTAAACTTGAAAGGAATTATTGCTCTTAAAGATGGGATGTTAGCGATCCTTCCATTAACGGTAGTTGGTAGTTTGTTCCTGATTATTGGGCAATTACCATTTGAAGGCCTTAATCAGGCTATTGCTAGTGTATTTGGCGATACGTGGACAGAGCCATTTATGCAGGTTTATTCAGGAACATTCGCCATCATGGGCTTAATTTCGTGCTTCTCCATTGGTTATTCATATGCTAAAAACAGTGGAGTAGAACCCTTGCCAGCAGGAGTTTTGTCCCTATCTTCATACTTTATCTTGTTAAAATCTTCTTATGTACCAGCTAAGGGAGAACCAATTGGTGATGCCATTGCAAAAGTATGGTTTGGTGGTCAAGGGATTATCGGGGCTATTATTATAGGTCTGGTAGTTGGTGCGATTTATACTGTGTTTATCCAAAGACACATTGTTATTAAAATGCCAGAACAAGTACCTCAAGCCATTGCCAAACAATTTGAAGCGATGATTCCTGCTTTCGTGATTTTCTTACTATCAATGATTGTCTATATCGTATCAAAAGTAGTGACAAGTGGCGGTACTTTCATTGAAATGATCTATGATGTCATTCAGGTTCCTCTACAAGGTCTAACAGGATCACTTTACGGAGCGATTGGAATTGCCTTCTTTATTTCGTTCTTGTGGTGGTTTGGTGTGCACGGACAATCAGTTGTCAATGGTGTAGTAACAGCCTTACTACTTTCTAACCTGGATGCCAATAAATCAATGTTGGCAGCTGGGAAGCTATCCGTTGAAAATGGTGCTCACATTGTAACTCAACAATTCCTAGATAGTTTCCTTATTTTGTCTGGATCAGGTATAACCTTTGGTTTGGTTGTTGCTATGTTATTTGCTGCTAAGTCAAAACAATATAAGGCACTTGGGAAAGTTGCAGCTTTTCCTGCAATCTTCAATGTTAATGAACCCGTCGTATTTGG
>NZ_CAUFJQ010000124.1 GCF_959025735.1 uncultured Streptococcus sp.
ACCGATTTCTGTCCCACTCTCATCGTCTTATTAGAACAAGCCTTTGATTTTGTCCAAGGCACCGCTGACCATTTCATTTCCAGATACAAGCCCTTTGGCTTGTTCAAGGTAGTCACCGAGGTTGTCTTTGTTGTCATCAACAAATTTCTTTGCAGCGTCGAAATCTTTCTTTTCGATCATTTCTTTCACTTGGTTAAATAAGTCCAATGGATTCATGTTATGGCTCCTAAAATATAAGTTGTAAAGTCAGGCTCACGCCTTTTTCTCATCTATTTAATCATTTTTTTAGAGGTTTGACAACTAAAACGACTTAATGAAAAACCGTACAAACGGCTTCTGGAACATAGAAGTCGTCGGATAGAAGGGTCAATTTTCCGCTAGCAAAATCTCGTTTGAAGACGGTGGCATTTGGTGAATCTTGATGGGTTGCGATCAAATAGTTTTGATCAGGACTAAGCGTGAAATCACGTGGATTGAGCCCTTGACTTGGAACAATTTCAATCAGTTCTAGGCTACCATCAGCCACAACTTTGAAGACAGCGATGGAATTGTGAGCACGGTTAGATGCATAGAGGAATTTTCCATCAGCTGAGAGCTTGATCGCAGAAGCCCATTTTTGACCATCGTAGTCTGATGGAAGTGTGGAAACAGTTTGGAAGTGTTCGAATTCACCCATACCGTCATAAAAGAGTACATCGATCGTAGCATTTAATTCATTGATGAGGTAAGCAGTCTTATAGTGGGGATGAAAGACCAGGTGACGAGGTCCTGCCCCTGGAGCTGTTTGATACTGATTGATCAGGGTTAGGTTTCCTTCCTCACTGACATCATAGACATGCAAACTGTCTGTTCCTAGGTCACACGTGATCAAGTACTGATCTGGTGTAAGGTCTGCATAGTGGGTATGTGGACTTGCTTGATTGGCATGAGGACCACTTCCTTGGTGGGTGTCTTGATTGACAAAGGACAAACGCCCATCTGCCTCTAGCTGATATACGAGAACTTGGCCTTTGTGATAGTTGGCTCCATAGATCAGTTGACGCTTGTCATCGACAGAGACATAGCAGAGTGGTGCTCCCTCTTCAACAACGTGATTGAGCGGCTGAAAATCAGCTGTAAAACTTGCGATTCCTCCTTTTCCCTCTTCAGCTCCGACACTGTAGAGGTTGCCTTTTTCAGAAAAAGCGATATAGGTTGGATTGGGCTCAGCTGCCACTAGTTCAAGTTGGCTCAATGTCCCTGTTTCAGGGTCAAATTGTGCCTTGTAAATTCCTTTGGATTCTTTTTTGGTATAGGTACCGAAATAAATGGTTTGAGACATAGGACACCTCGTATGATTTGTTAGGTTTATTATATCAAAGGTCCTATTGGAAGGCAATTGCTAGTTGAAAAGGCGAGGGTCTTTCTTTCTTATTTTGCTAGTTTTTTCGTAACTTCAAGCTCAAAAAATGCTAAAATAGAAACAGATTGAATTGAAAAGGAGTTCTCTGTGGATAATAAAGAAAAACAGTTTAGTTTGTCCTGGTTTTTTAGATGGTTTTTAGACAACAAGGCCATTACCGTATTTTTAGTTACCTTGCTGTTGGGCTTGAACCTTTTGGTTTTGAGTAAAATCACCTTTATTTTTATTCCTATTTTTGAGTTTGCCGGAGCAGTCATGCTGCCTGTCATTATCTCTGGTTTACTCTATTACCTGCTTAACCCTATTGTTGACTTTCTTGAAAGAAAAGGACTCAAGCGGATTTTTGCGATTTCCTTAGTCTTTTTCTTGATTGCAGTGCTTTTAATTTGGGGTCTAGCTGTAGTGATTCCATCCGTCCAACGACAAGTGGTGAGTTTCTTTCATAACCTGCCAACTTATTTGGAAAAGGCCAATGCAACTATCGATGATTTTCTAGATAATCGCGTCTCCTCAGATATCAAACCCCAATTAGATGAGATCACCAAGGAATTGTCTGCAAACATTACTTCTTGGGCGAGTTCGATCTCCGGTCGGGCTGTCAATTGGGTCAGCAACTTGATCGGGGTGGCTTCGCAAGTCATTGTTGCCTTGATTATCATGCCTTTTATTGTCTTTTATCTTCTTCGAGATGGAAAAAATTTAAAGGGCCACATTGTTCGCTTCTTACCGACTAAGATTCGTAAATCGGCTGAACAAGTTCTCTCAGATGTCAACACCCAACTCTCCAACTACGTTCGAGGGCAAATTACGGTAGCCATTGTCGTCGCCATTATGTTCATCATCTTCTTTAAGATCATTGGCTTGCGCTATGCGGTGACACTGGGGATCTCTGCGGGGATCTTGAATTTGATCCCTTACTTGGGTAGTTTCTTAGCCATGTTACCTGCCTTAGTATTGGGCTTGGTAGCAGGACCGGAGATGTTTATCAAGGTCTTGATTGTATTTGCAGTGGAGCAAACCATTGAAGGACGTTTTGTATCACCGTTGGTTTTGGGAAGCCAGTTAAATATCCATCCGATTACCATTTTATTTGTGCTCTTGACGTCAGGATCTATGTTTGGAATCTGGGGAGTTTTCCTTGGAATTCCAGTCTATGCATCTGCTAAGGTGGTGATTGGAGCTATCTTTGAATGGTATAAGGTCGTCAGTGGCTTGTATGAAGAACACAATGAAGTAGAAGAGGAAACACACAGTGAGTCATAGTCAACAAATGGTAGAAGCTCTCGATCGGCAAGAGCTAGAAGAGGCAGAAGTTCAATTTCAACAGGCCTTGTTAGAAGATAGTGAAGCACAATTATTGGATTTAGGTCAATATCTTGAAAGTATCGGTTTTTACCCTCAGGCAAAAGAGGTTTATGAACAGATTGCAGAAACCTATCCAGAAGTATATCTGAGTTTGGCAACCATCCTTGCAGAGGAAGGCCAAACGGAAGAGGCCTTTGCTTATTTAGAAGAAATTGGCCCTGAGTCTAACTGGTATGTAGCCAGTCTCTTGGTCAAGGCTGATCTCTATCAGCTGGAAGGTCTCGCAGATGTGGCGCGTGAAAAATTAGTTGAAGCTGCTCATTTGTCTGATGATCCGATCATTCAATTAGGGTTAGCTGAAATCGATCTGGAATTGGAACGCTACCAAGAGGCTATCAAAGAGTATGCCCAGTTGGATAATCGGGAGATTTTGGAAGCGACAGGGATTTCTACCTATCAACGGATTGGTTTTGCCTATGCCAATCTTGGTAAGTTTGAAGCAGCTGTGCCCTTCTTAGAGAAAGCTCTGGAGATTGAGTTTGATGACCAGATTGCCTACGAATTGGCGATCTTATTGTCAGACCAAGAAGAATACCAAAAAGCCCTGATCTACTACAAACAAATTGATACTTTGTCGCCTGATTTTGAAGGCTATGAGTACGGGTATGCCTTGGCCTTACAGGCAGAAAATGACCGTGAAAAAGCGCTTGAAATCGCCAAACAAGGGATTGAGAAGAATCCATTTGATGCCCAATTGAAGCTCCTTGCCTCTCAGCTTTCTTATGAGCTCCACCAGCCTGAACAGGCAGAAACTTATCTGTTGGAAGCTAAAGAAGTGGCAGATGATCTCGAAGAGATTGCTCTTCGCCTCACTACCCTTTATTTAGAACAGGAGCGTTTTGACCAAGTCTTAGATTGGCAAAATGAAGAAGTCGAAACGGTTGTCACCCGTTGGAACATTGCCCGTGCTTTGGCTGCCTTAGAGAAAACAGAAGAAGCCGTCTTAGCCTACCAAGAGCTCTATGAGGACTTGAAGGACAATCCAGAATTCCTCGAAGCCTATGTTTATCTGTTGCGTGAAGCTGGCGATGTGACAAGGGCGCGTGAAGTGGCCAACCAGTATTTGGCGATCGTACCAGACGATGTGCAGATGCAAACCATCTATGATAGCCTCTAATAAAACCATATAGTGAAGTTTCGGAACAGTTTGTGGTATACTGGTAGAAGATAGAATGAGGAGAGAAAAACATGGAACCAGTGAAACTTTTTCAATACAATACCTTGGGTGCCCTAATGGCGGGTCTGTACGGGGGTTCATTTACGATTGGAGAACTCTTGGAACATGGGGATCTAGGAGTTGGAACGCTTGATTCTATTGATGGAGAGTTGATCGTATTAGATGGAAAGGCTTATCAGGCTAAGGGATCAGGCGACCATCCTGAAATTGTCGAAGTTTCTCCTGATGCCAAGGTTCCTTATGCAGCAGTTGTTCCTCACCAAGCAGAAGTGATTTTCCGTCAACGCTTTGAAATGACGGACGAGGAATTGGAAGCTCGTATTGAGTCTTATTACGATGGCGAAAATCTTTTTCGTTCCATTAAGATTCGTGGTGACTTTGCCAAGATGCATGTCCGTATGATTCCAAAATCAACACCAGAGATGAAGTTTGCAGAGGTTGCAACCCATCAGCCAGAATATACACGGGAAAATGTCACTGGAACCATCGTCGGTTTTTGGACACCAGAAATTTTCCATGGCGTGAGTGTGGCTGGTTATCATTTGCATTTTATTTCAGATGACCACACCTTTGGTGGCCATGTCATGGATTTTGTCATCACAGAAGGAATTGTAGAGGTGGGGGCCATCGATCAGCTGGATCAACGTTTCCCAGTTCAAGACCGTCAGTACCTCTTTGCCAAATTCAATGTTGATGAGGTCAAAGAAGACATTAATAAAGCAGAATAAAAAGAGGCTGGGACAAAAGTCCTAGCCTCTCAATTATTTTTGGATTGTCGAGC
>NZ_CAUFJQ010000125.1 GCF_959025735.1 uncultured Streptococcus sp.
GATCCAACATAGCTGGAAACATGGTTGAGAAGAGCAATTTCTGTCGGCTCATTGGCATGGGTTTTCATACCTTCAAGCTTATTGACGATGATGACATGCTCATCCTGATAGAGCTCTTCGACCAGACTCGGGTCTCCGGCTGGGAGCTCTTTTTCAGGGTAATCGTCCGCGTCAAAGATCAGCTGGATCTGGTCTCCTTTTTGAACGGGGCTCTGCCAGTTGATGGTCTCGCCATTGACCAAGACGTGTTTCTTGGTTCGTAAAAAATGCCGGATCTTACGGGGAATGAGGAAGTAGTCCTCAAGCAACTCTTTCACAGTCATCTGGGGAAAGGATTGTGGAATGGTAAATTGATAGTTCATGACCCTATTGTAGCAAAATCTAAGCTTAAAGAAAACTAAATGGGAGAAGGGGATGAGCTATCTTTTCTTGCTAGGACAAGGATAAGGTGTTACAATAACAGGTATGAATAGAATAAAAGAATTATTTGAAAACCTGATCACTTTTTTTAGAAAGGATCATCCGCCCAAAGCGGTGGCAGAAGAAGTGCCAGACACGGAACTACCGGAAGAGACAGTAGAGCCGACCTATAGTCGCTCAGGCAAGCACAGAAGCAAGCCTCTCTCTCAGCATCCCTTCCGTCGTTTTTGGCGCAGATTCCATTTGACCAAGATTCTCCTGATCATTGGGCTAGGCTTTAGCCTCTTGACAGGGGGCTATCTTTTCTACCTTGCTAAGACGACCAACGTCAAGGATTTGCAGAATGCACTGAAGGCGACTACCATTATCTATGATAAGAATGGGGACCAGGCGGGAAGTTTGACCGGGCAAAAAGGAACCTATGTCGAACTCGATGCCATTAGTGAGAATCTGCAAAATGCCGTGGTCGCAACAGAAGACCGGAGCTTTTACAAGAATAGCGGGATCAACTATGGTCGCTTCTTCTTAGCGATTTTGACCCTGGGTCGCTCAGGTGGTGGGTCCACCATCACCCAGCAGCTAGCCAAGAATGCTTACCTGTCTCAGGACCAGACGGTGGAGCGTAAGGCCAAGGAATTCTTCCTGGCGCTTGAAATCAATAAGAAATACAGTAAAAAAGAAATCCTCACCATGTACCTCAACAATGCCTATTTTGGAAATGGGGTTTGGGGAATTGAGGATGCTTCCAAGAAGTATTTTGGGGTTTCAGCCAGTCAATTAAGTCTGGATCAGTCTGCGGTTCTCGCCGGTATGCTCAAGGGACCTGAGATCTATAACCCGCTCTACTCAGTAGAAAATGCGACCAATCGCCGCAATACGGTCCTCCAAAATATGGTGGCGGCTGGTTATATTGACCAGAAAACGGCTGATCAGTCGGCGGCTGTGGATATCCATGGCCAACTGGTCGATGCCTATGAAGGCAAGTCGGAGGATTACCGATACCCATCCTATTTTGATGCGGTCATTAATGAAGCGGTCAATGAATACGGCCTGACCGAAGAAGACATTGTCAAAAATGGCTACCGGATCTACACCGAGCTGGATCAAAATTACCAAGCAAGCATGCAGGTGATCTATGACAATACGGCCCTCTTCCCAGTGGCGGCAGACGGTACGCGCGCGGAATCTGGTAGTGTCGCCCTCGATCCTAAAACCGGAGGGGTTCGGGCCCTCGTAGGGCGTGTCGGAAGCGATCAAAATCCAGGTTTCCGTACCTACAACTACGCTACCCAGGCTGCCCGTAGTCCAGGATCAACCATCAAACCTTTGGTTGTCTATAGCCCAGCTGTTGCTGAAGGTTGGTCGACCAATAAGGAATTGGACAATAGTACCACCCAATATGGAAGCTATGAGGTTAATAACTATGCGGGAATCCAGTCGAGCCCAACGGTACCGATGTACCAGGCCTTGGCAGAATCCCTTAACCTTCCAGCTGTAGCGACCGCTAATGATTTGGGTCTCGATACGGTCTTTGAATACGGGAAAAAATTCGGGCTCAACATGGATAAGGTGGACAAGTCGCTTGCCGTTGCTTTGGGAGCTGGTGTGACAACCAATCCGATGCAGATGGCCCAAGCCTATGGAACTTTTGCAA
Source organism: uncultured Streptococcus sp. (assembly GCF_959025735.1). Taxonomy (GTDB): domain Bacteria; phylum Bacillota; class Bacilli; order Lactobacillales; family Streptococcaceae; genus Streptococcus. Next base: position 2,075 of record NZ_CAUFJQ010000125.1, read on the forward strand.
ACGGCGGGATCATGAATGATGCCCACCTCATTACCAAGATCGAAAATGCCAGTGGTCAAGTGGTCAAGAGCCACAGCCAGAAATCAACTCGAGTGCTTAGTGGGTCAACGACAGATAAGATGACCAATATGATGCTAGGTACCTTCAGTAATGGTACGGGGGTTAACGCTGCGCCTTATGGCTATACCATGGCAGGGAAAACCGGTACGACAGAGACCAGCTTTAACAAGGACCTCTCTGGAGACCAATGGGTGATCGGCTACACGCCAGATGTAGTCATCAGTCAATGGCTTGGTTTCCCAACGACCGATGAAAATCACTACCTGACGGACAGTAGTGCTGGAACGGCATCCGAGATCTTCCGCAATGTTGCCAACAGTGTTCTGCCTTATACAGACGGTACCCAGTTTGACTCGGTGAAGAACTCTTATGCTGAAAACGGCATTGCGCCAGTCGGAGAAGAAACGACAGAAACAGATAGCAAAGAAGATAAAGGTTTCTTTGAGGATGTCAAAGAAAAGGCGTCGAATATGGTTGATAATGCGAAAAAAGCAATCGACGAGGCCGATATCCCAGGAAAAGCGAAAAACGCTTGGGATACCTTCAAAGGCTGGCTTGGTTTCTAATCAAAAAACGATTCAGAGGAATTTCTGAATCGTTTTTTATTTAGAGTTCACTATCTGACAAGCTAAAGGTATCGCCGTGTTGGAGATCTCCGTACTGGTAGCCCCGTTTGAACCAGCGCATGCGCTGTTCTGAAGTTCCGTGGGTAAAGCTATCTGGCACCGAGTAGCCGTAGGCTTGCTCTTGGAGAGTGTCGTCCCCGACGGCATGGGCTGCATTCATGGCTTCTTCGATATCGCCGATATCCAAAAGGTTTCGGTCTTGAATCGAGCGGGCCCAGACACCGGCTAGATAATCGGCTTGTAGCTCAATGCGGACACTGATGGCATTTCGTTCCTTTTCAGAAAGACCTTGTTGCATCCGATGGTATTTGCCAAGGATTCCCAGCTCGTTTTGTACGTGGTGGCCGACTTCGTGGGCGATGACGTAGGCCATAGCAAAGTCACCGCTAGCCTTGTATTTGGTTGTCAATTCCTTGTAGAAGCTCATATCCAAATAAATCTTTTTGTCGGTTGGACAGTAGAAGGGACCAGCCGATGCTTGCCCAACTCCACAGCCTGTCTTTGTCCGTCCGGTATAGAAGACTAGTTTGGGCTCCTGGTAGGTGCGTCCTTCTGCTTGAAAGACCTTGTGCCAATGATCTTCTGTTGTCCCAAGGACTTTGCTGACGAACTGGGCGTCTGCATCATCGACATTGGTCTTGTTGGTGCGCGTGACTTGGGTGGATTGGTAAGGTTGTGAAGTCCCATTTCCAAAGAGGCCCCCAAGGCTAGCTCCCCCTCCTAGAAGGACCATGAGAAGGATGATGATGATCTTACTCTTGAAGCTACCAGGCGATAGCAAAATTTGTAAAATACCCCCGCCAAGGTTACTGTTGCCTGAAGACTGGGAGTAGCTTTGCCCTCGACGGTCTTCGATATTTCTACTTTCTTTTAAGTTATCACTTTTCATATTCGTCTCCTTTTGTTTTATTTTACCAAAAATGAGGAAAAAACTAGAGTGATAACGCTTTAGATTTGCTTTTTTATTAACATTAGATTTTCTGTCCTTGTCAAAACGTGGAAAACTTGCTATAATGGGGTGAACGGAGGCGTTATGGCATTAAAAAAAGCAAGTCTAGCGTGTACGGTTTGTGGGTCACGCAATTACTCCATTAAGTTGAGTGGGACGCCAAAACCAACACGTCTAGAAGTCAATAAATTCTGCAAACATTGCAGCAAGTATACCATCCATAAAGAAACACGATAGGAGAGAGTTGTGAAATTCATTAAAGATATTTTCGTCTTACTAAAAGATACAACTTGGCCAAATCGCAAGGAAAGATGGAAAAACTTTATCTCAGTGATTGAGTACACCGCTTTCTTTGTTGCATTGATTTATTTGTTTGACAAAGTCATTGCACGTGGCCTATTGCACATGATTAATTTCTTTTAAGAAAAGAAGCCAGGCGGGATTGAACTGCACCCCAAAAGTTAGACAGAAAAAAATCTAACTTTTGGGGTGTTTTTATTATGAAATTAACTTATGAAGATAAAGTTCAGATCTATGAACATAAAAAACAAGGGCGAAGCTTCAAAGAGCTTTCAAATCAATTTGGGATAAACATTTCTAATCTTAAGTACATGATTAAATTGATTGATCGTTATGGAATAGAAATCGTCAAAAAAGGAAAGAATTGTTACTATTCTCCCGAACTAAAACAAGAAATCATTGATAAAGTTCTGCTTGAAAGTCGTTCACAAATAAAGGTATCTCTAGATTATGCTCTTCCAAGTGTTGGAATGTTGCATAATTGGATAGCACAATATAAGAAAAACGGGTATACTATTGTTGAGAAAACAAGAGGAAGGATACCTAAAATGGGACGTAAGCCAAAGAAGAAACCCGAAGAGATGACAGAACTAGAACGTCTTCAAGCAGAAAATGAGTACTTGAGAGCGGAGAATGCGGTTCTAAAAAAGTTGAGAGAACTCCGATTGAGGGACGAAAAAGAGCAAGAAGAAAAACGGAAATTGT
>NZ_CAUFJQ010000126.1 GCF_959025735.1 uncultured Streptococcus sp.
ACTGTGCGGAGGTGGGACGACGAAATCGAATTCTAACGAATTACCGATTTCTGTTCCACTCTCTTTCATTTTCTCTGTTGATTTGCTTGCCACAATTTTCCATAGAGGAGATAATCGACTTCTCTGAGCTCTTTCAGGTTCTGACAACCGAGCGCACAAAGGAGTAATTTAAGGTCTTCTTTCCATCCTTGGACAATAGCAATCACTTCTTCAATGCTCTTGGTCTCTACCATCTCAAGAAAAACGCGGGAAAGTCCTACGCCACGCGCTCCAAGGACCAAGGCCTTGACCATATCAAGGGGATGACGGATGCCACCACTCGCGAGGATCTCAACCTGATCTATCTGATCCTGCAACTGTAAGAGACACTGCGCAGTGGACTGTCCCCAATCATCCAGATAAGCGCGATTGCCACCACGACGATTCTCAATATAGGCAAAACTAGTCCCACCACGGCCAGAAATGTCAACGGTTTTGATCCCAGCATCTAGTGCCATCTGAACCGTTTTGGGATCCATACCAAAGCCGACTTCTTTCAGGACAACCGGTACGGGAAAGTCCTTTCCATAAGCCTTAAGATGGTCTTTCCAAGTGTGGAAAATCCGCTCCCCTTCTGGCATGAGCAACTCTTGCATCAGATTCACATGAACTTGAAGAAAGAGAGGTTGCAGCTCTTTTACTGCTCTCACGCCCAGCTCAGGCTCTTTATCGATTCCAATATTGGTCGCTAATAGGAGATGGGGATGGTCTTTTTTAACGGCATACGATTGATCACCCGGATCCTTCAGTGCCGCACTGTAAGAACCAGTCACAAAGAGAATCCCACAGGCTTCGGCTACTGCTGCCAACTTTTGATTGATCTCTTTGGCCCGTTTACTCCCGCCTGTCATGGCATTGATATAAAAAGGGACCTCCCAATCACGCCCTGCGAAATGGGTTGTTAGATCAATCTCCGCTAGATCCACAAGGGGGAGGGATCGGTGAATCAGCTCGATTTCATCAAAGCTATTATAGCAGGAGCTTTGCTCTAAGGCATAGCGAATATGCTGGTCTTTTCGATTTTCGCTCACGAATCTCCCATCCTTTCTTGGTAAATGACTTCAATATTCTTTTCCTTCCAGCGCTCTATCAAGGTCTGAGTCTCAACTGGGTCAAAACTAAGGGCGATTCCACAGTCGCCTCCTCCGGCACCACTAGATTTGGCACAGGCAGAAAGTCCCTCTGTCGCTTCTTGCAGAACTTTTAGAGCTGGGGTATAGATCAAAGGGTTCAAAGACTTTAGATTCTTATCCGCACGTTTGATACTGGTCTCGATTTCCTTTTGGTTCCCTTCACGGAGGCCTTTTTCAAGAATCTTCACTGCGCTCTGACTTTCTTTGAGAAAGACTTCATTAATCGCTCCCTTGACCTGGCGGATCAAATCACTTGAAATCGCTGGTTCCTTGGTCCAACCAACCAGAAAATCATAAGAGATGGCTGGCTGGATCAAGCGGATCTGGTAGTCCCAATCCAGGTCTAAAACTTGTGAAAGAGGCTGAGAAGTCAAGGCTTCATGCAACCAAGCCCGATCAAAGGATTGGTAATAAATTAAGTCCTCGTAGGCGATACAAGCCAAATCGCCCATGGAACCATTGTCCCCTCTTTGCACCAAGACCACTGCTGCTAGTCGAAAGAGCAGGTCCGGATGTAGGTCTAGTTCATACAGAGCAGCCATGGCCTTGATCACGAGCAAGACCACACTTCCGCTGGAACCAATCCCATACTTTTTCCCCTCTTCGCCCAGTGTTCCTCTAAGGTGAAGATCAAACGGTTTAGGGGCTATTCCCTGATCTTTCAGCCACTCTTCCATGAGCTGAATGGTCTCTTGAATCAAGGCGTAGTCCTTATTTGGGGTCAAATCCACCTGGTAACCAAAGAGATCTGAGGCTAGCTGATAGCTTCTAGATTCTTGGATGGTAGCTGATAGATAAATAGGAATAAACTGAATCACAGCTCCATAACCAGGTGTTAGCACTGCGTATTCTCCAGCTAGATAGAGCTTGCCTCCAGTCTGTACCTGATACTTAGTCTTCATCTTGAGGATCCTTTGTCTTAGATACGATGGTCCGATAGCGGGCATCAAATAAGGGCACCAGCTGATCCAAGTCTTCTTCTAAACAGAGAACCTTAACGTTTGGCCCTGCATCCATGGTAAAGTAACAAGCATGGCCTGCAGCGCGAAGCTCACGGACAAAGTCCATAGCTTTGTGGCTTTCTTCTGTCAAGTAGCTAAAGGCTGGAGTGGCTGTTCTAGTCGTCGCATGCATAGCAAGGGCATTGCGCTCTGTCAACTGACCGACTTGTTCAAAATCATTGCCAGCTAGATAGCCCAGCATGTCCTTGTAATCTTGTCGAGACTCTTCGATCCATTCTTTGAAATTAGTCGAGGTCTCCATGCAGCGTTTCATCCCTTCCCGGCTGGAAACGGGCTTTTGCTTGTCATTGAGGACCAGCATGATCATAGCCAGTTTTAGGTCTGTTTTGACCTTATAAATCTCTCCACTTTCTTTGTCCCAGGCCGCTAAGGGACCAAAGAAAGACCGAGAAGAAGATCCCGAAGCAAACTTAGCTTTTTGAGCTAATTCCTCTTGACTCAAGCCCAAATCATAGTACTGATTGCAAGCCTTGACGAGAGCAGAGAGCCCGCTCGAGCTAGAGGACAAGCCTGCGGCGGTTGGCATGTTGTTGCTGGTATCCACCCGAACAAATCCTGCTTCATCTGCTGGCTTCAAGCCATCAATCACAGCTCCAATTTTGGCTTGCTCAGCTGGATTTTGGAATTCCCCATCGATGTAAAATTCATGCGCAGTCGCATCTGCTGGCAAAGGTGATAGCCTTGTCTCTGTATACATATTCTCTAAAGTCAACGAAATCGAACTGGTCGAAGGGACCATCTGTTTGGCATCTTCTTTTCCCCAGTATTTGATAATCGCGATATTGGCATAGGACTTAGCCTTTACAGGTTTTCGATCCATGTATGGTGCGCTCCTTCTTTTTCTAATGCATGGGCAATGGTTGCTGCTTCACGAGAATCCTTGACGAGGGCAATCACACAGCCTCCAAGACCGCCTCCGCTCATTTTAGCACCTAAAGCCCCATTTTCAAGGGCAACGGCGACCAGGTGGTCTGCTTTTTCACAGCTGACACCTACGGCTCTCAAGTGCTCATGGCAAGTAGTCAGAGCCTGTCCTAGGCTCATTAGATCATTCATTTTTAGAGCCTCTTCCACCTGCTGGGTCAACTGACCAATCTCATGGAAATGGGACAAAACTTCCTGCCCCTTGGCTTCAACCTTTTGAATCGCCTCACGGGTATTGCCGTGAATTCCCGTATCCGCAATCACCAAGCTCGCTTTTATACCCAGCTCCAGCGGGTAAAAGCCGACATTCCGGATGAATTTAATAGCTTGATCGCTCAAACAAGTCTTGGCATCGAGCCCACTTGGATTCATATGGGCAATGGTTTCTGCTCGATTGACCAGGATTTCTAAGGTCTCATCATCCAGCTCCTCTTGATAATAGTCAAAAACTGCTCGAATAGCTGCGATACTCACCGCCGCAGACGATCCCATCCCCCGTTTTTCCGGTACCATAGACTGAATCCGGCAGCGAATCCGGGCCTCACGAATCCCGAGGTGCTCAAGAGACGCAAAAACCGCCATGGACAAGGTGTCGTCTTCAAACAAAATCCATGGACTGTCTGCTGGGATAATCTGGCAGGTCACTTCGATATGATGGAGAGGCAGGGCAATAGCTGGATAGCCATAGACCACCGCATGCTCTCCAATTAAGATAATTTTACTATGCGCCCTTCCGACGCCTATCTCTTTATGCATATTCATCTCGCTCTATTAAGGTCATTACTATTTTAATATAAATCAGCCAAAAAAGCGATGCTTTTGAAGGAAATCCAACCTAAGACGGAGTTGAGTTCTATCTAACAGTTATAAAAGGCCAGGATCCATCATCCTAGCCTTCCATTTCTATTTTTCAAATTCTTGTTTGATCAGGTCCATCAAGGAGTTGCGGTCCAGGATCCATTGGGCCCGTTCGTCCTTCTCATAGGTCCGGTTGGACAAAAAGATCACAGCTTCCTTCCTCTTGCGATTGTACATGATGAAGGTTCCAGTATAGCCCGTATGATCCAACCAGTCACCCTCTAGATTCCATCCCAGAGCGCGGGTCTTGCCCTCTTCACGCGCAAAATTCTGAGACAAGTCACGCGCAAAATCATCCTTCAGATAATGCTCTAAGAAGCGCTCTAGATCAGCAACAGTTGAAAAAAGTCCAGCACTTCCCGCATGACGGCCCAGAACTCTCGCTTTGGGATCATGGACACTTCCAGAAGCAACTCCACGGACCGTTGGCACCGCCTTTTCGACCGGTCCAAACCGTGTCTCCGTCATCTTCCAAGGTGTAAAGATCAGCTCTTCAAATAAGCGATCCAAGGGCTGGTGAAATCTGTCTTCTAACCAAAAGCCCAGCAGAAGAAAATTGACGTCAGTGTAATGAAAACTCTTGTCTTCTTTTAACTGCAAATTTTCAAGGGCTGTTTTCAACTGTCTCGCATCCAATTGATCCCGGTTGGGGATAAAAGGATCGAG
>NZ_CAUFJQ010000127.1 GCF_959025735.1 uncultured Streptococcus sp.
TGAAGGTTAAAGTGAATAACAAATTCGATGACAAAATGAATGCTAAACCTAGAGTATTTAACTATAATTGTGATTGTAAATAATCACGATTTTAAATAAATTAGAGAAGAGGGTTGTGCTAGCCCTCTATTTTGATGGATGATAATTATGAGAAATATTTATAAGTACATTGATAAGAAGTATCTTTTTCCTATTTTTTTAGGGCGTATTGTGAATAGTGGTTTGGTGTTGGCGCAACCTCTGATTTTAACGAAGGCCTTGAAGTTAGATCAAGACGGCCTTTCTTATGGAAAAATTCTCAATTTTGTTTTATTTGGTTTGTCTGTCTATCTTGTTATTTATAGTCTGATGCTGTTTTCAAACTATTCGCACAATATATTCCGAAGAGAAATCAACAAAAGTGTCCGTGCCCTTTTATTTAAGAAAGTCATATTGAATCCTAAATTTTCCAATGATGAAAAAGTTAGTCTGCTAACTCAAGATATGGAATATGTGGGCGATAATTATTTGGAAAATATAAATGTTATGGTGAGTTGGGGATTTGTCGCCCTTGTTACAGCCATTTATATTGTTTCACAAAATTTTCTCTTAGGACTTATTTTTGTCATTTTTACGATTATGAGACCTATTCCTCAGTTCATCATGAATCGTCGTTTACAAGATTCGGGAGACAGCTGGTCCAAGCTTAGAACGAAATTACATGGGCTTGTCTCGGATAGTATGCAAGGCAGCCAATAATCAGGCCATGAGGCTGAATGAAGAGCGCGTGAATGATTTAAACGGAGAATATCAAAAAGCCATCCAAAGATTTTGTTTCACACATAATATTATTTTTTTCTTTAATGGATTTATGGTCTTTTTTAGTCAGGTTGTTCCTCTTGCTTTAGGCTTTTATTTGAGTTTACAGGGAAATTCTATTTCTATTACAAGCCTCATCTCTATGTATGTTGCTGCGGGGATGCTGGTAGAACCGATCCAAACTCTGATGTACAGTGCAGCCAATCTCCAAGGTGCCTTGCCGACTGCGAACCGCCTGTTTAAGATTATCGAGGAAGAACCTGATTTCGAAGAGACAAAGGATCAATTTGTTGAAAATCTCGAATCGTTGCGCTTAAATCATATTTCAAAAAGTTTTGCTGAACGTCAGCTTTTTTCTGATTTGACGGCGACGATTTCAGTAGGTCAGAAGGTCTTAATCAAAGGACCGAGCGGGTCTGGAAAGACGACTCTTTTTCGCTTGATTTTAGGAGAAGAAGTATGTGATGAGGGTGACATTTTCGTTCAGTATGATGGAAATCAAATAACGAGTCATTTCCAAGGGAATATCGGTTTAATTAGCCAGCATCCCTTCCTGTTTAACGATACTATCCGCTATAATCTAACTTTTGGTCAGCCTTTTCAGGACCATGAATTATTGGAGGTATTGGACCGAGTTGGCTTAATAGATGAATTTCAGGATATTTTGAATGTAGAAATCCATAATAATGGTGAAAACATTTCAGGAGGTCAGCGTGTCAGATTAGAGTTGGCTCGTTTTCTCTTACGCGAGAAGGATATTTTATTAGCGGACGAAGTGACATCAGCTTTGGACGAAAAAAATAGTCGTCTAGTTAGAGACCTAATCTTTTCTTTGCCGATCACGGTACTAGAAATAGCCCATCATATTGATGAAGAAGAGCGCTATGACCAAATCCTTGAGTTACGTAAAGGATGAGCGATGCCACAATAGTTGGTTCTGCGACAAAGCGGATAGTAGTAAGCCAGCAATTTGTCAGATATTTTTGAGATTCTAAGTGGTGATATTTCCAAAATCATCAATACTCAGAGAACTTAAGCTTTATTTAAGATAGGCCAGCTATACTAGAAGCATAAACAAAGACCTCCTAACTTTGTTTAAACCTCCTAAACTTTTTCATAATAATCTCCCATAAGAGTCGCCCAATCGGCGGCTTTTTTTGTGAGTCGTAAGCTGCCTATGGTATAATGAACAAAGAAACTAAAAGGAAGAAGGAAGAGATGGACTACACGATAGAGGAAAAAGCGATGTTTATGAGGGAAGCCCTGAAGGAGGCGGAGATTGCCCTCGCCAATGATGAAATACCGATTGGCTGTGTCTTGGTCAAGGATGGTCAGATTATCGGGCGTGGACATAATGCGCGTGAGGAGCTGCAGCGGGCGGTCATGCATGCGGAAATCATGGCGATCGAGGAGGCCAATCAGCGTGAAAATAGCTGGCGCCTGCTGGATACGACGCTTTTTGTCACGATTGAGCCCTGTGTCATGTGTAGTGGTGCCATTGGTCTAGCTCGGATTCCCCAGGTGATTTACGGGGCGACCAATCAGAAGTTCGGTGGAGCAGGTAGTCTCTACGACATTTTGGCAGATGAACGCCTCAATCACCGAGTCGAAGTAGAAACAGGAATCTTGGAAGCAGAATGTGCAGCCATCATGCAGACCTTCTTCCGCCAAGGTCGAGAACGAAAAAAACAAGCCAAACTCGCAGCCAAGGCCGAAACACAAGAATAAAAACCGGACCTTTGCAAATCGAACAAATTATGATATAATACCTATCGGAGCAACAGTTCTGCGTGAAGCGGGTCAGGGGAGGAATCCAGCAGCCCTAAGCGAAGTGAACTGTGTGCTCTTTTTTCTATAGCTCTTAACGAATCAAGACTGAAGGTCGCAGATGAGTTTAGAGATATTGATCCTGAGGAGCGAAGCGACGTGAGGGCTATAGCGTAACATGAAATTAGCCTATAAGGCGCAACCGAGCTTAGAGATATTGACCCTGAGGAGCGAAGCGACGTGAGGGCTATTATTCACCAGAGTCATGTAGAAATGACTTTCTTACTCAAAGAATAAAAGAGAAAAATAGAGTTTCGTGAGAAGCTTCTTTTTTTGATTTCCTAGCCAAAAATAGTGCAAATATGCAAACGATTGCTATTGCGTCGTTGCTTGATTTGTGAAAATAAAAAAAATAGCAAATGAAAACGTTTTATAGATTGGTTTCCCTTGATTAAATCCGTGTAAAGCGATATCATAGAGAAGAACAAAATTTGGAGGAATAACATGTCTCATATTAAATTTGACTACTCAAAAGTTTTGGGTAAATTTGTTGCCCCACATGAAGTGGAATACATGCAACCACAAGTGACTGCAGCTGATGAATTGATCCGTAAAGGAACAGGTGCTGGTAGTGACTTCCTAGGTTGGTTGGACCTTCCTGAAAACTATGACCGCGAAGAATTTGATCGCATCTTGAAAGCTGCTGAACAAATCAAAGCAGACAGCGATGTTTTGGTCGTTATCGGTATTGGTGGGTCATACCTTGGAGCGAAAGCTGCCATTGACTTCTTGAACTACCACTTTGCAAACTTGCAAACAAAAGAAGAGCGCAAAGCGCCACAAATCCTTTACGCTGGAAACTCAATCTCATCTACTTACCTTGCTGACTTGGTAGAGTACGTAGCAGACAAAGACTTCTCAGTAAACGTGATTTCTAAATCAGGTACAACAACTGAACCAGCGATCGCTTTCCGTGTCTTCAAAGAACTCTTGGTGAAGAAATATGGTCAAGAAGAAGCCAACAAACGTATCTATGCAACAACTGACCGTGCCAAAGGTGCTGTAAAAGTAGAAGCAGATGCCAATGGTTGGGAAACATTTGTAGTTCCAGATGATATCGGTGGACGCTTCTCAGTCTTGACACCAGTTGGATTGCTTCCAATTGCTGCATCAGGTGCTGATATCAAAGCCCTTATGGAAGGTGCGAATGCAGCCCGTAAAGAATACACTTCAGACAAACTTTCTGAAAACGAAGCTTACCAATATGCAGCTGTTCGTAATATCCTTTACCGTAAAGGTTATGCAACTGAAATCTTGGTAAACTACGAGCCATCCCTTCAATACTTCTCAGAATGGTGGAAACAATTGGCTGGTGAGTCAGAAGGGAAAGACCAAAAAGGTATTTACCCAACTTCAGCTAACTTCTCAACAGACTTGCACTCATTGGGTCAATTTATCCAAGAAGGAACTCGTATCATGTTTGAAACAGTTGTCCGTGTGGACAAACCACGTAAGAACGTGATCATCCCTACATTGGAAGAAGACCTTGATGGACTTGGTTACCTCCAAGGAAAAGACGTTGACTTCGTTAACAAAAAAGCGACTGACGGTGTTCTTCTTGCCCACACTGACGGTGACGTACCAAACATGTACGTGACTCTTCCTGAGCAAGATGCCTTCACTCTTGGATACACTATCTACTTCTTCGAATTGGCTATCGCCCTTTCAGGTTACTTGAACGCGATCAACCCATTTGACCAACCAGGTGTTGAAGCATACAAACGCAACATGTTTGCCCTTCTTGGAAAACCAGGATTTGAAGAACTTGGAGCAGAACTCAACGCTCGTCTTTAATCAATAGATAAAACGATCTCGTAAGAGGTCGTTTTTTTATTTGCTAAACAAACTCATATTTTTGTCCCCTGGAATTAATTATAAAAACACGATCTAGTTATGTTTCTCGATCATATGGTAATCTGATTGCGATTGTCACCCTTCGCAAGAAATTTTAAGATAAGCATCTAAAAGGTCGGATATCCCTCCGAT
>NZ_CAUFJQ010000128.1 GCF_959025735.1 uncultured Streptococcus sp.
AAGAATGCAGGCTCTCCTATTTTGTGGTATAATATACAATATTATATACTGGAGGAAAGTATCCATGGAAGACCCTGGCAGTCAGGAAATTTTACTGGAATTTATTTTATTGATTGTTTTGACATTATTGAACGCCTTTTTCTCGGCAACCGAAATGTCAATGGTATCGTTGAATCGTTCTCGTGTAGTGCAAAAGGCTGAAGAAGGAGATAAAAAATACATTCGTCTTCTTAGCGTTTTGGAACAGCCCAACCATTTTTTATCCACTATTCAGGTGGGGATCACCTTGATTACCATCTTATCTGGGGCGAGTCTTGCAGATAGCCTTGGTCATGTTATTGCTGGATGGATGGGCAATACTAAAACGGCTGTTGCAGCTGGAAGCTTTTTATCTCTAGCGTTTTTGACTTATATTTCGATCGTATTTGGGGAACTCTATCCGAAACGAATCGCTATGAACCTGAAAGATGAGTTAGCTGTTCGAACGGCTCCGATTGTCATTTTATTAGGAAAAATTGTTAGCCCCTTTGTTTGGTTGCTTTCAGCGTCGACCAACCTTTTGAGCCGTATCACGCCAATGGAATTCGATGATCCGGATGAAAAGATGACGCGGGATGAAATCGAGTATATGCTGACCAATAGTGAAGCAACACTAGATGCGGACGAGATTGAGATGCTCCAAGGGATCTTTTCATTAGATGAAATGGTAGCGCGTGAAGTCATGGTGCCACGGACAGATGCCTTCATGGTTGATATCAATGATGATACCAAAGAAATCATTGAAAGTATCCTTAAGCAAAACTTTTCACGGATTCCTGTCTATGATGATGACAAGGACAATGTCATCGGTCTCATCCATACCAAACGTCTCTTGAACGAAGGATTTATCAATGGCTTTGATAATATTGTCTTAAGAAAGATTTTACAAGAACCTTTGTTTGTTCCAGAGACCATTTTTGTGGATGATCTTTTGAAGGAATTGCGCAATACCCAAAATCAAATGGCCATTCTGCTTGATGAATATGGTGGGATGTCTGGTTTGGTTACTCTTGAAGACCTCTTGGAAGAAATCGTCGGTGAAATTGACGATGAGACTGACAAAGCAGAAATTGATGTCTTTGAAATTGCGGACAATACCTATGTCGTACAAGGAGCCATGTCACTAAATGACTTTAACGAATATTTTGATGTTGAGTTGCAAAGTGATGATGTGGATACCATTGCAGGGTATTATCTGACAGAGGTTGGGCGAATTCCAACCTTGAAAGAGCGACTCAGCTGTGAAGTCGATAGTCAAAAGAAACACCTCATTTTGACAAATGACAAAGTAAAAAATGGTCGTGTGACGAAGGTGAAAGTTGAAATTTCTGAAATCGTCGAGGAAGATGAAGAAACTAAATCAAAAGAAGATTAGAAAATAGAGGCCTGGATGTGTTCCAGCCTCTGTTTTTTTCTTGTCAGGACCAGTTGAATTTTCAAAAAATTTCAAAAATTTCTGAAATAGTCTTGACATCAAAAATAAATTACGGTAAGATAATACCCATAAATAAAGAAAGCAGAAAATAAACATGAAACAACAAGCCATTTCTATTCAAAAATTCTACTTTAGCTACTTTAGATAGTGTTTGTAGACATGATCTCATGGATGCAAACAACCCAAGCAATTTGTTTGTATCTATGTGGCTAAGATTTTTGATGATGGTCCATAGAGCTAGTATCTAAATGGACCGAGGTTTTGTAACTTGTTGGAGAATTTCAAGCATCCGTTTAGAGAATCATCTAAGCGGATTTTTTGTTTATTTGCAGAAAAGGAGTTTTAAATGAAAGTAGTCAAAAAATTACTGGCACCAGTTTTGGTCGTAGGCCTTTTGTTAACATCATTGGTGACCTTACACCATCTGAAGGATGCAAAAAAAGACAATGTCTTTCGGATTGGGATTTCCCAGTACATCACCCATAAGTCACTCGATGCGACACGGAAAGGCTTTATCGATGAGTTGAAGAAAGAGGGATATGTGGATGGGAAAAATATCCAGATTGATTTCCAAAATGCTCAAGGAGAGCAACGAAATCTGAAAAACATTTCCAAACAATTGGCGGAGAAAAGTGATCTAGTCTTTGCGATTGCAACCCCTTCGGCTCAAAGTTTGGCTAATACGACTAAAACAACGCCGGTTGTCTTCTCAGCTGTGACCGATCCATTGGCAGCGAAATTGGTGAAAAACTTGAAAGAGCCTGGTGGCAATATCACAGGGACAAGTGACCAGTCAGAAGATGCGATCTCTACACAGGTAGACATGATTAAGCAAGTGCTTCCAACGGCGAAAACAGTTGGGATCCTCTATACGCAAAGTGAGCCTAACTCAGTCGTCCAAAAAGATAATGCGAAGAAGATCCTTGAAGCTAAAGGCTATCAAGTGGTTGAAAAAACCATTCTCGATAGTAACAATGTGAAAGCTGCAGCAGACAGTATCATGTCAGAGGCAGATATCGTCTTTGTTCCGACGGACAATATTATCTCTTCTACAATGGACACTGTCAAACAGGTTTCTATCAGCCATAAGGTGCCAGTTTTTGGTGGGTCTGCTGAGATGGTGGCTACTGGTGGTTTGTACAACTTTGGTACCGATTATGAGGAATTGGGAAGACAAGCTGCTCGGATGGCTATTCGCATCATGAAGGGTGAGAAACCTGGAAAAGTCGCAGTTGAAACACCTGAAAAATTAGAATTGCATACCAATAAAGAGATGGCCAAAGAGCTTGGAATTGATATTAGCTCGTTGAAGGTAGAAAAATAGGAGGTTTGAGATGAATTTCGTTTTATCAAGTTTATCAGAAGGTTTATTGTGGTCGATCATGGCGATCGGTGTTTACTTAACATTTCGAATTTTAGATATTGCCGATATGACGGCAGAAGGAGCCTTTCCACTTGGGGCAGCAGTTGTAGCCTCACAAATTCAAGCGGGAAAAAACCCTTGGCTTGCAACCTTGTTGGGCTTTTTAGCAGGGATGATTGCCGGATTGGTCTCTGGGATTCTCCATACAAAAATGAAAATTCCGGCCCTCTTGACAGGGATTGTCACTTTGACGGGTCTCTACTCTATCAATATCAAAATTATGGGAGGGGTTCCTAACCTTTCTATTGGAGATGCAGATACCATTTTCAAGAGTGTCATGAAATTTGGGCTTTCTAATGAAGAAGCTGTCTTTTTGATTAGTATTTCCTGCTTGATCATCGTCTGTATCTTGTTGACCCTCTTAATGAAGACGCAACTTGGCTTGGTTTTGCGCTCGACTGGTGATAACATTCCAATGAGTGAGGCCAATGGGGTCAATGTAGATAACATGAAGATGTTGGGCTACATGATTTCGAATGGTTTGATTGCCCTTTGTGGAGCCATGTTTGCACAAAATGATGGTTTCTCAGATGTGACTTCTGGTACAGGGACGATCGTAGTCGGCTTGAGTGCTGTGATTATCGCAGAAGTTTTGATCCACGAATTGACCATTGGTTGGCGTTTGCTTTCCATCGGGGTTGGAGCTATTGTGTACCGTTTGATTATCTTAAATATTTATGAGATCCCAAATCTCGATCAAAATATGGTTCGTCTCTTCAATGCGATCTTGCTCGCGATTGTCTTGTTCGCTCCTGAGGCGCAAAAACGTCTTCGTGTTCGCGGATTGAAGTTAGGAAATAAGTAGGAGAAAAGTATGGCAACATTATTATCAATTGAAGGTATTCATAAGACATTTGAAGCAGGAACAGTCAATGAAAACCATGTTTTAAAAGGCTTGGATCTCCAAGTAGAAGAAGGGGACTTCATTTCGGTCATCGGTGGAAATGGAGCTGGGAAATCAACCTTGATGAACATCTTGGCAGGAAATCTGGTCGTGGATGAAGGAGATATCTTGCTAGAAGGTAACTCCATCAAAAATACGAGTGTTCGTAAGCGTGCGAAAGATATTGCTCGTGTCTTCCAAGATCCCAAGATGGGGACAGCTTCTCGTTTGACCATTGAAGAAAATATGGCCATTGCCCAACGTCGGGGGAAATCTCGTGGTTTGGGCTGGGGAGTTCGGGAGAAAGATCGTGAATTATTCCGTGAAGCCTTGAAGGAACTGAATATCGGTTTAGAGAACCGTCTCAAGGTAGATACCCAATATTTGTCTGGTGGGCAACGTCAAGCTTTGACCTTGGTCATGGCAGCCTTGGTCAAACCCAAACTCTTGCTTCTGGATGAACATACTGCAGCGCTCGATCCTAAAACTAGTGAAATGGTCATGGAATTGACACAAAAGATCGTGGAAAGCCATGATTTGACAACCTTGATGATTACGCATGATATGAACCATGCAATTGAATACGGTAACCGCTTGATCATGCTCTACCAAGGCAAGATCGTTGTCGACGTCAAAGGAGAAGAAAAGAAAAACCTAACGGTTGAAGATTTGATGCGCCTCTTCCAACAAAACAGTGGTGAAACCCTGGTTAGTGATGAATTAGTATTAGGATAAAATGAGAGTGGGACAGAAATCGGTAATTCGTTAGAATTCGATTTCGTCGTCCCA
>NZ_CAUFJQ010000129.1 GCF_959025735.1 uncultured Streptococcus sp.
TTTTTATTGACGGTAGAAATATTGGTCAGCAGGGTAGTTGCCTGCAGATTGAGTGACCACTAGACGTGGCTTGCTGGTATCAGACTGGTCTCCATCTGGATTTTGGAAACCGATTTTCAGAAGTCCAATCGCAGCACCGGTCTCACCCATCTTCATCTCAACGTAAGGGATCTTGCTCTTCTTATCCGAGTCCGCAACAGCCTTGAGGCTGCCTTGGCCCTTGACTTTTCCGTCTGCTTGGATGACGATTTCAGCTCCCTTGCCATTGCGCCAGGTTCCAGCTAAGCTTGAGAAGTCGCCTCCGTTAATGGCCGCAATATCCAAGTCTTTCTCTTTTTTCGGTTGCGGGTAAGCTTTCCACCACTCTAGATGGTAATCACGGTAGGCCACGTCACCAAAGAGAATCCGACGTTCTTGGGAAGCTACTCCATCAGGACCTGTCACTCCCGCTGGGATCAAGTACAAGGTTTGCTCTTGCCCTTGGATCGCAGTCGCATTGGCCCCAGTGAAATAAACTTCATAATAGCCTTTTCGCTTCTTGGGCTCTTTTTCTTTATTGAACAAGTAACTCGCCCGAGTACCTCCACTCCAGAAAGTCCAGCCAGCCTCCCCATTTACAATACTTGGAAAGGCGCTGGTCTTGTTTTGGTAATATTCTTCTGGAGTATAGCCATAAAGTTTAAAACCGGAATCGGCGATTTCCTTTTCATAGGTATCATTGGAATAAGCACCTTCAAACGGTGAGAGATTGCCATCAAGGACGACATCATTTGGATCTGTCGATTTGAAAAAATCCTCTCGATTGGCAAAGACCATCTCGTGGTCGGGATTTTTGTCAGACATGGTGACCGTGATCAAAGGCTTCTTATCTGTCTTGTATTTGAAGACACGAACAGTGACTGTAAAGTCTGTATTGCCATCAGACTTTTTCATCTTGCCTGTCGAAACTTTGTTAGACCCTTCGACCTTCCAATCCGTACTAAATTCAGCGGATACCTTGCCGTCAGCCGTTTGGTAATCGATCTTCCAAGCCTTGCCTTTTTTCTCGATTTTGGCTTCATCCCGTTCATTAGAGACATAGTCACCACTCAAGTCAATGGCTTTTTCCTTTGGCTTAGTGACCTTCTTGCTAGTCTGGTTAAATTCCTTTTGATGGTCTGGTTGGATGTTGGAGCTAGAGTAGAGATAGACTCCACCGATCAGAACAACTGCTCCGACCAGCCCCAAAATCGGTCCCAGGTATTTTTTCTTCCACTTAAGATTCATTTTACTACCTCCATGGAATAAGATCTTTACACTAGTATACCCTAAATCGAAAGTATAGTAAAATTCCCCTCTATGTAGTGGTTTTCCAGGTTTAAACTGACTAGTTTTAGCAGAGAATACCTGTTTCTCAAAAACAATATTTTGTTTATCATTATTTTTTTATCGTTTTTCGATACTTTTTTATTGACTAATTTTTTATAAGGAGTATACTATAAGTGAAAAATAAATAAACTTCAAGGAGGCTTGCGATGAAAAACTCAAAAACCTTAAAAAATGTCATTGAAGTCTTAACGGCTTTCATTTACTTCTGTGGCTTTATGACCCTGGCTGCACTGGTCGTCCACCTGCTTTCCCGCATGGGCCTTTTCAAAGATCTCATTCAATCAGGTCGCTTGTCCTTTGATGCGAATGGCATCCAGCTCTTTCCCAAACATCCACAACCTCTCTGGCAGCTGCTCTTCCCACTAGCCTCAAGCGCTATCTATATTTACCTTCTCATCACCATTCGCAGCTTCCTCCAAAATCTCTACCAAGAAAAGATCTTTTCTCACTCCAACATTGATCTTTGCAACCGAGCTTGGAAGATTCTCTTGGTCTTGTCCTTTATGTCTGGCACACTTGAAACCAGTGGAAATGCTTATCTCCTTCCCTTCACTTTCCAATTTACCTTTAACACAGGGCTTCTCCTTGCCGTTCCAATCGTCTGGGTCTCTGGCAAGATTTTAGAGAGAGGGATTGAGATTGCTGAAGAAAATGAGCTAACCATTTAAGGAGGGTGCCATGATTATCGTCAATCTAGATGTCATGCTGGCCAAGCGAAAGATGAAATCCAATGAGCTGGCCGACAAAATCGGCATCACGACAGCTAACCTCTCCATTCTCAAGACCGGCAAGGCCAAAGCCATCCGCTTCACCACCCTTGAAGCCATCTGCAAAGAACTCGACTGCCAGCCCGGAGATATCCTGGAATACCGGCCAGATGAATAGGACAAGTATTTAAATATATAATTGGAGACTTACCTTGGGTGAGAACAGACGGTAGCGAATCCCTTTGGGATTCCATACCTAAGATTTGAGCCCACTGTCTCAAATCTTCCGAGAGTCTGAAACGAAAATGTTTCAGACTCTTTTCTCACTGCGGAAGTCTCCATTAATATTCATTACTAATAGGACTCATCTTCTACCCTTGTAAAATTCAATGATGGGAACTATATCAATACAACAAAAGCACTCCCGCGGGAGTGCTTTTTTATATATGTTTATCCGATGATGCTTCCATTTGGAACAGATGGATCAACGGTTAGGACTGTTAATTGATCTCCGTGTTCTGCAGAAAGAATCATGCCTTGGCTGACATATTTCTTCATCATCTTACGTGGTTTGAGGTTGGCCACGATTTGGAGTTTCTTGCCGACCAATTCTTGTTCATTCGGATAGAATTTCGCGATACCAGAGAGGATTTGACGGTCTTCGCCATCTCCTGCATCTAGACGGAAGCGGAGTAATTTGTCTGATCCTTCGACGCGTTCCACTTCTTTGACTTCTGCGACACGGATTTCAACCTTGTCAAAGTCTTCAAATTTGATCTCATCTTTTTCAGACTTGAGTTCCACTTCTTCTGGAATCCATTCT
Source organism: uncultured Streptococcus sp. (assembly GCF_959025735.1). GTDB lineage: Bacteria > Bacillota > Bacilli > Lactobacillales > Streptococcaceae > Streptococcus. The sequence goes on from NZ_CAUFJQ010000129.1 coordinate 2,899, forward strand.
TTTTCTTGTGGTTTACCTGCGTTCATTTGAGATTGGATGTAGGCAATTTCTTCTTCCATGTCGAGACGTGGGAAGATTGGAGTTCCTTTGGCAACCACTGTGACATTTTCAGGGAAGCCTGCTAGGGTCAAGTTTTCAAGATCGAAGTCCAAGCCCAAGCCAAGTTGTTCCATGATGGCATTTGAGGTGTTCATCATGAATGGTTGGATCAAGTGAGCCACGACACGAAGGCTAGCTGCCAAGTGAGCCATGACTGCTGCCAATTGTTCCTTGTCACCATCTTCTTTAGCGAGGACCCAAGGCGCTGTCTCATCGATGTACTTGTTGGTCCGAGAGATGATGTTCCATACGGCTTCCAAAGCGCGTGGATAATCCACCGCGTTCATTTGCTTGTGGTATTCAGCGATGTTTTCTTCAACTACCTTAGCCAAATCAGCATCAAATGCAGTGACATTTTCGACATAAGCTGGAACTTGGCCACCAAAGTATTTATTGATCATGGCTACCGTCCGGTTGAGGAGGTTTCCAAGGTCATTAGCCAATTCATAGTTGATGCGAGCCACGTAGTCTTCTGGGGTGAAAGTCCCATCAGAACCAACTGGAAGGCTACGCATGAGGTAGTAACGAAGTGGATCCAAGCCGAAGCGTTCCACCAACATTTCTGGGTAAATGACATTTCCTTTAGACTTCGACATCTTGCCGTCTTTCATGACAAACCAACCATGGGCAATCAAACGTTCTGGCAATTTGATATCCAACATCATGAGAAGGATTGGCCAGTAGATGGAGTGGAAACGAAGGATGTCTTTTCCGACCATGTGGAAGACGGTTCCGTTCCAGAACTTATCAAAGTTTTCATGATCTTCTTGACCATAACCAAGAGCTGTCACGTAGTTGAGAAGGGCATCAATCCATACATAGACCACGTGTTTTGGATTAGATGGAACTGGAACTCCCCAAGTAAAGGTTGTCCGAGATACCGCCAAATCTTCCAAACCTGGCTCGATGAAGTTTTTCAACATTTCATTGAGACGGCCGTCTGGCGTGATGAAGTCTGGTTGGGATTTGAAAAATTCAACCAAACGGTCTTGGTATTTGCTGAGGCGAAGGAAGTAAGATTCTTCAGAAACCCATTCGACTTCGTGGCCAGATGGGGCTACCCCACCGATGACCTTGCCATTCTCATCACGGAATACTTCAGCCAATTGGCTTTCTGTAAAGAACTCTTCATCAGAGACTGAGTACCAGCCAGAGTATTCACCCAGGTAGATGTCATCTTGCGCAAGCAAGCGTTCAAAGACTTGGGCTACTACTTTTTCATGGTAATCGTCTGTCGTACGGATGAATTTATCGTATGAGATATCGAGTAATTGCCAGAGTTCTTTCACTCCAACGGCCATCCCATCTACATAAGCTTGCGGCGTAATCCCAGCTTCTTCTGCTTTTTGCTGGATTTTTTGACCATGCTCATCGAGACCAGTCAGGTAGAAAACATCGTAGTTCATCATGCGCTTGTAACGCGCCAAGACGTCACAGGCGATCGTTGTATAAGCTGAACCAATATGCAATTTACCAGATGGGTAATAGATAGGGGTTGTGATGTAGAATGATTTTGTCATTTTCTTTTCCTTTCA
>NZ_CAUFJQ010000130.1 GCF_959025735.1 uncultured Streptococcus sp.
AAAGGCGATTGTGGATCCCTTCCCATTGGTTCCTGTCACATGAAGGATCGGATAAGCCTTATCCGGCCTCCCTAAAAGGCTCACTGCCTGCTCCATACGATCCAGTCCCGATCGAAAATTTAGACCGATCCGACTATTCATCCATTGCTCAATCTTATTCACATCTTCCTCCTAAAAGAAAAAAGCGACAAAACCTCCTCTGACGTTTGCGCTCCTTTCTTTTGTAGTTATTTCTTTCGCATTTTTACAGCAAGTCCATCGGACTTACCAACTCTTTCTAGTTTCTAGGAGTTGAGGTAAAAACATCCACTGGACTTACCAACTCTTTCCAATTTCTTGGAGTTGGGGTAAAAACATCCACTGGATGTTTTTACTCCTCCATAAAGCTGTTGAAGACTTCTTCGATCATATCCCATTCTGCATCTGAGTCTTCTGGGATTGGTTGAAGGTCGCCTTCTGTTCCGTCTTCGTTTTCTGTAAATGAATAAGCTTGGATTTCAACTTCGCCGTTTTCATCTTCTTCTGCATTTGCAGGGATCAAAAGGACATAGTTCTTTCCAAATTCTTCTTTGCCATCAATGGTCAAAAGAATTTCAAACAAGGTTTCATTTCCTTGTTCATCCACCAATGTGATTAATTCACGTTCTTCATGGTCGTGGTTATGATCATGTGCCATACTATTCTTCCTCGTTTTCTTTCTAAAAATTGCGATCTAAATAATTTTGTAAAATAAGCTGCGCCGCTAACTTATCAATAACTTTTTTACGTTTGCTACGGCTAACGTCTGCTTGCTCAATCAACATCCGCTCTGCAGCAACTGTCGTCAACCGTTCATCTTGGTAGTCGACTGGCAACTCAAACTTTTCAGCAATCATCGTGCCGTAAGCCTGACTGGCTTCCACACGCGGTCCGCTGGTGTTGTTCATGTTTTTTGGCAAGCCCACAACAAAACGGTCCACCTTGTATTGAGCTACTAATTCGGCTAAGCGCTCCAAACCGAATTCTTTTTTGTCTTCATCGATTTGGATGATTTCAAGACCTTGAGCTGTAAAACCGAGAGGATCACTCACAGCAACCCCAACGGTCTTTGAGCCAACATCCAATCCCATAATTCTCATTAGAGGTCTATTCCTTGCCCTTTCAAATAATAACGTACCAATTCTTCCACGATCTCATCTCGTTCATATTTACGAATTTGGTTCCGTGCATTATTATAACGAGGTACATAGGCAGGATCACCACTGAGTACGTATCCTACGATTTGATTAATTGGATTGTAGCCTTTTTCATCCAGTGACAAGTATACATCTTTCAAGGTCTCGCTAATTTCCTTACGATTTGAATCATCAAGATTAAAACGTACTGTTTCATCTGTAAATCCCACAAGAACACCCTCTTTCCTTAGAATATTACTATTATACCATAATTAAGAGTTTTCCACAACGGCCAAGCCCTTGATTTTACGGCTTTTTCAAGCATTTTTGAGCTATTTTAGCTAAACTGTTTTTTTATTTTTGCTCACTTGCTCCAGCATTGATAAGATTATCCGCAAATTGACTCGGTGTCAACTTCAACAACTCTGGTAAGTGATTGTTTTTGAAGTAGGTCATGCCTTCAGCCTTCTTCACATCCATTGCTTCAAAGTCATAGGTGATGGTTACCTTGTATTCATTCTCATTTTCCAAGGTTAAATCAGCTGTGAAACCTGGCACTGTCAAAGCTTCCTTAAAGGCATCGTCCTTGTTAAAGGATTCTCTCAATTGCTTTTGCGCTTCCTCGACGCCAACCTGTTGGATCCCTTTTTTCAACTCCTCATCGGTTGCCGTCACATTGATGGTCTCCAACTTTTTAAAGGTATTCCCCACATAGGTGACGATTTGCGTTTGTTGTGTCCCCTTGTCATCTTTTGGAAAAACAAAGGTTCTAGTGATGACTTTATTTTCTTCAGCTTTTTGCAGAATACTCTTATTATCCTTTTGCAGCTGCTCCGCTTTTGCTTGGATTGCCTTTTGTTCACTTGAATTTGGCGTTTTCGCTTGTTTTTTTTGACCGCATCCCGTCAAACACAAGGCAAGTGCACCCAATAAGAAAATCTTTCTTTTCATTTTCCATTCCTTACTAGTTATTGTTTTCTAAAATATTGTATCATAGATTTCGTAAAATGGCGCAGTAAACTGCTTTTCATTCCGATTTTTAACAAGAAAAAAATCAGAAACAAATTGTTTCTGATTTTCAATCGCTTTAAAGAGCTGCACGCATCCGCGCTTCTGCATTTTCTACATTTCGAACTGATCGTGGCAAGAAGGCACGAATATCATCTTCTTTGTAGCCCACTTGGAGACGTTTGTCATCTACCAAGATCGGACTTTTAAGAATACGAGGTGTTTCCATGATGATGTCAATGACTTCATTGACACTCAAGTCTTCGATGTCCACTCCTAGATTTTTAGCGTATCGATTTTTTGAAGAGACAATACTTGCCACTCCATTTTCAGTCTTTGTAAGGATATCCAATAATTCTTCTTTGGTGATCCCTTCCTTACCGAGGTTTTGTTCTTTATAAGTTAGCTGGTGAGCGTTGAGCCAAGTCTTTGCTTTTTTACAGCTGGTGCAACTTGACACTGTATAAATTTTAATCATGCATGCACTCCTTTCGCTACACGATAATACTATCGTATTAAATTATAACACAAAAACCATCAGTCTAGCGACCTATTTTGAAAAAAATTAATCTTCAATTTCAATCGCATCATCTAAATCTAGAGTTACTTCTTCTACGACAGGAGCTGCTTCTTCAGTTTTATCAAGGGTTTTCACTACTTCGTCTTCTTCTATCAAACCAAAATGAACCCGAACCTTGTGGTCGATTTCGTCAAAAATTTCTGGGTGGTCAGCCAAGAATTTCTTAGCATTTTCAGATCCTTGACCAATTTTTTCGCCATTATAGGAGTACCACGCACCCGCTTTTTGGATGATATCCAAATCTGTTGCAATCTTCACCAATTCACCTGTACGTGAAATTCCTTCCCCGTACATGATTTCGACCATGGCTTCTTTGAACGGTGGGGCTACCTTGTTCTTCACAACCTTGATCTTGGTTTCCTTACCAACATTGGTATCTTTTTGGTCACCAGTACCCTTGATTTGAGTATTTCCACGAACATCTAGACGAACAGAAGCGTAGAATTTAAGGGCACGACCACCAGGTGTGGTTTCAGGGTTCCCAAACATGACCCCAACTTTTTCACGCAATTGGTTGATAAAGATGGCAATGGTCTTCGTCTTGTTGATCGAAGCTCCAAGCTTACGCATAGCTTGACTCATCATCCGCGCTTGCAAACCAACGTGGCTATCTCCGATATCTCCATCGATTTCCGCACGTGGTACCAAGGCCGCAACAGAGTCGACAACCACCAAATCAACCGCACCAGAGTCGATCAATTTACCGGCAATTTCAAGCCCTTGTTCTCCTGAGTCTGGTTGAGACAAGAGAAGTTCGTCGATATTGACTCCAAGAGCTGCTGCATAAGACGGATCCAAGGCATGCTCGGCGTCAATAAAGGCAGCAATGCCTCCTTCTTTTTGCGCTTGTGCTACTGCATGGAGGGCAACGGTTGTTTTACCAGATGATTCTGGACCATAGATTTCGATGATCCGACCCTTTGGATAACCACCAGCACCCAAGGCAATATCAAGCGCCAAGGAACCAGAGCTCATGACTTGTACTTTTTGCTCTGCACGTTCGCCCAGACGCATGATCGATCCCTTACCAAAGTCTTTTTCGATCAACTTCAGGGCATCATTGAGCGCTTTTTCACGCTCATCTCCAAATTTCTTAGAGATATCATCTAATTTTTTCTGTTTTTTCGCCATTCTTTTCTCCTATTTTTTGCTATACAGGAAATGCATGCAACTCACTGACGTTTTCCGTCCTTTGAAAGGCACATTTCCTATCCATTTTTAGAATTATTCTTCCATTTGGCACAAGCTTCATTATACCAAATTTTCACCATTTAATACAGCCAAGCGCACCAAATTAAAGGCATGAAGAACTGCAATTTCGCGGACATCCGCCCGGCTACGTCCAGCGATATTAACTTGGACACTATCCACTCCATTTGGAGTCGCAAGCCCGATAAAGACAGTCCCTGCTGGGTGCCCTTCTAGACTATCTGGCCCCGCAACTCCGGTCAGGCTAACACCATAATCGGATCCTGTTAACTTACGGGCCTGTGAAGCCATGGCTTGAGCTGTAAAATGAGACACTACTCCATGTTGCTCTAACTCTTGAGCTGGAATAGACAACATCTTGCTTTTTTCTTCCAGACTATAGGTGACAAAACCACCCGCGAAGATGCTGGACGCCCCTGAAAAATCTGCCAAAGTTGCTTGGAAAAGGCCAGCCGTCAGGCTTTCTGCAGCTGTAATAGTCTTACCAGTCCGTTTCAAGAGATCAAAGGCAACCTTGGCCATCGAATTGTCATCCCCATAACC
>NZ_CAUFJQ010000131.1 GCF_959025735.1 uncultured Streptococcus sp.
CACTCAATCTGCAGGCAACTACCCTGCTGACCAATATTTCTACCGTCAATAAAAAGTTTGAGACAGCTTTGTCTCAAACTTTTTTACTGTCTAAAAGGCAGCTATCTATTTGCAGAATGCTAGTTCCTAGCATTAAAAGGAAAAAAATGTAAAAAAGGCTTGACAAAGCAAATGATTCGCAGTATGATTAACTAGTTAATTAACTGATTAATAAACTAGTTAACGAAAATGAAAAAGAGGTGAAGGATGAATAGGAGAAGAATGAAGGTTCTGGGACTCTTGTTTCTCGGTTTCTTTCTGCTGACAGCTTGTGGAAGTCAAGGAAATGCAGGCAAGCCCCCTTCTAAAAAAGGTCTTAAAATTGTCACGAGTTTTTATCCTATCTATGCCCTGGTCAAGGAAATCTCTGGCGATCAAAATGACATCTGGATGGTTCAGTCCGGTGCAGGGATCCATGATTATGAACCCTCCACCAAAGAAGTGGCCCAGATCTATGATGCGGATGTTTTTGTCTATCATTCTCAGACCCTGGAATCTTGGGCTGGTCGCTTAGATCCCAATCTTCAAGGTTCCAAGTTGCGAGTGATCGAAGGCAGCCAAGGAATGACCCTGGATAAGGTGGCTGGATTAGAGGATGTCGAAGCTGGTCAGGGAAAAGAAGGCAAGCATTTGTATGATCCGCATACTTGGTTGGATCCTGTAAAAATTGCAGAGGAAGGAAAGGTTATCGCCCAGCGTTTGGGAGAGATCGATCCAAAGAACAAGGAGCTCTATCAGGCCAATGCTCAAAAGCTTGAAAAGCGCTGTGAGGACCTAGTAGCCCACTACCAGCCTCTCTTTGACAAGGCCAAGCAAAAGACTTTTGTGACCCAGCATACGGCCTTTTCTTATCTGGCCAAACGCTTTGGTCTCAAGCAGTTAGGGATTGCAGGGATATCCCCAGAGCAAGAACCGACCGCTCGGCAATTGGCCGAGATCCAGCAGTTTGTCAAAGACTACAAGGTGAAAACGATCTTTGTGGAAAAGCACACGTCGTCAAAGGTGGCAGATAGTATCGCCAAGGCAACAGGGGCGCGTGTTAAGGTTCTGGATCCACTGGAAGCTGATCCACAAAATGATAAGGATCTATTAGAAAATTTAGAAGAAAATATGGCGACTTTAGCCAAGGAATTAGAGGAGTAAATCAAGAATGAAGAAAAAGGGAACGATTGGATTGGTAGCGACTTTGGGGCTAGGACTCTGTGCCTATGCGCTCAGTCAGCAACCACAAGTCAAGGAAGAGAAAAAGAATCAGATTCAGTATTTGCAAGCGGACAAGAAATCGTCATCGTCTGCCTCCAGTAAAAAGGAAGACAGCATCGAAGCGGTCAATGCCAAGGAAAAGACCCAGGCAGAGCAGATTGTCATTAAGATTACAGATGAAGGCTTTGTCACTTCTCATGGGGATCATTTTCATTACTACAGCGGCAAGGTTCCATTTGATGCCATCTTTAGTGAAGAGTTGATTTTGCGGGATCCAACTTACCAGCTGCAAGAAGCGGATATCGTGAGCAAGGTCAAGGATGGCTATATTATCAAACGCGCTGGGAAATACTATCTCTACTTAAAGGATGCCCAACATACAGTCAATGTGCGCTCGATCGAAGAGATCGCTCAACAGCAAAAGGGAGGCGCAAAAGAAGAAGGGGAGACGGGATCGGTGCAAGCGAGCTCCTCGCACAAGGCAGGCAAGACCCGTGATTTCCGTCAACCGAGTCAAGCGCTGAAAGAAGGAAAGACTCTTGAGATGCTGACGGCTAAGAACCATACAGGTGGTGGCTACCGTACGGACGATGGTTATGTCTTTAGCCCTGGAGATGTCATTTCAGATACAGGGGACGGCTTTATTGTACCCCATGGCGGCCATTTCCATTATATTCCAAAGAGTGCCTTATCTGCTGGAGAGTTGGCAGCAGCCCTCTCTGTCTTAGGTGGTCAAGCTGGCCATCAGGCTGGAAACTCACGCCTAGCTGGAGCAAGTACAGAACAAGGGCAAGGAACTCCAGATCAAGCCTCTCCAAGCATAGGGAAACAAGAGAGCAACCAGCCGTCAGCCGGTCCAACCAATACACAGACAACCCCAACGACGTCTAAACCGACTGCCTCCAAACCGAGTCCAACCCTGACCAACTTGATCGAAGAATTGCAGAAAGCCCCGTTGTCTTCTCGTCATGTGGAGTCTGATGGTTCTGTCTTTGATCCAAGTAAGATTACCAAGTGGACCGATCAAGGGATTGTCTACCCTCATGGGGATCATTTCCACTTTATCCCTTACAGCTCCCTATCGCCTTTAGAGCGTGAGTTGGCACGGCAATTCCAATTGCTTCGTGCTCAAGGATCTAGTAGTCCAACAGAAGTAACTCCAAGCTTGCCTTCAAATCCAAGCACAAAACCAATTGACCATGAGCATGATCATGAGCATGGCGACAGTCACGATCACAATGAGGAGCACGATCATGGCTTCCACGCAGACAAGGTCATCAGCAAGGACGAGGAAGGTTATATGGTCGCTCATGGCAATCATGCCCATTATTTCTATAAAAAAGACCTCTCTCCTCAAGAGATTGCAGCAGCGGAGGCAACTCTAGCTGGCAAGAAAGAAGAGGACAAGGGACAGCCCCTGACAGATGATGTTGCGACCTATTCTCGTGATGCCTCAGATGAGGAAAAGATCCAGTACATCAGCAAGACCTATGGTGTCCCTCGCGAGGCCATTAAGATTTCCAATGGTTTCTTTGTCTTTAACAATCCAGACCAAGAATACGATCCGACCCATATCCATCCTTATGCCGTTCGGAAGGAACATGTCCGCATCCCACTTGAAACTGGCAATCCTGAACTAGACTTTATCAATGAACTCTATGCAACAGCGCTTCGTTCAGGGATTTCTCCTTATAGCCTCCAGATTGAAAATGGTCAGTTTGTCATCCCGCATGGCGATCACAACCACTATATCAAGGTACGCTCAGCAGGACTAGCAGACTACTTAGCCCACCGTCTTCCAACCATCCAATCGCCATATAAAAAAGGAGACTTGGACAAGAAAGTCGTAGAGGATAGGGTCAACCAGCTCTTAGCAGAAAGCCGCAGTCTCTATGCTTCTGATCCATTGCAACAAAGACGGATTGAGCTCATCTTGGGCCACTTCTTGGAAAATGTCAAGAGTTTCCCAAGTAACTCAACAGAGGGCTATCTAGCCAGTCTCAAACAGGTTGATGCGCAGTACATTCATGCGACCCAAGCGGTCAAACCAAAAGAAGAGACAGCCCTAGATCGTCGTTACCAAGAGTTGCTGGAACAAGTGCGTTTGCTAGACACAGAAGCCTTCCAATTGAAGAAGGAAGAGTTGGTCTCTCAACTGCAGGAAGCCTATGCTGCCAAGGACAGCAAGCGTTTAGAACAGGAAGGGAAGCTATTAGAAGCTGTTCAGGAGATGCAAGATCGGACGGGTGTGACATCGGTCGACTACCTCAAGTATTTCTACCAAAGCTTGAGCGATGCGCGCTTGACACCAGAACTCCGCACTAAGGCAGCAGATCTAGCCTTGAAGCTCTACCGAGCTCAAGCCTTTGAAGAAGCTTGGGATTCCAAGTCTCACTTTATGGAACTCTACCAAACCAAGCAAGCTATTGACCAGCTCTTCTCCCAAGAAAAAGGCCAAACCTATCCTATTGAAAAAACAGTTTTGGATCAAAAAGGAAGTCAAACCCCATCCTACAACGTAGCGGTTTATGATTTCCTCAAAGGCTTGTATGGAGAGTTGGATAAGGCAACAGAAGCCCGTCAACAGAACAAGATTTTGACAGCCCTCTTAGAGCAAATCCAGTCGCTCTTGCCACAAGTCGAAGACCAAGGTAAACGAACGGCTTTTGAAACAGGCTTGGCTCAACTTGGAAAAGAATCTGATCCAGACAAGGCTATTACAAGTGGGGAAGCACTTCTACGCGAAATCAGTGATACCATTGAAAAGCAAAAACAAAAGCAAACGGAAGAGCCTCAAATTGGGGATGTCGCTCTTTATCAACAGCTCTATAACCAATTGATGGCTCTTCACCAACAGTTGCAGGACAAGGGAGCTAGTGATGCGGTATTTGATCGCTTAGAAGCTCTCTTTGACCAATTGGCTAATCCAAAGAGTGATAAAGCAGCCTTACTACAGGCCATCCAAGCCTTCCAGGCAGAGTTGGCAGCTGCGCCATCTACAAGCGAAGCGGGCAAACCAGCTACCACGGTTGAAACACCTGTCGCTACAGAAACTCCGGTGGAAAAAGAAGCAGCAGCTTCAGAAGGAAGCAAGCCTGCCACAACTGAGACAGAAACAGAGCCTGCAAGCACAGCTGTAACAGAAGCAAGCACGCCAGATACTCCATCTCCTCAGAACCAATAGAAGATAGAAAAGAGAGTGGGACAGAAATCGGTAATTCGTTAGAATTCGATTTCGTCGTCC
>NZ_CAUFJQ010000132.1 GCF_959025735.1 uncultured Streptococcus sp.
AATTTTTACGAATTATTAAAGTAAGAGTAATAAATTTGAAAACTAAATAGTGTAAAGTGATACTACTAGGAATTTATGGAGGATGAAAATGAAACAAAAAAGAAAAATTGGCCGTTATATATTTGGAGTGTTACTATTAGGAGTCTTGATATGGGGAGGTTTACTTGTAAAAAACCATCTTGATTTTCAACATGAAATGGTTCAGATCGTGCATAGTAAGGAAGTGGAAAAGTTGATTGAGCATGATCTGAAATTGAAAGATCCTAATGCGCTTACAGAAAAAGGCAAGATCCGCTCCTATGAGATTGATGACAAGACGATCGAACACAATCCAATGGGGGGGATTATGTTTGATGTGACTATAAATGGAGATAAAGAGATAACTGGTAGCGTAGGATTATGGAAGACTAGTAAAAACGGTCCGATTGAATCCGTGGGGATGGATGCCTCTGAAGGTCTTCAAAAATTGATGAAGGAGTAAAGGAAATGTATACCGATCAAGAAAAAAATAGGATTGCATGGAAAGAGTACTCAAAATTTAATGTTGGGAAAGAGGTTAGTATTGAGAGTGATGGAAAAAGAGAAAAAACAATAGGCTATGTTTCTGAAGTTTTTGGCCAGGCACCAGAAGAGGATATGGTTTCCTCTCTCGAAGACTTGAAAGCACGGTTTCAAGGAGCTCTATCTGGTTTAAATGGATATATTGTGACAGATAAAAAAATCACTCCTGAAACCAGACCAGAAGATGTGCATGAAGTAACAATTTTGTTTGAGGGATCGGAAGCTAAATTTGATAAAAATTTCATGGGGGCCGTAGATGATTGGGTGCTCACCGATGCCCCGACTGCATTACAAATATCAATGGCAAAGAGACTTGGGATAAAAACCGGGAAAATTTCCCAGCTTGATGCGGCTTCGAAAGAAGTAAAAGCAGCAATGGATAGATATCCGAATGCGCGTTTCAAATTTTATGCCCATTCTTTAGGGGGCTTAAATCTCCAAGCTTCACTTGGATCTTTGGAAGATAAGTATTTAAACAGAGTGGATGGGGCTTATATATATGAAGCGCCTAATCTTTATCTACAGTTAAGTGATGCAGAAAAGAAACAGGTCGATAAGATTAAATATAAAATTTTTAATTTTATAGACAAGCGTGACTTGGTCACATGGGAACATTCTGAAGAGGGGAATGAAGGAGTTGTTGGAACACTTGTTCGAATTGACAGTAAGGATGCAGGCAATTTAGGAAAACAACATATGTGGGGTGGTTACGACTACAAGTCTGGCTACTTGAACGTCAAAGAAGAGAGTTTAGATGACTATCGGTTAGCTCGAATAAAGCAGACAAAAGAACAACTGCAGTTAAAGAAACAAGCATTGGAGACTTGGAAAAAGAGCGGACTTTCTGGAAGTGACCTTATTTTCATGGATACGACTCAGGCAATGGGAATAGTGGAGTCGCTGAAGGAGTTTGCTCTCATTGCCTCTGATTATATATTAGCTGTCTGTGATTTCCGTATTGCGGATATAAAAGGAACCTGGGAGACATTATTAGCTTCTTGTCGTTCAACTGTATCAGGGACCCGTTGCACAGAAAGTGATATCATCAGCGCACTTGCTCAAATTGGTGCAACAAAAGAAACAATTGAGACGAGTCGCATCACAGAATTAGAAAAAATTAAAAAAGATACTCTAAAAATAAAAGAAAGTATTTTTAGTCTATCAACAGACATAGCGAAAGGAATTGCAACTGTAATAGGCACGGATGTTGCTCTGGCAAGCCAACTTCAATTGCAATGGTGAAGAATGGGTAACAAAGAGATTGAATACATTAATGCGATTAGAGAAGTAGAAGAAAAATGGAATGGTACTGAAGAAGAATTAAAATTGGAAATGAAAGAACTAGAAAAAAGAATGAATCATATCCATGACCAGTACTGTTTTACAAAACAAAATATTGAAATGATGGAAGAGGAAGTCGGACATTTCTCTAAGACGATGGGTAATACGGAAATTTTATCGGATTATTATCGGGAATTATCAGATGTTTATGAAGAATTGAATGCAGAGCACTATCACGAACTAGCTCATATTGAGGAAGCGCATCAGTTAAAACAAAAAGAATTACAGGTAGTCTCTGAAAAATATGCGAATGAGATTGCAAAATTACGAAAGGAGATGTATGTCGAAAATTGATCTTACAAATGATTTAACATACGAAGATAAGCGTTTCATGGCAGCTCTTCTTAGTGTTAAATTTATGGGGAAACTAGCCTTAACAAAGGCAACTGCTGACCAAAGAAGCATTAAAAAAAGAATTTTAACTAGTTTAACAGAACTTGAAAGTTCTCTAGATCAGGTTATTGGAACTATTGATTCGGATTTGGCTGGAAAATTTTCAAACTCTGTTAAAGAAGGGGTTGAAAGAAAGAAATTGGAGTTAAACGCTTTGCAAGAGTTTTGTAAGACAAAGTAGTATCCGTATATTAAAGTAGCTTCATTGGTTCCCATCTGCTTCTAAAAGTGTTAAAATAGTATCCAAGAAACTGGAGAAAATACATGCCGAAAGAAGAGAATTTAACAGGGGACCAAGTCGTTGCCCTTACAAAAAAATATTTATCACCTGAAGATGTTGCTTTTGTGCAAAAGGCTTTGGTCTATGCGGTTGATTGCCATAATGGACAATTCCGTCAGTCTGGCGAGCCTTATATCATTCACCCAATTCAAGTGGCAGGAATCCTTGCCAAGCTGAAACTGGATGCTGTGACGGTCGCCTGCGGCTTTTTGCATGATGTCGTGGAAGATACGGATGCGACTTTAGATGATTTAGAGCGCGAATTTGGTCATGATGTGCGCGTGATTGTCGATGGGGTGACCAAGCTCGGGAAGGTCAAGTATAAGTCCCATGAAGAGCAGTTGGCGGAAAACCATCGCAAGATGCTCATGGCCATGTCTCAAGATATTCGTGTCATTTTGGTCAAATTGGCAGACCGCTTGCATAATATGCGTACCCTCAAGCATTTGCGCAAGGATAAGCAAGAGCGCATTTCGCGTGAGACCATGGAGATCTATGCACCGCTAGCCCACCGTCTCGGGATTTCCAGCGTCAAGTGGGAGCTTGAGGATTTGTCCTTCCGATATCTGAATGAAGTCGAATTCTACAAGATTTCGCATATGATGAAGGAAAAACGTCGCGAGCGAGAAGAGTTGGTCGAAGAGGTTGTCCACAAGATTGAGACCTATGCTGGGGAACGCCATTTGCATGGGAAAATTTATGGTCGACCAAAGCATATCTATTCGATCTATCGCAAAATGCAGGATAAGAAGAAACGCTTTGATGAAATCTATGACTTGATTGCCATCCGCTGTATCCTGGATACCCCCAGCGATGTCTATGCTATGCTGGGCTACATCCATGAACTCTGGAAGCCAATGCCGGGACGTTTTAAGGACTATATTGCCAACCGGAAGGCCAATGGTTATCAGTCCATCCATACGACTGTATACGGCCCTAAAGGACCGATTGAATTCCAGATCCGAACCAAGGAAATGCACGAGGTTGCTGAGTATGGGGTTGCGGCTCACTGGGCCTATAAAAAAGGAATCAAGGGTCAAGTCAACAGCAAGGAATCGGCTATTGGGATGAACTGGATCAAGGAGATGATGGAGCTCCAAGACCAGTCAGGCGATGCCAAAGAATTTGTTGAAAATGTAAAAGAAGACATCCTGGCAGAAGAGATTTACGTCTTCACACCAGATGGAACCGTGCGCTCGCTTCCGAAAGATTCTGGGCCGATCGATTTTGCCTATGAAATCCACACCAAGGTTGGGGAAAAAGCGATTGGTGCTAAGGTCAATGGCCGGATGGTGCCCCTCAATACCAAACTTCGGACGGGAGACCAGGTGGAGATTATCACCAATGCCAACTCCTTTGGTCCGAGCCTTGACTGGCTGACCCTTGTCAAAACCAGCAAGGCGCGCAACAAGATTCGTCAATTCTTTAAAAATCAAGACAAGGAATTGTCGATTAACCGGGGCCGTGACCTCTTGATGGCCCAATTCCACGAGCATGACTTGGTAGCTAATAAGTTCATGGACAAAAAACACATGGACAAAGTGCTACAAAAATCCAGTTACAAGACAGAAGAAGCCTTGTTTGCGGCGATTGGTTTTGGAGAGATCGGAGCGATTACCATCTTTAACCGCTTGACGGAGGATGAACGCCGGGAAGAAGAACGGGCTAAGGCACGCGCAGAAGCAGAAGAGCTAGTCAAAGGTGGCGAGGTCAAGGTTGAAAATAAAAAAGACACCCTCAAGGTCCGTCACGAGGGTGGCGTGGTTATCCAAGGTGCTTCTGGACTCTTGATTCGGATTGCTAAGTGCTGTAACCCAGTTCCAGG
>NZ_CAUFJQ010000133.1 GCF_959025735.1 uncultured Streptococcus sp.
CATTGTTATTTCTTCTTTCATGTGAATGTCCCTATTTTACCAAAAATAGTTGGATGCGACAAACTTTTGCGCTGGAAGCAAGCCCTTTCTGGAAAAGAAATCGCATACATGAAAGAAATGAAGTGAGAATATAAAAAGTAGCATTTTATTTACGTAGAAATATCAGTCTGATACATATATTTCTATTCATTTTATAGTTTGATCATATCAAAGGAGGATTGGTTTGAAAGTGAAAACCACCAATAGAGAGAGCATCGAAACGATTTTTACCGAAGCCTTGGCGATTCCAAGCTTTACCAACACTGAGACCGAGCAAGGGATCGAAGCCTACCTGGATCAACGGATTGCCCAGATCCCTTATTTCAAGGAACATCCGGACCATTTTGGGCGCTACCAGGTGCCACAGGATCACTTGCATCGGTCGGTCAATTGGGCCTTGGTTGATAAGGGCAAGAAAAAAACAGTGATCCTTTTCCACCACCATGATACAGTCGATTTAGAAGACTATGGAAACTTGTCGGAAATCGCACTCGATTCTGATAAAGTAGCAGAAGCCTTGAAAACACTGGATAGACGTCCAGATATGCAGGAAGATTTAGCTTCTGGGGATTGGAAATTTGGCAGAGGATCTTGCGATATGAAAGCAGCCCTAGCCCTTCAATTGGGGGTTCTGGAAGCCTATGCAGCAGACCCCTCAGAAGGTCAGGTCAATCTGCTCTATCTTTCTGTTGGAGACGAGGAATCCTATTCACGTGGGATGCGGGGAGCTTTGGGCCTCCTCACAGATTTGCAGGAAACCTTTGATCTGAATTATGTATTAGCAGTAGATTCGGAGCCCTTTGAATCGGATCTAGAAAAAGAAAAAGTCCTTCACATTGGCACAGTGGGTAAGCTCATGCCAGTCGTTGTGGCGCAAGGTGTCTTATCCCATATGAAGGAGCCTCTTAAAGGGATCAATGCCTTGTCGCTCTTAGTGGCCATCGCAAGCCAGCTAGATCTTCATCCCGATCTGGCAGATCAGGCGTTGGGAGAAACGTCTCCCCTTCCTTCTTGGTCCTATCTCAGAGATTTGAAGGAGCAGTACGATGTATCGACCGTGCTCTATGCGGCTGGTTATTTCAGTGTGCTGCATTTGAAGAAAACACCCCAAGAGCTCCTACAGCGGATTTATGAGCTTAGTCAGGAGGCCTTGGATGCCTTTTACAAGAAGTATGAACACTTGCAGGATCAGGCTGGCCAAGACCATATTATTGCAAGGCCAAGAGTCATCACCTATCAAGAACTAGAGGAACGTTGCCAAGCCTTAGAGGGCTACCAAGACTTTAGAGAAGCTTCTAATAAAAAAGCGGAGCAAGATTTTCGTAATGGGACCAGCTACCAGAGCCTTGCGATTCAGCAAATCCAGCGACTTCTTGAGTTTCTCGGAGATAAAGATCCCATAGTAGTCATCGGTTTTGCGCCCCCATATTATCCTTCCATGAACTGCCGCTTTTTAGACAATACCGATTTCAATATTGTGTCCCTCATCACTGATTACCGCGAGTATCTGGACACAAGAGGTTACCTCTTAAAAGTCGAAGAATACTTTATGGGGATTAACGACACCAGTTATTGTGCCTTGGAAAAGGATGTGGCTTCTTATCAAGTCGTCCTAGATAGCCTAGCCACACCAGCTCAGGTCTATGATCTGGATCTGGAAAAAATTGCTCAAATTCAGGTTCCAGCAGTTAATCTAGGACCATGGGGTAAAGAATTGCATAAGCGAGGAGAGCGGGTCTACAAAGAAGACTTCTTGGAGACCATTCCAAACTATTTACTAGAATTGCTCTACCATTTCAATGATCGCTTATCAACAGAATAAGAAAAACGATCCCAATGAGGATCGTAAAGGGAGTTAGCATGATTACATTTCACGGAGTTACCAAAGATTACGATGGGCACATTGCCCTCAACCACTTGGATCTGACCATCGAAGATGGACAAATTGTCGGCTTGATTGGCCACAACGGAGCCGGTAAGTCCACAACCATCAAGAGCCTGGTCAGTGTCATCACCCCAAGCACTGGGACGATTGAAGTGGACGGTCAGGACCTCTATAGCCATCGGCTTGCGATCAAAAAGAAGATCGGTTACGTGGCGGATTCGCCGGATCTTTTCTTGCGTCTCACAGCCAATGAATTCTGGGAGTTGGTTGCGACCTCTTATGATATGAGTCAGAAGGACTGTGATCAACGCTTAGAGGAACTTCTCAGGATCTTTGATTTTCAGAGTCACCGCTATGAAGTGATTGAATCCTTTTCACATGGGATGCGCCAGAAGGTCTTCGTCATTGCAGCGCTCTTATCCGATCCAGATATCTGGGTCTTGGACGAACCGATGACCGGGTTGGACCCGCAGGCTTCTTACGATTTAAAACAAATGATGCGCCAACATGCGGATCGCGGAAAGACCGTTATTTTCTCTACTCACGTCTTAGAAGTGGCCGAACAACTCTGTGATAAGATCGCTATTCTGAAAAAAGGCAATCTCATTTTCTATGGGACGATCGAGGAATTAAAGGGCCAGCACCCCGAACAAAGTCTGGAAAGTATCTATCTCAGTCTAGCGGGTCGGAAGGAAGAAGGTGGCGATCATGCGTCTTAAGATCATCCGGCAACTGGTCAATGTCAATATCATCTATGCCAGTCAGCCCGCTCAGATCGCAAAATTACGTGCCAAACAGGCCAAAAAACCGGACGTCAAACTCAATGTTGCCCGCAAATCGGTGCTCAACTACCTCTTTTTAGGATTGGTCTATTTCGTCATATTTGGCTTGCTCTTTAGCATTTATGATTTTGTAAACCAACCAGCCTTCTTTGTCAACATGGTGGCCCTTTTTTCCTTGATGACCATTTCCCAAGGTTTTATGAGCTTTTACAATGTCTTTTATGAAAGCAAGGACCTGCAGTTTTACCGGCCCTATGCTTTCTCAGATGCAGAAGTCATAGCAGGAAAGAGTATCTCGGTCATCCTGACCCTTCTCATGGCTATCCTTCCCTTGGTCAGCTATTTTCTGATCCTGCCTGTCCAAGCAGGCGGCTTCAATCCGTTAGGGATCCTGCTAGGCCTCTTTTGTGCCTTAATTCTCTTAGGCGTTCTCTTTTTAGCGACGATCATCCTATCTCATCTGATCACTAAGACCCTCTTTTTCAAAAAACACACGACCCTGGTCTCCAACATCATGGTCGGAATTGGTTCCCTTCTGAGTCTAGGAGCTTATCTCTATCTCAATCTAGTCCAGACTCATCGAGTAGAAGTGTCGGGTGGCGCAGATATTCCCATTCTATTTCCACCTTTTACGGCCTTTCATCAATTCATTCTCCATCCTTTTGATGGAGAAGCGATCCTAGGCCTCTTGGGCTGGATCCTGGTCCTTCTGGTCTTGATCGGCCTGGTTCGCAAAATCGTGATCCCGCAGTTCTATGATGCGGCTCTTGCAGTTGCGACCAACCAAACCGTTAAAGAGCGCGTGAAAGTGCTCCATGTGGGTCAGAAAGACTCCTTTAGACGATTTGTCATTCAGTATCATCGCAGACTCTTGAGCGATGGAACCCTTATGGTGCAAGTCCTCTTGATGATGAGTATTCTGCCATATATTTTCCTCCTCAGTGGAGCAGCAGGAGCGTCTAAAAATATAGGAGGCCTCAGTTCTTACTTGACGCCCCAGTATCTGGTGCCACTGACCCTTGTTGCCATCTTGATCGGTGTTTTCAACAGTTTTGGAGGTTTGACCAGTATCGGTATTTCGCTGGAGCGCGAAAACTTTGAGTACCTGAGATCGCTCCCTATTGATTTCAAACGCTATCTCTTCATGAAGTTTTGGTTGCTCTATCTGGTGCAATCCATCCTTCCTGTCATTCTTCTAGTTGGCGTTTGTCTCTATTTTGGCGTCCATCCCTTGGCTATCCTTGCCATGTTACTGATCTGGATCGTAACCACCATTCCGATCTGCATTCGAGACTATGTCAAAGATTTTCAGAACTTTAGCACCAATTGGACCAATATCACGGAGTTGATGACTCGTCATCGTGGGAATGCAGTCCTTCAGTCTATTCTCTTGATTGTCTTTATCTTTGTGATGTTTCTTTTGATTATTGTCAGCTTCATTTGGACCTATCATTCCGTCAGCACCCTGCTGGCTGTGATCCTTTATAGTGTCATCCTGTTAATTGGAGCAGGCATCAGCTACACCATCTACCGCAAAAAAATCCGTACCCTCTACCAAGAGATCGGAGAATAAAAAAAGAGAGTGGGACAGAAATCGGTCATTCGTTAGAATTCGATTTCGTCGTCCCACCT
>NZ_CAUFJQ010000134.1 GCF_959025735.1 uncultured Streptococcus sp.
GAATTCCGTGGCCTCGCCCCTCACTACCTCCGTGGTACCTCAGGTGCAGCCAAACTCCGTGGAGCCATCTCCCAAGCTAGCACTCTGGCTGAGATTGAAGAACTCTTACAATTAAAAGCATAGAAATACAAAAAACAGGACCTCATGTGAGGTCCTGTACTATTTTTAAATAAGTTAAGCAATTCGGCAAAGAAATATAAATATGTTTTAATTTTTTGAGCGAATCAAAAAAATACCGAAACTTTCCGCTGTGAGAAAAGTGCCTGAAACACGATTGTTTCAGGCACTCGGGAGTTTTGAGACCTTAGGCTCAAAACTAAGTCATGGAACTTCTTCGAAGTTCGCTGACGTCCGTACTCACCTAAGGAAAGTTTCTAAGATGACTTTGTCATTAATCTAAAACAGGACCTCACACGGGGTCCTGTTTCTATAGATTGTCTGTTTGCAGGCCAAGTTGTTTGACCCTTGCGGTGTAGTAGGTCATGATCAAAAAGAGGTTGGCTGTGATCAGCCAGATGGCCCATTGGTGAATGAAATGCATGAGGATGGCTACGCTAATAGCTCCAGCAACAAAGCTTCCAACAACAATCCCGTAATTCATGGCCTGACGCCGATACTCGTCCAAATCTCCCTTTCCTCGAGTGATTCGGTACAAGGCCGTCAGCATCTTGCGGTAATTGCCGGAAGTCATAAAGATCACATAAGGGTGATTTTCAATGAGGCTCCCTGTAAAGGTCAACATCATCATCCCTGTTCCAAAAGCAATAAAGGGAACTTCTACAGGTGGCATGACAGACACCAAGGGAATCAGGAGTGTCACCACAAACAAAGGAATTAACATCTTGGTCCGCCAAAAGGCTGTCTTGCGATACTCTTTGATATGGAGGGCAACCAAAAAGCCGATCGAGAAAAATAAAATAGATGAAAAACGCATGATGGTATTTTCGACACGGGGATCGTGCCAATCAGCGATGAGAAGCAGGAGGTTCCCCGTTTGGGTCGCGACCAAACTCCGATAGTGCATGTGGCAAAAGACATCGAGGCCTCCTCCGATAAAACCAAGCAGAGCCCCCATCAGTCGTGTATTTTGTGGTAAAATTATTTTTTCTTCCATAGTCTTGTCTCTTTTGATTTCAATTATGATTATTATACCACTTTGCACACAAGTGGAGCAGGAAAAATCAGAAAAAGCCCTTGGCTACTACTAGTAACTAAGGGCTGGTAGAATGAACCCAGCTCGATCTATTGTTTTAGGCGATAGGTCTTGCGTGGTTTTTTCTTAGGTACTCGCTTGACACCCACTTCTTCCACGAATTCTCCGAATTTTACGAGGAAGTTATTACTAACGATGGGACGTCCAGGATTGATCAAATTGACCAATTCGGTTGCTTCATAAACGGTGAAAGGCTCCTCTAACAGATAGAGGAAGGTTGGATTCCAGTCGAGACGTCCCTGAATCCGCTTGATCGATTCTTGAATGATTTGATAGTGGTCAAAGGCAAAATCAGAAGCAGTTAAAACCTTTCCCTCTAGCAAGCACTGGGACTTTTTGAAGTCGACATCGAGAAAAACGACATCCTTGGCATCGTCACCTGCATGAGCTAAGTCTACTGCTTCTGCTGGCAGATAGACCAGATGGGCAATGGTAATGACCCAGCCTCTGGGGTCCCGCTCAGGGGTGGAAACGGTCATGAGCTGCTCCACCTTATTCACTGGCAGATCGAGCCCAACTTCTTCTTTGACTTCTCGGATACAGGCATGAGTCGCATCTTCATCCTTGTTCACAAAGCCCCCCACCAAGGCGAGGCGGTGTTGATAAGGATGGGCCTTGCGGCGAATGGCTAGGAGCTTGAGCTTGCCATCAACAAAACAGTAAGCCACCATGTCCGCTGTGACACTTGGAGTTTCATAAGTTGGCAGGTCTTGCTCCTTGTACCACTTGAGAAAGTCCGCTTCACTAGCGACCGTCTCAAAATACTCTTTCTCCGTCATTCCTGCTGGAATCGAGAGACTTGCCATCTAAGCCACCTCCTTCTTGATAGCTTTGGTCCATTCTAAGAAGAAGGGAACGCTGGAAAGAAGCAGGAGATAGATCCATTGAAAGGCTGTGCGTCCTACAAAAAGGTCCTTCCACAGGAGTTTCATATTATTGACAAAGCCTTGTTTTTTCGCTTCTTGGTGAACATTTTTAAAGTCTTGGATAAAGGTTGTGAATTTTTCAGATAGGTTTTTCATAAGCTGCTCCTTAGTCGGCTTGGTAAATGGCATCGATCACCTTCTTGGCTTCTTCGTAGTTGCCGAGGTAGTCTGATGCGAGGAAAGTGGTCGGAATGTTTCCTAGGTATTGCTGGCGCAATTGGTCTAGGTAATTTGAAAAGCTGGTGCGGATCTCTTCGTCAGCCATGGTCATATCTCGGAAACCATCATTGACATAAGAGCCGATCGGCTGTACAAAGAGGATCAAATCCCATTTTTCTTTGGACAGAATACTGACAAAGAGGTTGTCGAAGGTATCGGTCATGCTGGTATCCTGGCCTTCGACTTCCATATAGTAATCGTAGTAACCCTTGGTCACCAGGGAATTGGTATCTGCGATGACAAGGCCTCGATTGGCACTACTATCGATGAGCTTAGAGGTTTGATCATACTGTCCTAAGAGTAGGTAATAGTAATCTTTTGGCGTGAGTTCATCATCCCGCACATTGTTCTTGATCTGGTATTCACGGGCATACTCAAGACTAACAGGTGCATCGTAAAAGCGAGCCAAGTCCTTTGCAAGGGTCGTTTTCCCGTTGCTGGCGCTCCCCATGATCAAGACTTTTTTCGTGAACTGGCGACGGAAGGGCTGGGCAATGTATTTCCAGTATTTGCTGGGATTTTCCCGGATCATGGTAGCAGAGATCCCGAAGCGACGCTCTTCTAAGTGAACTTCAAACCCTCTAGCTTCCAACTCTTCCTTGTAAGCTTTCTCCCCTACATAAAAGATCAACTCTTCTGTATCTGTTTGATACTGGATGGTGTCTAGGGCTGTTTGTAACCAAGGTTCCCAACCCAAGGGATAACGAGGAAGTTCTGTCTCATCTAACTTATAGACTTGGGTCAACTCATCATTGAGAAGGCTTCGCGGATATAACGGAAGCGTTTTTGTAAGGTCAATCCCACTTCTTCACCACGGTCCCCTTCATAACCAGATACAATGACACGAACGCGATCACACTGACGCTTGGCCCGCTGGATCAGGTCAATATGCCCTTGATGAAGAGGCGCAAAGGTTCCAAACACCAGGGCAATTCTTTCTTTTTTCATACGAACCTCTTTTTATAATTTTTTATAAATAGATTTCTTTTATGTTTTTATTATAAACTATATTTTCTATCTGTCAGTAGTTTTTTATAAAAAAATATATTTTTCTTCAAATCAACAAAAAAAGATCTGAAAAGAGAAGCTTCTCCTTTCAGATCTTTCGAATTTTATTCACGAGTGAGGGAGTGGCTAACACCGTCTTTAAGAACCGTCACACTAGATACCGAGCCATCTTTTCCAACTACGATATCTAGAGTCGCCGCAGACCCATCGCCTGCTGAGAGATTAGCATGGTAATGACCATCATCCAAGGTATAGTTATAAGCGCTGATACCATAGGCTACGGGTTGGCCCCCAGGAAGTTGGATGGTCACTTGACCACCTTGGCCAATAGTGACTCCAGTGTCGCGTTTGTCAGACCAATTCCCAGCTGCTGCAGAGAAATCCCCTGCTGCTACAGAATAGACTCCCTTGTATTGGGCATTCTCCGTAGCAGAAGCTTGCTTCTTAGCATGGGCATGACCGTCTTCTAGACTTGGCAATTTTGCTTTCGCTGGTGTTGCTGGAGTGGCTACTTCTTTTGTTTCTTTTGTTACGGGTGCTACTGGTGTCGCTTCTTTAGCTGGAGCAGGTGTTTGACTAGCTGCAGCTTGGTTATTTTTGCTACCAACAGTATGACTTTCTTCTGATTTGCTATCAGAGGATGAAGAGGCAATTGGATCTTTACTAGTGATCACTTTTTTCTTAGAAGAAGAACTTGTTTGTTTAACCTGACTGGTCTTTGAACTGCTTGCTTCTGAAGTTTTTTCTTCTTTATTCCCGCCACAAGCTCCTAGGAAAAGACTAGCTGTAAGAGCTAGAGCTGCTAGGGAAATGATTTTTTTGTTTTTCATAACAGAACCTCTTTTGTAACATTTGTAATATTTTGTAACATTATTGTAACACTGTTATATGAGGCTGTCAATAGTTTCTCAAATATTTTTCTAATT
>NZ_CAUFJQ010000135.1 GCF_959025735.1 uncultured Streptococcus sp.
CTTTTCTTTTTCTCTAGAGACAGCTGTCACAGCGGGAGAAGAATAGTCCCTACCCTTTTACAGTTGACCTCTTTTATGGTAAAATAGAATATAAAATACTTTTGAGGTAGAAATTATGACAGTAAAAATCAATACAAAGGACGGTCAAATTGAATTGACTGATGAGGTTATCGCAACTGTTGTAGGCGGTGCCGCTACTGAGATCTTCGGTGTGGTTGGAATGGCCAGCAAAAATGCGATCAAAGATAATTTCCAAGCCCTCCTAGGGAAAGAAAACTTCTCTAAAGGTGTTGTTGTCAAAACAACGGAAGCAGGAACTATCGCAGTTGATGTTTACACTGTTTTGAGCTATGGAACAAAGATTAGCGAAGTCTCAAAAAATATTCAAGAACGTGTGAAATTTAGTTTGGAAAATCAACTTGGAATCACTACGGATACTGTGAATGTCTATATTCAAAATATCAAGATTGTGGGAGAATAATCGTGGCTAATATTACTACAAGTTTATTTCAAGAAATGGTTCAAGCGGGGGCTACGCGCTTAAATAAACAAGCGGAATATGTAAACTCTTTGAACGTCTTTCCTGTACCAGACGGAGACACAGGAACCAATATGGGAATGACCATCGAAAATGGGGCCAAAGAAGTATCTGACCGTTCTGCATCAACTGTCGGAGAAGCAGCAGGGATCTTCGCTAAAGGTCTCTTGATGGGTGCGCGTGGGAACTCAGGAGTTATCACTTCTCAATTGTTCCGCGGATTTTCTCAAAGTGTCAAAGACAAAGAAGAATTGGATGGAGCAGCGCTTGCAGCAGCCTTCCAATCTGGGGTAGAAGTTGCTTATAAAGCCGTTATGAAGCCAGTTGAAGGTACCATTTTGACGGTTTCTCGTGGGGCAGCCATCGGTGCCAAGAAAAAAGCAGAATCTACCAATGATGCGGTAGAAGTCATGCGTGCAGCTCTTGACGGTGCTAAAACAGCTCTTGCTAAGACTCCAGATATGTTGCCGGTCTTGAAAGAAGTTGGTGTTGTAGACTCTGGTGGTCAAGGTTTGGTATTCATCTATGAAGGATTCTTGTCAGCCTTGACAGGAGAATTCATCGCTTCTGAAGAGTTCCAAGCAACACCTGCAACCATGTCAGAAATGATCAATGCAGAACACCACAAGTCAGTCGCTGGCCATGTCGCAACTGAAGACATCAAGTTTGGTTACTGTACAGAAATCATGGTCGCTTTGAAACAAGGTCCAACTTATGTCAAAGACTTCGATTACGATGAATTCCGTAACTATTTGAACAACCTTGGGGATTCCCTATTGGTGGTGAATGACGATGAGATTGTCAAAGTTCACGTCCATACAGAAGATCCAGGTCTTGTCATGCAAGAAGGTCTTAAATACGGAAGCTTGGTGAAAGTGAAAGTTGACAACATGCGCAACCAACACGAAGCGCAAGTTGAAAAAGAAGAGCGTCAAGCCAAACCAGTTGAAGAAAAAGAATATGCCATCATTGCAGTCGTTGCGGGTGACGGATTGGCTGATATCTTTAAAGCGCAAGGGGTGGATTACATCATCTCTGGTGGTCAAACCATGAACCCATCAACAGAAGATTTTGTCAAAGCGGTTGAAGAGTTGAATGCGCGCAACATTATTATCTTGCCAAACAACAAAAATATCTTGATGGCCGCTCAATCTGCAGCAGAAGTGATTGAGCAACCTGCAGCAGTTGTTGAGACCAAGACCATCCCTCAAGGATTGACTAGTCTTCTTGCCTTTGATGAAAGCAAATCAATCGAAGAAAACTACGAACGCATGAGCGCTTCATTGGGCGATGTTGTGTCTGGTAGTGTGACAACAGCGGTTCGCGATACCACTATTGATGGGCTTGAAATCCATGAAAATGATAATCTTGGAATGGTCGATGGAAAAATCGTTGTTTCAAACCCAGATATGATGGAAACCTTGGAAGAAACATTCGCTCATATGTTGGATGAAGACAGTGAAATTGTGACTATCTATGTCGGTGAAGACGGCAGTGAGGAGTTGGCAAATGAATTGGCCCAAGCCCTTGCTGAAAAATACGAAGATGTAGAAGTAGAAATCCACCAAGGTGGCCAACCTGTCTACCCATACTTGTTTAGTGTAGAATAATTGAACAGAAGGTTCCTTTCGGAACCTTTTTTTGTATATAGAAAAACGAGGAGATTCCCTATGAAATCAGCGTGATTCAGAGGGATTGAGACTGAAGTGAACCCTCCACTGAGGCTTTATTCGTGAGAAAAAGGGGTTTCTGCAAAAAGTCTCACATTCATCAGTTTTTTATTCAAATTGAAGAGCTTGAAAAGAGGGGGAAATGGTTTGAGCAGTGGAGTTTTTAGACAAGAAAGACGCGATATGTTATACTGGTATCAGTATGTGAAAGGAGAGTTATAAAAATGAAGAAATTTTTTGTAACCCTTGGGCTAGCCATTTTGGTATTGACTGGTTGTTCGCAATCCCAAACGAAGAAAACTACAACCGCTAGCTCATCTAGCAGTTCCTCTGTTAAAAAAGAAGTAAAAAATGAAGAAAAAACCACAACCTTAGTTGGAGATATCAAGGGAACAAAACACCGGGATATCATCAAATCAAAGGGAGATAAGGTTGAAAACCTTCGTATCGAAGTGACAGCTGATCTACCCCAACAACTTGGGACTATCGCAGCAGAGAAGTCACCTGAAGAACTCACAGCAGCCATTCAAGCTTTGTTGGAACAAAATGAAGACTACAAGAAGTTAAAAAACGTTCCTGGTTTTAGCTTGGAATATAGTGTTACACCAGAGAAGAAATTGCTCTCAACCAGTGTGATTGACCTCAACCAAATTGATACCAAGTCTCTAGAAGAAATTTCTTACTTCAAAGATGCTGGTCTCAATGACTTGAAGAATATGAAGGCGGATGCCTTGGTCAAAGCCTTGAAATTGCATGGTATGAAAGAAGAAGGCCAGTAAGAAGAGAAAAAGTCGAGTGAAATCACTTGGCTTTTTTTAGTGACATTTGTCATGTCAGCCAGTGACAAAATCATCTAGTGGCTGTTATTTTCTTTTCATATAATAAAGTCGGAAAGTAAGAGGAAAGAAAAATGAAACAATGGTTATTTAAGGTGTTTACGTTAACAGTGGTTGGAATGGTCGTCTATTTGATCTTTTCAAAGGATGATAGCCTCTATTACCATTTCCCTTGGGAATTATTTGCTGGGCTTGGCATCATGAGCTGGGCGGTTCAAGAAGTTTTGAAAATGATCAAGGTTGTTAAAAAGGAGATGGAGCAATGAAAACAACGGGAGTGACCCTGGTTGTTTTTGTCAGCATTCCGGCTGGCCAAGCCTGCTTGAAAGGAGAGTATCATGAGTGTCATTAGAGTAGAGAACTTGAAAAAAAGTATCAAAGGAAAAGTAATTTTAGAAGATCTTTCTTTTGCGGTAGAACGGGGGGATTGTCTGGCCTTGATCGGGCCAAACGGAGCTGGGAAAACAACCTTGATGAACTGTCTTCTGGGAGATAGGAAGGCGACTTCTGGGACCATTGAAGTAGAGGGGAAGGCTCCTTGCCATCCTCAGTTAAAGGCTAGTGTGTCCTATCTTCCTCAAGAGAATGCTATCGTTCAAAAGTTAACCGTGCAGGAACTGATCAACTTCTTTCGCTCTATTTATCCCAACCCTTTAACGGTCAATGACATCGATGATCTATTGCGTTTTACTCCAGAACAAAAGAAGCAATTAGCCAGTAAGCTGTCTGGTGGGCAAAAGCGTCTCCTATCCTTTGTGTTGACCTTAATTGGTCGTCCCAGTCTTTTGTTTTTGGATGAGCCAACGGCTGGAATGGATACGTCTACTCGCCAACGCTTTTGGGAGATTGTCGGGGATTTAAAGGAACAAGGCGTCACTATTGTCTATTCTTCCCATTACATTGAGGAAGTAGAGCATACAGCTGACCGGATCCTGGTCTTGCACCAGGGACGTTTGCTTCGAGATACGACGCCACTAGCTATGAGAAGTGAAGAGGTAGAAAAACATTTTACCCTGCCTTTGCGATACCAAGCTCTAGTGGCAGGGATGGACGGAATTGGTCAAGTGACTCTCAAACCTGATGCCCTTCAAGTTGTGACAGGCGACGCCAATCGTTTGTGGAGTCAATTGCAAGAAGAAGGCTGTTCGATCCAAGAGATCGAAGTGACCAATCGAAGTTTATTGGATTCTATTTTTGAAAATACAAAGGAAGTAGGTAGAG
>NZ_CAUFJQ010000136.1 GCF_959025735.1 uncultured Streptococcus sp.
ATCAGGATATTGACCCCATCTCGCGACTTCTTGCCGTTAAATTTCTCAACGACAGCAGGCTTGGCATCTTTACCAGCTGGTTTACTGTTGAGGCCTTTCACAAACATAAAGACCATGCCACCGATAACGAGCAAGAAAAAGAGAGCTATCCACTTGAGGATCCGCTTGACGCGGATCTTTTTCCGTGGTTTCTTAGGTAGATCGCTCGTCGCAGCAACTGCTTTTTTCTTTGTTTTTTTGCTACGTGATTGGTAAACAGGAAGGTCACCAATCGGTTCAGCAATCTCCCCTTGCACTTCTTCAGTAGCAGCTACTTCAGGCTGTTGAAGGGGTTCTGTTTCCTCATAAGCTCCTTGGCTTTTTTTGAGCAAATAATTGTATTCTAGTTGTTCTCGTTCATTCAAATAATGAAAATTTGAGTATAAGTACTCTAATCGTTTTCGCTCATGGTGAGATAGAAAGTTGGATTCCTTACTCATCTTTTCTCCATTCCATTTTCTTTTAAGGTATAGACCTGATACTGACCCAAGACTTTTGTCTGAATACCCAGACTGTCTAATTCTTGATAGGCAAAGTGCAGAAGATCAGGCGCTTCATTTAGGAGGTCAATAATGAAAAAGTATTCTCCTAAAGCTGTTTTTAGGGGGCGACTCTCAATCTTGGTTAAATTGATTCCCCGCCAAGCAAAGGTGGACAAGCCCTTATAGAGGGCTCCTGCCAGATTACTTGGCAAGGTTAAAGCCAAGCTAACTTTTTGAAGGACTGGACTTAAAGTTTCTGAAATCAAGGGCTCTTTTGTCCCTAAAACCCAAAAACGTGTGTAGTTGTCCTCGATTTCTTGGATATCTTTGGCCTGGACTTCCAAACCGTACTCACTGGCTGCTGCCAGAGGGGCAATAGCCGCAATCTCCAATTCTGGATGTTCTGCTACATAGCGGGCTGCATAGGCTGTTGAAGCCGTCATTTCCATGGCCACATCTGGATAATGGGCCCTTAGAAAAGACTTCCCTTGGGCCAAGGCCTGTGGATGCGAATAGACCGTTCGAATAGGCCGATCTTTTCTAGCCACCAAGAGCTGTTGCTTGATGGGATAGACCACTTCTGCAACTGCCTGTATGGTCCCTTGGTGAAAGAGGTAATCGATGGTCTCGTGGACACTTCCTTCGATAGAGTTTTCAACTGGGACGACTGCAAAATCAATTTCTTGATTTTCATAGGCCTTAATAACATCTGTGATCGTTCGATAAGCGATGCGTTCAGAAGTTGGAAAACTATGAGTCACCACATCGTGGGTAAAAGATCCCTTGGGACCTAGATAGCCTACAAGCATCGAATAATCTCCGCAATTTCTTCAGGTGTTTTGTCCTTAACATCCACAATATGGGTAGCAATCGCTTTATAAAAAGGCAAACGGCCATCAAAAATCTTCTTGAATTCTTCTTTGGTATTGTTTAAAAAGAGGGGACGTTGCATAGCTTTGTCATTTTGAATGCGACTGTACAAGGTTTCAAAATCCACGCGCAAATAAATGTTGTATGGATTTTTTTCCAAGAGGGCACGGTTATGAGGATTGACGACAATCCCGCCACCAGGGGAAATAATGGCTGCTTCGTTTTCCAATAAACGTTCCAGCATTTCAGCCTCGCGGCGACGAAAGGCAGCTTCTCCTTTCACTGCGAAATAGTCATTGATTGACATACCAATCTCTTCAACAATTAATTCATCCATATCATGGAATTTTGGATCAAGAATGCGACCAACAGTCGTTTTACCTGTTCCCATAAAACCAAGTAAAATTTTAGCCATGCAGTAAGGTCTCCAAATCTTCAAAAAAGCTAGGGTAACTGGTGTTGATGGCCTCTGCTCGATCCAGCACCACATTTCCATCTCTCACCAATAAGGCAGCAATGGCAGCCATCATCCCAATCCGGTGATCTCCAAAAGTCTCTAGGTCAGCTCCATGTAAGGGAGTTGGACCAGTGATGATCATACCGTCTTCCGTTGGCACAACATTGGCTCCCATAGCATTGAGGCTATCTGCTACGACCTGGATACGGTCCGTTTCTTTCACACGAAGCTCTTCAGCATCCGCAATCACAGTTTGACCATTGGTTTGTGTCGCAAGTAAGGCAATAATCGGCAATTCATCAATTAAGCGTGGAATCAACTCCCCATCAATCCGAATCCCTTTTAAGGACGAAGTCTTGACAGTGAGACTTGCCGAGACAGCTTTTTCATCACGATCGTCAATGATGAGATCTCCCCCCATTTCCTGGATGACATCGAGAATCCCTGTCCGCGTTTGGTTGATGCCAACATGTTCAATTTTGATCTCACTATCTGGAAGGATGAGTCCAGCCACTAACCAAAAGGCCGCGCTGGAAATATCTCCAGGAACGATGACTGTTTGACCTTTGAACTCTTGCCCACCCTGGATGTGAATAGTTTTTCCGTCTACCTGGATCTCCCCACCAAATTGGCGAATCATATCCTCTGTATGGTCACGGGTCTTTTCTTTCTCGATAATCGTCGATTCACCCTCAGCCTGTAGAGCGGCAAAGATGAGAGCAGACTTGACTTGGGCCGATGCAACTGGCAAACGGTAATGAATGGGGTGAAGCTGATGCGTCCCTTTTTCATGTAAAGGCGGGCAATCGCGCTCTCCCTGACCAGCAATTTCTACTCCCATTTGACGCAGTGGAATCGCTACACGATCCATAGGCCGTTTGGAAAGACTATCGTCTCCGACCATGGTCACTGAAAAATCCTGGCCCGCTAGGACACCTGATATCAAACGAATAGAAGTCCCTGAATTACCCATATCAAGGGGAGCTGTCGGAACTTGTAGGCCCTGAAAGCCTACCCCTTGAATCCGAATCACATCCCCGTCATCCTGGATGGAGACTCCTAAATCTCGAAACACCTGGATCGTTGAGAGCACATCTTCGCCTCGCAAGATATCATAGACCTTGGTTTCACCTGTTGCGAGACTTCCAAAAATAATGGATCGGTGACTGATGGATTTATCACCAGGCACACGAATGGTTCCTCGTAAGCCCTTGCTATTGGTTCTTAATTTCATTGCCTTCTCCAGATGCTTTTCCTCATATTCTATCATAATTAAGGTATGAATTCAATTTTTGATCAAAAATTTGGAACAAAAAACGAATGATTCCAAGCTTTTTTTGAGCTTCTTTTGATCTAGTGGCGAACGAAAATACCAGAGTCGAAATGACAACTCTGGTAGTCTTTCTATTTGTATAAATCTTGAATCGGCTCAAAGATGATCTTTTCCAGATCTGCAAGATAAATAGACAATTGCTGTTGTTTAGTGAAAAATTCATTCACAATCGGACTTGCTTGGATTTTTTCCATATAGTCCTTCATTTCTTGTTGCACAGCTTCTGTTGGAAGTTGACCGGACTGCATCAAGCCTTGTAGTTGATTTTGAAAAGCGACGTATTCGTCAAACAAGGTTTTCGCTTCTGGATTTGCCTCGATCGCTTGCTTGCTTTCTACAACAGCCTTGTATTCAGGAAGGTCTCGAAGGGTCCGAGAGAGTTCATTTGCGACATCATAAATATTTGCCATGAGATAGGCTCCTTTACTGATAAGATACTTCTATTATACTGCTTTTCCCTCAATATTCCTAAAATGAAGCAAGCATTTTGATGTAAATCCTTCTGTAGACCTAACGAGCAAGGACGGTATAAGAGGTCGCCCGGCTGATCAATGTTTGAGCCCGCTCTTGATCCTCTGCATTTTTAAAGGTCAGCTGCAAAATCCCGTGGATATCTTCACGATTCTCTTCATTGATGTGAATATTAACCAAGGAAATCCCTTGTAGGAGTTGTAAGATTTCGAGGATCACACCTTCCTGATCGGGGACATCAATAAAGAGATCATAGGCACTATCGCGCCCAGCACGCTGATGGATCTGCATTTCTTTTCGGTGCTTACGTCCCTCATAGAAAAAGGACCAAATGGCCTCTTCGTTATCTGCTTGAATGGTCTCGGCCACCTGATCCAAACGTTCTTTGAAATCTTCAATCCGCTCTAATATCGCTTGAGGATTGGACAAGAGAATAGAGGTCCACATGCCTGGCTCACTTTCTGCAATCCGTGTCATATCGCGAAAGCCACCAGCCGCAAAACGTCGGGTCATTTCATGCTCTTCCCCATAAGCTAGGGCCTGCTCGACCAGAGTGGAGGCTAAAATATGAGCACAATGGCTG
>NZ_CAUFJQ010000137.1 GCF_959025735.1 uncultured Streptococcus sp.
GAGACAGAAACGGTAATCCTTCCATATGAAACAGAGTATGTAACGGATGCCAATCGTTACACCGATGAAGAAAGCCTTCTTCAGAAAGGGGAGGCTGGTAGTCAGGAGATTCGTCGTGTTTATAAGACGTTCAATGGTGAGAAGATTGGCGAGCCTCTCAGTACGACCACTGAAACGGTAAAAGCTCCTGTGACAGAAAAAATTAGTCGTGGAAGTAAGGCGATTGAAGGCCAAACAGAGGATGTTTCGTTTGAGGAAATTCCATTTAAGACGGTAACTGAACAAGATGCTACCTTGCTAAAAGGAACTGAAAGAGTTTCTCAAGCCGGTAAGAATGGGAAGAAGAAAATCACCAAGGTCTACAAGACCATTAAGGGAGTTAAGACAACGGATGCTCCTACGATTTCTGAGGAAGTAGTTGAACAAGCGCAAGATCAGATCATTCAACAAGGGGCCAAAGAACTTGACAAGCCAACCTTGACTTTGACCCAGGTCGATAAGGAAGAATTGAAGCGCAGTGCTAAAGCTACTTATCGTTTGGACAAACCAGACGGTGTGACCATCAAGTCCATCCAGGCTGTATTGAAGAAGGGTGATCAAGTGGTGAAAACCCTGACCCTTTCAGAGACGGACTTGGCAGCTGCTTTAGCGGACTTGGACTACTACAAGGATTATACGCTCGCAACGACCATGGTGTATGACCGTGGAAATGGGGATGAAGAAGAAGTTCTCAAGGAAGAACCACTGAGAATTGATCTTAAAAAAGTTGAAATCAAAAACATCAAGGAAACCAGTCTGATTAGCGTGGATGACCAAGGCCTTGAGACCGATCGTAGCCTCTTGTCAGAAACACCTTCAGATGTGAAACCTTATTACTTAAAGGTTACCACCCATGATAATAAGGTCACAAAACTGGCCGTTGATAAAATCGAAGAAGTGACGGTAGATGGAGCGACCTTATACAAAGTAACAGCCAAAGCTCCAGATCTCATCCAACGGACTGCGGACAACCAGTTTAGTGAGGACTATGTCCACTACATTGCGAAGCCGAAAGCTCATGAAGGAGATGTCTACTACAATTTCAACGAACTTGTAAAAGCTATGCAAGCCAATCCGACGGGTACCTTTAAGCTTGGTAGCAGTATGAATGCAAGTAATGTGCAACCAGCTGGCAAGTCTTATGTAACCAATGCTTTTAAGGGAATATTGGAAAGTACGGATGGAAATAAATTTGCTATCCATAACATTGCAAGACCGTTATTTGGTAACATCGAGGGTGGTACTGTTAAGAATCTCTTGCTTGAAAATGTTAACATTGATATGCCTGGATTTGATCGAGTAGCACCAATCGCAGGTATCATCAAAAATAATGCGACTGTCGAAAATGTTAAAGTAACAGGAAGCGTTGTTGGAAACAACGATGTAGCAGGGATCATCAATAAAATTGATGGCAGTGGGAAGGTAAGTAATGTTGCCTTCATCGGGAAACTGCACGCTGCTGGCAATAAAGGTGGCTATCTAGCAGGTGTTGTTGGCGAGAACTGGAAAGGTATTGTCGAAAAGGCTTACGTTGATGCTGAAATTACTGGGAATAAAGCCAAAGCTGCAGGTCTCGTTTATTCCTCTCAAAATGGTGGGAATAACAATACGCTAGGTAGAGAAGGAGTTCTCAGAAATTCAGTTGCTAAAGGTTCTATTGAACTAAAAGAAGCGGTTCAATCTGGTGGCTTACTGGGGACCAACTGGGCCTTGGGTGCCATTGAAGACAACATCACCATGATGAAAGTCAAAACAGGTGAGATGGTCTTCGGACACTCGGATATTGACGCAGATGATTACTTTACTTACTCAAGAACCAAACGCAATTACAGCGTGGAGGGCGTGAGTGAAGGGAAGAAATCCTTTAAAAACTCCCGTAAAATCCCTAGCATTTCCCTTGCAGAAGCTGAGCAGAAAATTGAAGCAATGGGAATTACTGCTGATAAATATACCAGTAGCAAACCGATTGAAGATACGCTCAATAACCTTGTTAACAAAGACGATCAATACAAGGCAATCACTGCTTATGATGCGACTCGTGAGCTAGCTTACCGCAATATTGCTAAACTGCAACCATTCTACAACAAAGAGTGGATTGTCGATCAAGGAAATAAATTGGCTGCTACTAGTCCTCTCTTGACCAAGGAAGTCTTGTCTGTGACGGCCATGAAGGGTAATTATTTTGTGACAGAACTGGGGGATGCCGACCATATTCTGATCCATTATGCGGATAAGACAAAAGATATCTTTAGCATTTTACCGAAAGATTCAAAAGTCAAACAAGTGAAAGAGTACAGCGTAGCGGAGCTCGGTGAAGTGGTCTACACGCCGAATATGGTGGACAAGGACCGTAGTGATCTCATTAGTGTAATCGTTGAAAAGTTAAGTCCTGTAGAATTACAATCTGATCCAATCTACACACATCTTGGTAGAACAGGACCTAATAAAGTCAATGCCATTAAGAACCTTTACCTCGAAGAAAGCTTCCAAGAAGTCAAAGACAATCTGATTCACTTTGTCAAACAACTGGTTGAAAACCAAGACCATCAATTAAACACAGATGAGGCTGCCAAACGGGCGCTTATCAAGAAAATTGAGGATAACAAGGCAGCGGTTCTCTTGGGTCTCTCTTATCTCAACCGTTATTACGGAGTGAAGTTTGATGATGTCCATCTCAAACAGCTCATGTTGTTCAAGCCAGATTTCTATGGGAAGAATGTTGATGTCTTAGACCGCTTGATTGAAATTGGTTCAAAAGAAGACTACATCAAAGGGACTCGTACCCACGATGCCTTCCGAGAAGTCGTGGCTAAATCGACTCTTTCTGGGAACCTAAATGACTTCTTGAAGTACAATATGGAGCTCTTCACAAAAGAGACAGACTTGAATGATTGGTTCATTAAAGCAACCAAAGACAATGTCTATATTGTGGAGCCTGAGACGACCAATCCAGCTTTCGCATCTGCTAAGCATAGAGCCTATGAGGGCTTAAACAATGATGTGCATGGTAAAATGATCTTGCCACTCTTGAACTTAAAAGATGCCCATATGTTCTTGATTTCAACCTACAATACCATGGCCTATAGTTCCTTCGAGAAATATGGTAAGAACACGGAAGCGGAACGAACTGCCTTCAAAGCGGAAATCGATAAGGTGGCTAAAGGACAACAGAATTACCTGGATTTCTGGTCACGTCTAGCAACGGATAAGGTTCGCAATCAGCTCCTGAAGAGCAATAATATGGTGCCAACCCCTGTTCTCGATAACCAAAACTATAAAGGCATTAGCACAGATCGTTATGGACACACAGATAGTGGCAAAGATGTCGCTCCAATCCGTGAATTGTATGGGCCTACCGATCGTTACCATGCGACAGATTGGCGCATGGGAGCAGTGGCGCGAATTTACGGAAATCCATATAAAGACGACTCTGTCTTCTTCATGGTGACCGATATGATCAGTGACTTTGGGGTCTCTGCCTTCACGCACGAAACAACGCACGTCAATGACCGCATGGTTTACTTAGGTGGTTGGAGACACCGCGAAGGAACGGATCTAGAAGCCTTTGCCCAAGGAATGCTCCAAACACCATCCGTATCCAATCCAAATGGAGAATACAAGGCCCTAGGCCTCAATATGGCCTATGAACGTCCTAACGATGGCAACCAATGGTACAATACCAATCCAAACAATCTTCAATCACGCGATGAAATTGATCGCTACATGAAAGGTTATAACGATACGCTCATGCTTCTGGATTATCTTGAAGGAGAAGCTGTATTGGACAAACATAGTAAGGACTTAAACAATGCTTGGTTCAAGAAGGTTGATAAACAGTACCGTGGAGCTAACACCAAGAATCAATTCGATAAGGTACGTCCTTTGAATGATGAGGAAAAAGCCATTGCTTTAAACACAGTAGATGAACTCATTGCCAATAATTTCATGACCAACCGTGGTCCTGGAAATGGCGTCTATAATCCATCTGACTTTGGTTCAGCCTATGTGAC
>NZ_CAUFJQ010000138.1 GCF_959025735.1 uncultured Streptococcus sp.
TACCTCAAGGTGATCTTAGTCTGGTATCTAGCCTTGATCTTTTCTAAACGACAAGACGAGATACGCGATTATGATTATCAAGCCTTGACCCACAATGAATGGATTCCAAGGAATTTAAACGATTGGCGTTGGCTGACCTTGATTCTGATTGGAATCGTTGTGATTATGCCGGACTTGGGAAATGCGACGATCTTGGCCTTAACGGTCTTGATCATGATTACGTCTAGTGGAGTGGGCTACCGTTGGTTTACCTCTTTACTTGGTTTAGTTGTTGGAGTATCGTCCATCGTCCTTGGTTCAATTTGGATTATCGGTGTGGACCGTGTCGCTAAAATTCCAGTCTTTGGTTATGTAGCCAAACGCTTTAGTGCCTTCTTTAACCCCTTTAATGATTTGTCTGGCGCAGGTCACCAATTAGCTAATTCCTACTATGCCATGAGTAACGGTGGTTGGTTTGGCTTGGGGCTAGGAAATTCCATTGAAAAACAAGGTTACTTACCAGAAGCGCACACAGACTTTGTGTTTGCCATCGTGATTGAAGAATTAGGTTTTGTTGGAGCTAGCTTGATCCTTGCTCTCTTATTCTTCTTAATTCTTCGGATCATTTTAGTCGGTATTCGAGCAAAGAATCCTTTTAATTCGATGATGGCCATTGGGATCGGTGGGATGATCTTAGTGCAAACCTTCATTAACATCGGAGGAATTTCTGGTTTGATTCCGTCTACAGGAGTGACCTTCCCCTTCTTATCCCAAGGGGGAAATAGCTTATGGGTCTTATCCGTAGCGATTGCTTTCGTTTTGAATATCGACGCTAGTGAAAAACGGGCCAAGATGGAACAAGAAGGCATGGTTTTTGAAGAAAAAGGTAAAATCAAACCTTATTATTAAAAGGGAATTGTTGAATGGCTATTCAAAAAGGAGAAAAAATGGTCTTACAAAAATTAGAGAATTTCACAAATAAAGATATTATCAAAGAAGAAGCCGAAATCTTAACCAATTTATTAGATGATATTACGAAAAATTTGGTTCGTCCGGAAACCTTTGATAAAATTAGGCAGTTGAAGGATCTATCAAAAACACAGAACTATCGTGAGTTGAATCAACTAGTGGAACAATTGACAAATGAAGAAATGACAGTGATTTCACGTTATTTTGCTATTTTACCACTCTTGATTAACATCTCAGAAGATGTCGATTTGGCCTATGAAATCAATCATTTGAATAACGTGGATGGTGAATACCTCGGAAAACTTTCTTCAACCATTAAAGAAGTTGCAAAAAATGAAGATGCACAGGAAATTCTTGAAAATCTCAATATTGTACCTGTTTTAACAGCCCATCCAACTCAAGTGCAAAGAAAAACCATGCTGGATCTAACCAATCATATTCATGCTCTTCTTCGTCAGCATCGGGATGTTAAAGCTGGTTTAATGAATGAGAATAAGTGGTATAACAACCTTCGTTGTAATATCGAAATCATGATGCAAACGGATATGATTCGTGACAAAAAATTGAAGGTTACTAATGAAATCACCAATGTCATGGAATATTACAATAGCTCTTTCTTACAAGCTGTTCCAAATCTGATGTTGGAATACAAACGCTTGGCAAAAGAGCATGGATTAGAGCTTGAACAACCACGTCCGATCACAATGGGCATGTGGATTGGGGGAGACCGGGACGGGAATCCGTTTGTAACAGCTGAGACCTTGAAGCGTTCTGCAACCATTCAAAGTGAAGTCATTTTGAACTATTATATCGAAAAGATTTCTAAATTATACCGTCATTTCTCACTTTCAACGAGTCTTTCTAAAACAAGTGAAGCAGTAGCTGAAATGGCAGCCCTATCAAGTGATACATCTGTTTTTCGTGAAAAAGAGCCATACCGTCGTGCTTTCCACTATATTCAGTCAAAATTGATCCAAACCTTGGTCAACTTAAAAGAATGGACGATGGTTGGGGAAACTAGAGAAGATCGTTATGCTGTCGAGAGGTTATTAGGAGCAAACGCTCATCAACAAGGGCCAGTTTCTGATTATATCGGCAATCGTATCTCTGGAGCTTTAAAGAAAATTTCTGAGAAAGAAGCTCCAGCTTATGCGTCAGCTCAAGAATTTAAAGAAGACCTTGAAAAGATCAAAGATTCCTTGTTAGAAAACAAATCAGAGTATTTAATTTCTGGTGAGTTTGCAGAACTTCTAGAAGCCATCGATGTTTTTGGATTCTATCTCGCCTCTATTGATATGCGTCAGGATTCGAGTGTACATGAAGCCTGTGTGGCAGAATTGCTGAAATCAGCTGGAATTAATGACCATTATTCTGATTTATCAGAGGATGAAAAGTGTCAAGTTCTCTTGAAAGAACTTTTAGAAGACCCACGGATTTTATCAGCAACCCATGCTGAAAAATCTGAACTGCTTGAAAAAGAATTAGCGATTTTCCAAACAGCCCGTGAATTGAAGGATCGTTTAGGAGAAGAAGTCATTCGTCAAAACATCATTTCTCATGCAACCAGTGTGTCAGATATGTTGGAATTGGCTGTGATGTTGAAAGAAGTGGGCTTAGTCGATACGGAAAAAGCTCGCGTTCAAATCGTACCGTTGTTTGAAACGATCGAAGATTTGGATCATTCAGAAGAAACCATGAGAAGTTACTTGTCTCTTCCGATTGCCAAACGTTGGATTGCTTCTAAGAACAACTACCAAGAGATTATGTTAGGATACTCTGATTCCAACAAAGATGGTGGATACTTGTCTTCTTGTTGGACCCTCTTTAAAGCCCAACAACAATTGACCGCTATCGGAGATGAGTTTGGAGTGAAGATTACCTTCTTCCATGGTCGTGGTGGTACTGTTGGCCGTGGTGGAGGTCCTACTTATGAAGCCATCACGTCTCAACCGTTGAAATCCATTAATGACCGTATCCGCTTAACTGAGCAAGGGGAAGTGATCGGCAATAAATATGGAAATAAAGATGCTGCCTACTACAACCTTGAGATGCTCGTCTCTGCAACCATTAACCGAATGATCGCCGAACAAAAGAGTCCATTCTCTATGTTTGATCGTTTCGGGGAAGTCATGGATAAAGTCGTGAACCGTAGTTACGATATCTATCGTGATTTGGTTTTTGGAAATGAGCACTTCTATGATTACTTCTTTGAATCAAGTCCGATCAAAGCAATTTCAAGCTTTAATATTGGTTCACGTCCAGCTGCTCGTAAGACCATTACAGAAATTGGTGGTTTGCGTGCTATTCCTTGGGTCTTCTCTTGGTCACAAAGTCGGGTGATGTTTCCTGGTTGGTACGGAGTAGGTTCTAGCTTTAAGGAATTTATCGATGAGGATCCTGAGAATATCGAAACCCTTCGATACATGTATAAAAACTGGCCTTTTTTCCAATCTCTCTTGTCAAATGTGGACATGGTCTTATCCAAAGCCAACATGGACATTGCCTTTGAGTACGCCCAATTGTGTGAAGAAGAAGAAGTTCGTAATATCTATCAGATCATCTTACATGAATGGCAATTGACCAAGGACATCATCTTGATGATTGAAGAGCAAGACGAGTTGCTCGCAGAGAACCCTTATCTGAAAGAAAGTTTAGATTATCGGATGCCGTACTTTAACGTTTTGAACTATATTCAGTTAGAATTGATTCGACGTCAACGGACCGGACAATTATCAGCCGATCAAGACAAGCTAATCCATATCACCATCAACGGTGTGGCGACAGGATTACGTAATTCAGGTTAAAAAAATCGGAACGACTGTTCCGATTTTTTTTATTCCCTGAACCCAAAGGAGCAAAAGGTACGTAATGAGCTTGAATAAAAGATTTTAAATGAGAATTTTCAAAGCTAGATCAGGATCTTTCAGCAAGACGACAAAACAAAAGAAAAGAAGAGGAATAATTAAGAAAATATAGGTAAAAGGCTTGCAATTTTATCTAAAATTCGATAGAATAGTAAGGAAAGTTAGACTGTATTGCCTACTGTCTATCTATAAAATATATTTTATTGGAGGCT
>NZ_CAUFJQ010000139.1 GCF_959025735.1 uncultured Streptococcus sp.
ACTGCGTCTTGCTCGACAATCCAAAAATAATTGAGAGGCTAGGACTTTTGTCCCATCCTCTTTCTTTTTTCCCTCCAGATTTTTGCTAAAAAATATGATATAATGATGAAAAAATAAGAAAAGAGAAAACCATGACCATTCCAAGTTTTGGTGAAAAGAAACAAGATGTTGCGTATGTGAACCGCTACGGTGTCTACGCTGTTATTCCCAATAAGGAACAGGATCAGATCATCCTCGTTCAAGCTCCAAATGGGGCTTGGTTCTTACCTGGAGGGGAAATCGAGGCGGGCGAAGATCACTTGCAAGCTCTGAAACGAGAACTGATCGAAGAATTAGGCTTTACCGCTGTTTTAGGGCAATACTATGGCCAAGCAGACGAGTATTTCTATTCCAGTCATCGTGACACCTACTACTACAATCCTGCCTATATTTATGAAGTCGTCGACTACACAGAAACTCAAAAACCACTGGAAGATTTTAACAATCTTGCTTGGTTCCCAGTAGAGGCAGCGATTGAAAAACTCAAACGTGGCAGTCATAAATGGGGCATTGAACAGTGGAAAATTGCCCATAAAAACTAAAGGACTTCTTTCACAAAATAAAAAAAAGTGCTATAATAAATGAAGATAGAGGTCAGGAGGAACTCATATGAAGCTCATTAATACCACCAATAGTCATGCTGCACTGGTCAAGAGCCAACTTGCCAGCACTGACGCCTTGCTTGTCGAGGTTTATTCCGCGGGCAATACTGATGTTATTTTTACACAAGCCCCAACCCACTATGAATTATTGATCAGTAACAAACACCGTGCTATTCGTGAAACTGAAGTAGAATTAATTCGTGAGTTCTTTTTAAAACGTAAGATTGATCTTCAAAACATTGACCAATCCGCTATTAAAACCCTCTACTCCGATAAACTAATTGAAATTTCCTTTCCAATTACTAAGTAAGGCCAATTTGCCTTACTTTTTTCTTTGGTATCTTTTTCCAAAAAAAATCCTTTCACCTCGATTATGAGATGAAAGGGTTCTTTATTTCTGAAAGATCATTTTTACGTGAGGGGTAGAAGCCAAGATAAAGGGCTCGCTCACCGTTTGAAAACCTAATTTTTCATACAAGCCGACCACCTGTTCTTGAGCCTCAATTTCAATGGTCCGTCCAGGAAATCTCTGTTCACACAGGTCCAAAATTTGCTCTACCATAGCCTTTCCTAGTCCTTGACCACGACTGCCTTTGGCAACAGCCACTCGGCCAAAATGAATCGTCAGCCCCGTTGCGAATATGCGAGCATAGGCATCCACACGTCCTTCCCTATTTTGATGAAAAAGATGGATAGATCGATAATCAACATCATCGAGATCATTGTAGATCCTAGTTTGTTCCACGACAAAGGTCTCTAATCGCAGCTGAACGATCTCGTAAAACTCTTTCAGTTCTAGTTCCTTAAATTCTTTCTGGTACCACATAATTTCCTCTTTATTGAAAAGTCGCAAGGAGACTCTCTCCCTGCGATTTTTCATTTCTTATTATTTTGCTTCAAATCCTTCTGCGACTGCGTCCGCAAAGTTCTCTTCGACGATGCTTGCACAGTGATCACAGATGGTTGCGTGGTAGTGGCGTTCTGCAGTTGTTGGATCGATACGACGGCAACGATCACAAACTTCACCAGCTGCACGTTCAACAGTGAAGGCAACATCTTCGAAGGCCACTGCAGCTTCTGGAGCTGGGCCTTCTGCAATGGTCAACTCAGAAACAATCAAGAGTTGAGCAACATTGCTATCCACTGCGCCAAGAAGAGTCTTCACTACTTCATTTGGATAAACTGTCAAATGAGCTTCTAGTGATTTACCAATCACTTTTTCATTACGTGCTTCTTCCAAGGCTTTTTGAGCTTGACCACGGAAGTCCATGAAGGCTGACCAAGTATCCAAGATTTCTTCTTGGTTGGCAAATGTTTCTGCTTCTGGCAACTCTGACAATTGAACGAAGTCTTCTGCTTCAAACTCAAGATAGGACCAGATTTCTTCAGCAGTGTGAGGAAGAATTGGCGTCAAGAGTTTAGTAATTTTCACCAAAATATCATAGAAGACAGTTTGCATTTGACGGCGTTCAAGTGATTTAGATCCTTCGATATAGACAACATCTTTGGCAAAATCAAGGTAGAAGGCAGACAAATCAACATTGATAAAGTTCACCAAAGCCTTATAGATGGTCAAGAATTCGAAGTTTGCATAAGCATCACGAATGGTCTTAACAAGTTGGTTAAAGCGAATGGTCATGTACTTATCAACGGAACGTAGTTCTTCGTAAGCTACTGCATCCTCAGCTGGGTTAAAGTCAGATGTGTTCGCAATCAAGAAACGAAGCGTGTTACGAATCTTACGATAAGATTCTGATACTTGGCTAAGGATATCCATTGAGATACGAACGTCATTGCTTGTATCTACACTTGTTACCCAAAGGCGAAGAATTTCAGCGCCAAATTGTTTCTCAACATCGCTAGGCAAAATAGTATTTCCAAGAGATTTGGACATCTTTTCATCCTCACCATCAAGCGTAAAACCTTGAGACAAGATTTGTTTGTAAGGTGCTACACCATGGTTCGCCACAGAGGTGATAAGTGATGAGTTGAACCAACCACGGTATTGGTCAGAACCTTCAAGGTAAAGGTCAGCTGGGTAAGTCAGATTTGGACGATTCACCAAAACACCATTCCATGATGAACCTGAGTCAAACCAAACGTCCATGATATCTGTTTCTTTCTTGAACTCGCCATTTGGTGAACCTGGGTGAGTAAATCCTTCTGGCAAGAGGTCTTTGGCATCACGTTCCCACCAAATGCTTGATCCGTGTACTTCAAAGAGTTGAGCCACATGCTCGATGGTTTCAGCTGTCATGATTGGTGTTCCGTCTTCTGCATAGAAGATTGGAAGTGGCACACCCCAAGCACGTTGACGAGAGATAACCCAGTCACCACGGTCACGAATCATATTGTAAAGACGGATTTTACCCCATTCTGTATGGAATTTCACTTTATCAATAGCATCCAGAATTTCTTGACGGAATTTTGAAACTGAGGCAAACCACTGTGGCACGGCACGCCAGATGATTGGTTTTTTCGTCCGCCAGTCAAACGGGTAGGAGTGAGAGATTTCTTCTTTAGCAAGAAGCAAATCTCCAAGTTTTTCAATAACAGTTGGAACAACCTTGTCATAGAACTGACCCGCAAAGTCAGGTCCAGCATTCTCCATCATAATACCGCGTTCGTTAACCGTAACGGCTACTTCGAGGCCATTTGCAATCCCTACATTGTAGTCATCCTCACCAAAACCAGGAGCTGTATGGACGATACCGGTACCTGAATCAAGGGTTACATGCTCACCAAGGATCACCAATTCATCAACTTCCGTATCCCATGGGTGTTCGGTAACGATATGGTTCAATTCTTTCCCTTGGTAAGTCGCAAGGACTTCAACATTTTCCCAACAGAATTTTTCAGAAAGGCTTGACAAAAGCTCAGATGCTACGACATATTTACGATCAGATCCAGCAGGTTTCACTACGACATAATCAAACTCTGCTCCAACTGTCAAACCACGAGAAGCTGTGATGGTAAATGGTGTAGTTGTCCAGACAACGATGTAAGTATCTGTATCTAGGATACCTTTGCCATCTTTTACCTTATTGGCATAGTAAAGGGAAGTTGAAACCAAGTCATGGTATTCAATCTCGGCTTCGGCAAGGGCAGACTCAGATGACCATGACCAGTAAACTGGCTTGGCACCACGGTAGATATAACCCTTATTAGCCATCTCACCAAAGACACGGATTTGGGCTGCTTCATAGTCTGGAGTTAAAGTCACATATAAATTTTCCCAATCACCTGACATCCCCAAACGCTTGAAATCATCACGTTGTTTATAAACTTGAGAAAGAGCGTACTCACGACAAAGTTTTAAGTACTCAACCAAGTCCATTTCTTTGCGTTTCACACCTTGTTTAGCCAAGACTTGCT
>NZ_CAUFJQ010000140.1 GCF_959025735.1 uncultured Streptococcus sp.
CCATGGCTTGGAAGTAGAGGTAGTCATGCGGTGTTTTCTCGATGCCATCTGGAGCCATGAAGTCTTTGGTCAAGTCGTACTGAGCATAGGTCTCGTAGTCTTTTTTCGACAAGGCTCCCGTCCGGTACATATTGAACAAAACGTCTTTGGCACGCGCCAAACCTAACTCGAGGTTTTCCTTGCTCTTTAGGCTACCGTCTGCAGCATAAGGAGAGTAGACAATCGGACTTTGTGGCAAGCCAGCGATAAAGGCCGCTTGTGGAACGGACAAGTCTTTGGCAGAGACACCAAAGATCCCTTGAGCCGCAGCTTCCACACCCGCAATATTTTGTCCCCGATTGTTTCGTCCAAAAGGCGAAACATTTAAGTAGGTGGTTAGGATTTCATTTTTATCCATTCCCCGCTCTAAAGCCAAGGCATCGACAATCTCTGTCGCCTTACGAGTAAAGGTTGGAGCGTCTCCG
The DNA here is from genome assembly GCF_959025735.1 of uncultured Streptococcus sp. Taxonomy (GTDB): domain Bacteria; phylum Bacillota; class Bacilli; order Lactobacillales; family Streptococcaceae; genus Streptococcus. The sequence goes on from NZ_CAUFJQ010000140.1 coordinate 465, forward strand.
ACGACTTGCTGTTTGATCAACTGCTGGGTCAGAGTTGATCCCCCACTAGAGGAGCCCACACCGGCTACAGATCCAAGTGTTGCCCGAAGAACGGCTTTAGGCACAACCCCCTTGTGGCTTTCAAAATTCTCATCCTCAGTAGCAATCACAGCCTTCTTGACATTGTCTGAAATGGCATCTCCTGCTACTGGCGTGCGGATCAAATCACTGTCCACTTCTGCAATCAAGCTCTTATCGGAATAAGTCAGTTTTGAAACACTGCTAACGTTGCGGACCTGCTGGACCAATTCTTCTGTCTTTGGAACCTTGACATTGCTAAAGAGGCTCGCCGCATAACCAATCCCGATCCCTGCGCCAAATAAAAAGAGGCACACGAACAGGGCGATCATCACATCCCACAAGAGTTTGAGGGTGCGCAAAAAGGTCGCAAAAATATCGCCGACAGACCAGCTACTTTCCTCATTTTTTTCCTTATTCGGAGTTTCTGTATACATCTTTGCAAAGAATTTTTGAACCTTCTTCCAAAACTCTTGCAGCTTCTCTTTTAATTGATTCACTGATTCTTTCTCCTTGTTCCCTATATTATAGCAGATTAGACCCCTTGTTTTCAATCACAAGAGCGTAGAAATCGTCACTCATTCTGCCTGGGTAAGGACAAGAAAATGATGGAAAGCATTGCCATTTCCGTGGTTTATGGTAGAATAGAGAAATGAATAAACTTATAAAGGAGAAAAGACACATGCACATTTTTGATGAGCTAAAAGAGCGTGGTTTGGTATTTCAAACGACGGATGAAGAAGCCTTACGCAAAGCACTGGAAGAAGGTCAGGTTTCTTATTATACTGGTTATGATCCAACTGCTGACAGCCTTCACCTTGGTCACTTGGTTGCCATCTTGACGAGCCGTCGTCTTCAACTAGCAGGCCACAAACCTTATGCGCTCGTTGGCGGTGCGACTGGTCTCATTGGTGATCCGTCCTTCAAAGATGCTGAACGTAGTCTCCAAACAAAAGAAACTGTACAAGAATGGGTTCGCTCTATTCAAGGGCAATTGTCTCGTTTCCTCGATTTTGAAAATGGGGACAATAAAGCCGAAATGGTCAATAACTACGATTGGTTTGGAAGCATTAGCTTTATTGACTTCCTTCGTGATGTCGGAAAATACTTTACGGTCAATGCTATGATGAGTAAAGAATCTGTTAAAAAACGGATTGAAACAGGGATTTCTTACACAGAGTTTGCCTACCAAATCATGCAAGGCTATGACTTCTACGTCCTCAACCAAGAACACAATGTAACCCTTCAAATCGGTGGATCTGACCAATGGGGAAACATGACAGCCGGTACTGAGTTGATGCGTCGTAAAGCAGATAAAACTGGTCATGTTATGACTGTGCCTTTGATCACAGATGCAACTGGTAAGAAATTCGGTAAATCAGAAGGTAATGCGGTCTGGCTCAATGCAGACAAAACATCTCCATACGAAATGTATCAATTCTGGATGAATGTGATGGATGCGGATGCTGTGCGTTTCTTGAAGATCTTCACTTTCTTGTCACTTGATGAGATTGAAGAGATCCGCAAACAGTTTGAGGCCGCTCCTCATGAACGCTTGGCTCAAAAGATCTTGGCGCGTGAAGTTGTCACCCTTGTCCACGGCGAAGAAGCCTACAAGGAAGCCCTCAACATCACCGAACAACTCTTTGCAGGAAACATCAAAAACCTTTCTGTTAAAGAACTCAAACAAGGCCTTCGTGGTGTGCCAAACTACCAGGTCCAAGCAGAAGATAACCTCAATATTGTTGAACTCTTGGTCACAGCTGGTGTGGTCAATTCTAAACGCCAAGCCCGCGAAGATGTTCAAAATGGAGCTATCTACGTCAACGGCGAACGCATCCAAGACCTTGACTATGTCTTGAGCGATAGCGATAAATTAGAAAACGAATTGACCGTTATCCGCCGCGGTAAGAAAAAATACTTTGTTTTGACTTATTAAGAAAGTAAAACCACGAAGTTTGGTATGAACTTCGTGGTTTTCTTATACACATTTTTCTGGGACTATTTCCCTTTTCTGCGATGCAACAAAGCTTGGTTGATTCGTTGAGTTTTTTTATGGAGTTGCCAAATCTGGTAAAGCCAGATCAGACCGTAAATGGCTAGAAAGATCAACCAAGGAATCGGACTCCGTAAGGCTGCCCCCCAGCCAAAAAATAAGTAGGTTAATGCTAAGATGGCAGCTGTCACAACTAAATGCAAGGCCACACGCAAACTATAGGTCAAAAACTCTTCTTCCTCAAGAATGAATGTCAAGACTCCCATTGTCCCACTCATCAAAAAGATCGCCAGGATATTGCGGACATTTACAGCGGGATAGACGATGTTGGGATAGACATGGGATAATAACACCAAACACAAATAAAAGAAGGATCCTGTCCTCATACCAGATACAAAATAAGCTATAACTCGTTTCATCACTTTCTCCTACACCCCTAAATAATCCATCAAGGATTTGACATATTTCCGACTGACACTTGATTTTACTCCGCGTGTCAGTTTAGCCATCATATTGCCTGAAAAACTATCCGATAGCGATTCCAAATGGTCGATATTCATCACCGCGTGGCGGGATATCTGTAAAAAATTACGACGATTAATCCGATGTTGAAAATTTGTCAAAGTATCTCTGACGGTAAACGTTTTGTCTGTCGTATAAATGGTTAGCTGATTCTTATCAATCTCGGCTAAAATAATGTCATCAATTTTCACCATGATCAAATGATCATCTGTTTTGATAGGAATCACTACTTGATTCACTGTCGAAAACTGTTCGAGATAGTCCATCACCTCTCGTGCTTGATCAGATAATTGCTTGGCTTGAATGACCACACAGGGGTCGTTTTCTGGGATATCCTGTTTTTCCTCAAAACGAATCTTCATTCCTACTCCAATTCTCACTTACTTTCTTTTACTCGATCTTTTTGCTAAGGAAATCCAAATCCCCAAAGCTAGAAGAATACCACCTAACACTATAAGGTATGTTTGTTCCTTTGTCAATAAGGCTTGCCATTTGAGCTGAACACCCATTTTTTCTTGAAACTCTTGAAGAAGATTATCTTGACCTTTAAAGGTCTCACTTAATGCTTCTTTCATGAGTACTTGTCGATAAAGTGCAGCAATATAAGTTGCTGGGGTACATTTCATTAGTAGTTGTGCAAAATTAGGTAGAACGCCCAAAGGTACATAAGTCCCTACCAAAAAACCAGAAGCTGTACCCACTATGGTCGAAAACTTCCCAAGACTGTCTACTGATTGGAAAAAATAAACAAAAATGGCATTCACTAAGCTAGAAAGTAGGCTACTAAGTAGCATAATAAGGAGCACTTCAGGTAATAGAGATAAGGTTGGAACTTCTCTAAAATAGCCACACATCAGCACATACATAAGGATCTGCATGGAAAAAGAAATGATGATTGCACTCGTTAGATACGAAAATGCTAACCGCCACTTTCCTTGATCCG
>NZ_CAUFJQ010000141.1 GCF_959025735.1 uncultured Streptococcus sp.
GTCTTGCTCGACAATCCAAAAACAATTGAGAGGCTAGGACTTTTGTCCCAGCCTCCTTTATTTCCTCCGCTCTGCATAGTCGACAAAATGGAACTTGTCTAATTTGTGTCGGCTTTCGGTGAACTGGAATTGCCGTCCGTCTGCTAGGTGAACTTGGGAGCGGACTGTCACCACGTGTTGGTCTTTTCCAAGATCCAGTAAGATTTTGTCACGATTATCGATTGGTGAAATCAAAATTTCTTTCTTTTTGGGTCGAAGTGTTTTTCTTTTTGAAAAATATTTTTGAAAGCGCTTGAAAATGCAAAGTCATTCCCTTATAATAAAAGAGGAAAACTTTTTAGGGATGGAGAAACGCATGAGAAAAAACGGTAAAAAGATTCGCCTACTGGGAGTAGCCGCCTTATTGGCTAGTCAGTTGGGGGTCTTTAGCAGTACCCTCACGGTAGTTGCAGACGAGACCACAGCTTCGACTTCAGAGCCAGCGCTAGTGACGAACACTAGTAGTGAGGAGAGCTCGACAAATCATTCGACTTCCGCTACTACAACAACTCCAGAAGCTACGACGAGAGCTTCGAGTGATAAAGAAGAGACATCTAGCAGTTCCTCAGATGATACTGAGGAGAAAACGGTTAAGATCGGGGACATTCAAGGGGAATCGCAACGCTCTCCACTGGAAGGCCAAAAGGTAGCCATCAAAAATGCGGTGGTGACCAAGACAGACCGCTATGGTTTTTATGCCCAAGATATTGAATCGGATGGGAATAGTCGGACTTCAGACGGGATTTATGTTGTTTCCAAATACAAGGTGAAAGTCGGTGACAAGGTTAAAATCACTGGTACCGTCAAGGAAGGCTATATGGAAGAGGTTACCTTGGGAGCTGGGAAGACCTTTAAGGAACCAACGAATAGTTTAACGGTGACCATGTTAGTCGATACTTGGATCACAAAAGATGGAACAGCCCCTCTTCCAGAAGCTGTGAATATCACTGCGGGCATGCCAGCAGAGGTGAAGCCTAACCCGACTGCTTATGCTCCAGAAACCGATGCTCTCGATTATTGGGAAAGTCTGGAAGGTATGCTCACAGTAGTGAAGAAACCGCATGTCCTTGGTCCCCAGTACAAAGGAGATATCTATGTATTGGGAGAAGATTTCACAGGCCTTCCTTTAAATAATATTGGAGGTCTGAATCTACGGCCACATGCGCAAAATACAGCGACGATCCCGATTTATGTTGGGAATCAGTTTGTCGCAAAAGCCAAGGATTACTTTACAGAAGACGTGACAGGAGTGGTAACCTATCGAAATAGCTTTTATAAGTTAGAGCCCACTCAACAGTTGACAGTCCAAGATGGTGGTTTGCAGCGTCAAGCAGCTCAAACCCAACCAAGTGAGGACAAGCTGACCATCGCTTCCTACAATATTGAAAATTTCTCAGCCAACAATGCTAAAAATGAAACCCCAGAGGATAAGGTGACGCTGATTGCCAATTCCTTTATCCATGAAATTCACAATCCTGACATCATTACTTTGATCGAAGTGCAGGACAATAATGGTAGTGTGGATGACGGAACGACCAGTGGTGTTGAAAGTGGACGCAAACTAGCTAATCGGATCAAGGAATTGGGGGGCAAGAACTATGAGTATACGGAGGTTGCTCCAGTAGATGGCGCTGACGGAGGAAAGCCTGGTTCGAATATTCGTTTGGGAATCCTCTACAATCCAGAACGCGTGAGCTTAGCCAAAAAAGAGGTAGCAACTAGCAACGAGGCAGCGCAATTTGATAAGGGACACCTGGTTAAAAATCCAGCTCGGATTGCCCCTAATGACCCATCGTTTCATCATACTCGCAAGTCTTTAGCCGTTGAATTTGAATTCAAAGGCCAACCAGTTGTGGTGATTGCCAATCACTTGAAATCAAAAATCGGAGATGATGCTATTTATGGGGCAAGCCAACCAGCAGTGGATCATACCTTGCCAACTCGTGAAGCACAAGCCAGTGTCATCCATCAATTCGTTCAAGAAGGCTTGAAGCAAAATCCGAAGACCACCTTTGTTTTGACGGGTGATTTTAATGACTACGATTTCTCAACCACAGCACAGATCCTTGCGGGCAACGAACTAACCAACTTAATGGCCCAACATGATGCAGGCGATCGCTATTCTTATTTCTACCGTGGAAGCAATCAAGTTTTGGATAACATTTTTATCTCAAACAACATGGCAGCTAAAGCAAGGTTTGAACCAGTCCATATCAATGCTTCCTTTATGAAGGAACATGGTCGTGCATCAGACCATGATCCTGTCTTAGTCCAAATCGACTTTAGTGGAGCACAAACTCCAGGAACGCCGACGGATGATCAACAAGGAAATACAGGACAACCAACGGATCAAACCAGCCCTTCTTCATCGAATACAGGGTCTCAACTAGTCCCTCATCAGGCTCAAGCCAATGAACAAAAGAGTTCACCATCTGAAAGCAAAGAGAAGGGCAAGAACGAAGATGAGAAGCAAGACGACAAGGAAGAGGCAGCAACAGAAACGAAGACACCAGGTAAACGGAAAATCCTTCCATCTACTGGACAAGAAACAAGCTATCTAGCTCTTTTTGGAGTGGCAGTAGCTACGATGATTCTTGTTTGGTACAAGAAGAAAAAGACGACTCACTGACGTGTTTTATAAGAAAGATCTAAAAAAGGAGTCGCTGGCTCCTTTTTTTCTCCTAAAATACAGGACAGATAGTCCCATATTGGAAACTGTACTAGGACAATGAAAACTACTGAAAAGAACAGTTTCTTTTCAAAAAGAAGCTTAAACTCTTTAAAATAGGTGGAATCGTGTTATAATAAAACCATAAAACGTTTTCAAGAGAAGAGGTTCCTCAATGGAAAATGAAACAGTTGACTATGGAAAAGTAACAGGAATGGTACACTCAACAGAAAGTTTTGGGGCAGTAGACGGGCCTGGGATCCGCTTTATTGTCTTCCTTCAAGGCTGTCAAATGCGGTGTCAATACTGCCACAATCCAGATACTTGGGCAATGGAAACCAACAAGTCCCGTGAGCGGACGGTGGATGATGTCTTAGAAGAAGCCCTCCGTTATCGTGGATTTTGGGGCGAAAAAGGGGGGATCACTGTCAGTGGTGGAGAAGCCCTCTTGCAGATTGACTTTTTGATTGCACTTTTTACCAAGGCTCAAGAGTTGGGCATTCATTGTACTTTGGATACCTGTGCTCTTCCTTTCCGGAATACGCCTCGTTATTTGGAAAAATTCGACCGTTTGATGGCGGTGACAGACTTGGTGCTTCTGGATATCAAGGAAATCAATGATGAACGACACAAAATTGTGACCAGCCATACCAATAAAACGATTTTAGCTTGTGCCAAGTACTTATCTGATATTGGAAAACCAGTCTGGATTCGTCACGTTTTGGTACCTGGGCTTACAGACCGAGATGACGACTTGATCGAGCTTGGAAAATTTGTTAAAACCCTTAAAAATGTTGATAAATTTGAGATCCTTCCATACCATACTATGGGGGAATTCAAATGGCGTGAATTGGGAATTCCGTACAAATTGGAGGGTGTGAAACCACCGACAAAAGAACGGGTCCAAAATGCAAAAGATTTGATGGAAACAGAAAGTTACCAAGATTACCTGAAACGGGTCAAAGGATAAAAAGTATAGACAGTTGGGCCTTCCAGCTGTCTTTTCTATTGAAATGCACAACTATTCCCTTTCTTTAAATGGCAAAACGTGCTAAAATAGAGTGAATCTATAAATGAAATAAAGAGGTAGAAACATGTCAAAAATTCTCGTTTTTGGTCACCAAAATCCTGACTCAGATGCTATCGGCTCATCTGTAGCTTTTGCTTATCTTGCAAAAGAAGCTTATGGTTTGGATACAGAAGCAGTGGCTCTTGGAACTCCAAATGAAGAAACAGCTTTCGTATTGGA
>NZ_CAUFJQ010000142.1 GCF_959025735.1 uncultured Streptococcus sp.
GGTTAGAGTCATCGTTTTCCAAGAAAGGAATACATGCTGTCGCAACGGCAACTACTTGTTTTGGAGACACGTCCATGTAGTCGACTTGATCAGATGGGAATTCTTGGTTGTTACCACGGTGACGTCCCATAACGATTGGCTCAGCAAAGCCACCTTTTTCGTTCAACTTAGAGTTGGCCTGAGCAACGATGTACTCATCTTCTTCATCAGCTGTCAACCAAACGATTTCGTTGGTGACTACACCTTTTTCACGGTCCACTTTACGGTATGGCGTTTGGATGAAACCATATTTGTTCAAGTGTCCGTAGGATGACAAGTTGTTGATCAAACCGATGTTTGGTCCTTCAGGTGTTTCGATTGGACACATACGACCATAGTGGGTATAGTGCACGTCACGCACTTCATATCCAGCGCGGTCACGTGTCAAACCACCAGGCCCTAAGGCAGACAAACGACGTTTGTGAGACAACTCAGAAAGTGGGTTGTGTTGGTCCATGAACTGTGACAACTGTGAAGATCCAAAGAATTCTTTAATTGCTGCAGTTACTGGGCGGATGTTGATGATTTGTTGTGGTGTCAAGACATCGTTATCTTGTACAGACATCCGTTCGCGAACGTTTCGTTCCATCCGTGAAAGTCCAAGACGCACTTGGTTGGCAAGCAATTCACCAACGGCACGAATCCGACGGTTTCCAAGGTGGTCGATATCATCTACACGGCCAAGACCTTCTGCAAGGTTCAAGAAATAGCTCATTTCTGCCAAGATATCTGCTGGAGTTACGATGCGTACTTTGTCAGATGGGTTGGCATTCCCGATGATAGTGACAACGCGGTCTGGATCTGTTGGAGCGACAACTTTGAACTTTTGCAATTCAACTGGTTCTGTCAAAACAGCAGCATCATTTGGAATGTAAGTGATTTTGTTCAAACCATTATCCAATTGTTCTGAGATGCTGTCGATCACATCGCGCGTCATGACAGTACCAGCTTCTACAAGGATTTCACCTGTTTCAGCATCTACCAATGGTTCTGCGATTGTTTGGTTCAACAAGCGGTTCTTGATATTGAGTTTCTTGTTGATCTTGTAGCGACCAACTGGTGCCAAGTCATAACGACGTGGATCAAAGAAACGAGCTACCAACAAGCTACGTGAGCTTTCCGCTGTTTTTGGTTCACCTGGACGAAGACGCTCGTAGATTTCTTTGAGGGCTTCATCTGTCCGTGAATCCATTGGATTTTTGTGGATATCTTTTTCAATGGTATTGCGAACCAATTCGCTGTCCCCAAAGATATCGATGATTTCATCATCTCCAGAGAATCCAAGAGCACGCACAAGAGTTGTAAATGGAATTTTACGTGTGCGGTCGATACGTGTGTAAGCAATGTCTTTTGAGTCTGTTTCAAGCTCTAACCAAGCCCCACGGTTAGGGATAACAGTTGATCCATAACCTACCTTACCATTCTTGTCCACCTTATCATTGAAGTAGACACCTGGTGAGCGGACCAACTGAGATACGATAATCCGTTCTCCACCATTGATGATGAAGGTTCCCATCTCCGTCATGATTGGGAAATCACCAAAGAAAACTTCTTGGGTCTTGATTTCACCGGTTTCTTTGTTGACCAAACGGAAGGTCACAAAGATTGGTGCTGAGTAGCTCGCATCGTGAATGCGCGCTTCTTCAAGTGAATACTTAGGTTCGCGGATTTCATAACCCACAAATTCCAATTCCATTGTATCCGTGAAGTTTGAGATCGGAAGCACATCTTCAAAGACTTCCTTCAAGCCATGATCCAAGAAATCTTTGAATGAGTCTGTCTGGATTTCAATCAAGTTTGGTAAATCAAGAACCTCTTTGATTCTTGAAAAACTACGACGGGTCCGATGTTTCCCGTATTGAACGTCATGTCCTGCCAAAGTTTTTAGCTCCTTTTTCCATACTAGGATAGCTTGGTAAAATGACTTTCACCACCTATCCGGTTTTAACTACAATTGTGTGATTTGCATCACGTGAAGAGCTGTCTCTTCACCTCATTCGTCGCTTTTTGTAATTTTTAGAAAAATTAAATTTGTGTAACAAACTAGGGTTTTTCTGAAAAATAGGCACAAAAAGAGCAGCTAAATCGACTTATTCAAGTAAGATTTAACTGCTGTAAGCTCTTATTTGGACAATATTTCAAATAAAGCACACGACAAATTAGTTATCACCATTATACCGTTTTTTGCTCCAAAAATCAAGGCTTTCTCTAGTTTTTCTACTGGATCAGACTAGCGTCGATTACCACGATTTGAGCTGTTTCGATTTGAACTATTGCTTGATGAACTATTAGTTGTCGAATTGTTCTTATTATTCGACTGATTTCCACTGCTATTGCCGAGAATGGCCGCCCAAGCACTTTGATAATCGCTATCTGATCCCCCGATGGCAAAGTGGTATTGAGTGGTTGGCGCTCCGTTTTTAGCCCAAAGACTCGTCACCATTTGACCGCTCACATCGATATCCCGGCCATTGACATTGACGCGGCCCGGTTTTTCACCAGTCGATTTGAGCACTTCAGAACGGATCACACTCTTATCGAGAGTGAATTTATCCTGAATTCCAAAGAGACTTGGATCTGCTTGGTAGATCGCATTCGCCAACTGCGCCATGTATTGGGCATTGTTGTTGTATCCAGTCAAGGTCTGCATAGAAGCATTGTTGTCATGACCGATCCAACCTCCTAAAGAAACATTTGGAGTGGACAACATCAACCACATATCCCCGTTTGTGTTGGTGGTACCAGTTTTTCCAATCCAGTCAGCACCTGCCAGCGTTGGGTTGACTTGACTAATCCGTGACTTAAAGGTCGTTGTGGCACCTGACGTAATCACCCCACGCAAGAGATCCTGCAGGATAGTTGCTGTTGCTGGAGAGTAAACACGAACAGGATCTGCTTCATGCTTGTAGACCACATCTCCATCACGATCGATAATTTGCTCTACCATGTAGCGCTTGAGGTAGTTCCCATTATTGGCAATAGTTTGGAAGCCATTGGTATGTTGGGCAACCGTGACCTCAATTCCTCCCCCCATCGGCAGACTCTCAATTCCGTACTCTGAAATATCATAACCCATCTTCTTCATGTAGGAGGGAACATCTACGCCCTGTTCACGAAGGGTCTGGTAGGTCCAGTAAGCAGGGATATTCCAAGAGGTATTTAGAGCCTCACGGAGGTCCATCATAGCCGTTCCTCGACTATCCGCGTGCATGATCGGCTCACCACTAGAGAAATTGGTTGGATAGTTTGATAGGATGCTATTGCTTCCCATCAAGCCTTGGTCGATGGCAATCCCATAGGCCAACAGAGGTTTGATAGCAGACCCTGGGGAACGCTCTGTATCAAAGGCATGGTTGTTTTGGTTGCCGTCAAAATTCCGTCCACCGATAAATCCTAAAACGGCACCCGTTCGGTTGTCCATAAGGACATTCCCAACTTCTACAAGACCCGTCCCATCATCCAAGACGCTTCCAAAATTCGCTACCGCGGCCTGCATCGCATTGTGAACCGGTTTGTTAATCGTGGTTTGAATGGTGTAGCCACCTTCGCGCAACTCGCTCTCAGCTAATTCTTGGTAAGCCTTGACGGTTTCATTATTTTTCAAGTCTTGCTTGGTGACATTGTCTCGCTTGATCAAGTAATCATACATGGCCTCTTTTGCTTCTTCCATGGCTTGGAAGTAGAGGTAGTCATGCGGTGTTTTCTCGATGCCATCTGGAGC
>NZ_CAUFJQ010000143.1 GCF_959025735.1 uncultured Streptococcus sp.
GCTCGACAATCCAAAAATAATTGAGAGGCTAGGACTTTTGTCCCAGCCTCTTTTTCTTATGCATGTGGGGGGAGCCAAGAAAGCTCAAATTGGAGCAATTGGGCTTCAAGGAGGTCTTGATGGGAAATCTCTTGTTTCTCTTTACCATCTAATAGGGCTTTTTGGATGAAATAGGCGCCTGCAGTGTGTGAGTTGGCGCAAATCTTGAGCTCTTGCTTGGGAAGATGGAGAAGGACTTCTTTAAAGAGGGGGAGCCCTAGATCATAGATTGGTTTTCCTGGGCAGGTTGGATAGAGTCCAAGGGCTGACCAGATGTACCAAGCAGATAGGCTACCGTTGTCCTCATCACCTGGATAGGCTTGGAAATTTGGATGGAAAGCTTGGGAACGGATCTGGTGGATCAGGAGATTGGTATATTCGGGGTGAAGACTGTGGCGGAAGAGGTAGGGAAGGTGAAAGCTGGGTTGATTGGAGATGGCAATCTGCCCAAATGGGGCTTGGGCCATTTCACTCATTTCATGGATTTCATAGCCATATCCTCTTACATCAAATTGAGGTTTTTGATTGGCCAGATCCAGCAATCGTTGGGTGAAGGCTTTTTTACCGCCCATCAGCTCTATCAGGCCGGAGAGGTCGTGTAAGGCTCCAAAAGTAGCCTGGGTTGCAGAGCATTCTGCATAATCTCCTCCCCAGCTGGTAGGAGAGAAGGGTTCTTTAAAGGTTCCATTGGTGGATCGTGCTCTCATAAAGCCTGTTTGGGCATCGTACAATGTTCGGTAGGAGAGGCTGGAAGCAGCATACCGAGCGGCTGTTTCTGTATGAACCAATTGCTTGGCAACGCTAGCAATGCAAAAATCACTATAGGCATAATCTAGGCTATGGCTAACACTTTCATGAAAATCTTCGGGTAGGTAGCCAAGGGCCTTGTAGCTTTCATTGCCATGGCGACCAAAATGTTGAGTGGGATCTGTTTTTTGAGCCGTCTGGAGCATGGCTGTCAGCATGTTTTCATGTAGGTCTGGTGCGATCCCTTTTGTGACAGCATCCGCAAAGACGCCATCGATGAGGGTACCTGGCATCATTCCTCGTTCATCTGGGGCCAACCATTTTGGTAGAAAACCAGTATCCTTGTAAGTGTTTAAAAATCCTTCGAGAAAGTGACGGTAGTAATCGGGGTAGACAAGGCTAAAGAGCGGAAAAGAGGTCCGAAAGAGGTCCCAAAATCCGATATTCGTATAAGCTTTTCCTGATTTGATTTCATTATGGGTGACATCCAGGTGCCAGTCATTTCCCTCAGTATCCGTTTCATAAAAAGTTTGAGGGAAAAGGAGGAGTCTGTAAAGGCAATGGTCGAAAAAGGCTTGGTCACGCCCTCCGGTATCCTTCACTTCAATTCGTTTTAGCAGCTGATTCCATTGATCGGTTGCTTCTTTTTTAGCTTCCTCTAGGGAAGGGTTGGGAAGATGGCTGTGAGCCATGTCTTGGGACAGATAAGAAGTTCCTAATTGGACGGTCACTTCATTGCTAGAAAAGGTGAGAAAAAGATCTTGATCGATATGAGTGACGTTCTCGATCGGCTGGCTAAATTGCCACTGGAGAAAGAAAGAGTAGAAAGTATCTGCGGTATGGGCCTGATCCAGAATGTGGAAGTGGCAGGTTTGGTCTGTCAGAGTCAAGTCCTCTAGTTCCTTTGCTGCATGAAAGCAGAGTGTTAGCTTTTCTGGTGCTCGAAAGCGCATGACAGCCCCGTAGCGACTTGGAACCAGCTCGCTTTGAATCTGGTAACGTTCCGAAAAAATACGAAGGTAGTGGGGCTGGAAAAGAGCTTCTTTCATTGAATAACTGCTTTGGCGACGGAAGAGGTCGGAACTTGCAATTTTTCCTGTGATGGGCGTGATGAGGCACCAAGCGTAGTCTCCTATCCAAGGACTAGGCTGGTGGGTGAGGCGAAATCCCTGAAAAATAGGGAGATTGGGGTTGAAAAACCAAGCCCCTTGTTCGTGTGTCGTCTGGGGAAGGAAGTAGTTCATTCCAAAAGGAACTCCGGTATAAGGAAGGGTATTTCCGTGGGAATAGTGGGGATGATTATCGCTTCCCCAGCGGGTATCGATGGTCTGGCATTGTGTGCGCATCTTGTCTCCTTTTTCTTCATCAACCTTAAATGATCTGTGCTTTCTTGGAATACGCGGTGGTATTTTCTTCATTGTATCAAAGTGTTGTCAAATATGATAGCGTTTTTATCAAATGGAAAATTTTGTAGAAAAAGGGCTATAGTTTGCGTATGTATTTCCCCTTTGAAATCTTTTATACTGAATAGGAAAGAATCGATACGTGTGAGGAAAATAAATGACCTATTCAAAAGAAATTGTGCGAGAATGGTTGGATCAAGTGGCTGAGCGAGCTAAGGAGTACCCGGAGTGGGTGGATGTCTTTGAACGTTGTTATACAGACACTTTGGACAACACAGTTGAAATTTTAGAAGATGGTTCAACCTTTGTGTTAACAGGGGACATCCCAGCTATGTGGCTGCGTGACTCAACGGCTCAATTGAGACCTTATCTTCATGTGGCAAAAAGAGACCCTCGTTTGCGCCAGACCATTGCTGGTTTGGTCAAACGCCAGATGACCTTGATCCTCAAGGATCCCTATGCTAACTCTTTTAATATTGAGGAGAACTGGAAAGGCCACCACGAGACCGACCACACCGATTTGAATGGCTGGATTTGGGAGCGCAAGTATGAAGTGGATTCGCTTTGCTATCCCTTGCAATTGGCTTACCTCCTTTGGAAGGAAACTGGTGAGACTAGCCAATTTGATGAAACCTTTGTCACAGCGACCAAGGAAATCCTTCATCTCTGGACAGTGGAGCAAGACCACAAAAACTCACCATACCGTTTCGTCCGTGATACCGATCGTAAGGAAGATACCTTGGTAAATGACGGCTTTGGGCCAGATTTCTCCGTGACAGGGATGACCTGGTCAGCCTTTCGTCCAAGTGATGACTGCTGTCAGTATAGCTACTTGATTCCGTCCAATATGTTCGCAGTGGTTGTCTTGGGTTATGTGCAAGAAATCTTTGCAGACTTGAATCTAGCCGATAGTGAAAGGATCATTGCAGATGCCAAACGCCTGCAAGCGGAGATTCAAGAAGGGATCGAAAACTACGCCTACACGACTAACAGCAAGGGCGAGAAGATCTATGCTTTTGAAGTAGACGGTTTGGGAAATGCTAGCATCATGGATGATCCAAACGTGCCAAGCTTGTTGGCAGCTCCTTATCTGGGATATTGCGCCATTGACGATGAGGTCTACCAAGCTACTCGTCGGACGATTTTGAGCCCTGAAAATCCCTACTTCTATGAAGGGAAGTACGCAAGTGGACTAGGAAGTTCTCATACGTTTTATCGCTATATCTGGCCGATTGCTTTATCCATTCAAGGATTGACAACGACAGATAAAGCTGAGAAAAAACATTTGCTGGACCAGTTGGTTGCCTGCGATGGAGGCACGGGCGTCATGCACGAAAGTTTCCATGTAGATGATCCAACTAAATACTCGCGTGAATGGTTCTCTTGGGCCAACATGATGTTCTGTGAATTAGTCTTGGATTACTTGGATATTCGCTAAT
>NZ_CAUFJQ010000144.1 GCF_959025735.1 uncultured Streptococcus sp.
AAAGGAAACATAAGTGTTTGACAGAAAGATGAAATCTTGGTAGAATAAGAAAGTCGAATAGACAACTAACTCTTTCTTGGTAGCAGGATATGCCAAACCTGCCACTCGGATAGAGCATAAAGAAAAGGAGCTTATCATGGCAATCTCAAAAGAGAAAAAAAATGAAATCATTGCACAATACGCACGTCACGAAGGTGACACTGGTTCAGTAGAAGTACAAGTTGCTGTCCTTACTTGGGAAATCAACCACTTGAACGAACACATCAAACAACACAAAAAAGACCACGCTACTTACCGTGGTTTGATGAAGAAAATCGGTCGCCGTCGTAACTTGTTGGCTTACCTTCGTACAAACGACGTTAACCGTTACCGTGAGTTAATCAACTCTCTTGGACTTCGTCGTTAATTCAAGATACAAAGGCCGTCAAAAGCACAAAGCAAAAATAGGAAAATTGACGAAGAAGCTTCAGCTTCTAGGAGATTTTATCTTTTTTGCCAAGTGCTTAGGCCGTGTTCAATTGAGCATATCTTGAAAATAAGGCTACTCTAGTTGAGTAGCTTTTTTGTTTTTTGTCACCTTGCCTCGATATACTCGAGTATAATCTTCGGCTTCGGTTCCTAGCACCGTAAGGTAAAATAGACCAGAGCTATCTCCCTTCGGGGAGATTTTTTGTTTTGTTGTCTTTTCCTTAACGAACAAGATCCATCATTCTGAGAAGTCGTTTTGTTTGACAGATGTAATGTCTAGAGTTACAATTGATGCATCATAAGAAATAGAGGTTATCGATATGATTGAAATTACATATCTAGACAGTGCAAAACAAGAAAGAGTCATGCATTTTGATTCCTACGAAGAGTTTGAACGCTCCCAACAAGCCTGCTTGATTGGGGTAGCAGATTTTTATCCTGTTGTGAAACTGACCTATAATGGGCATGAGTTGGATTACCAAGGGACTTACGGGGATGTTTTCTTCTATTTGATGAAGCAAGATTTGACGCAGTACCAAAACTAAAGGAGAAAGAAAATGGCAAAAGCAATTACAGACGCAACATTTGAAGCAGAAACAAAAGAAGGTTTGGTCTTGGTAGACTTTTGGGCAACCTGGTGTGGTCCATGTCGCATGCAAGCTCCTATTTTAGAAAAATTATCGGAAGAACTTTCGGAAGATGAGTTAAAAATCCTAAAAATGGATGTGGATGAAAATCCAGAAACAGCGCGTGCTTTCGGTATTATGTCTATCCCAACCTTGCTCTTTAAAAAAGATGGACAGGTTGTTAAACAAGTAGCAGGAGTGCATACCGCAGCACAAATTAAGGCCATTGTGGCGGAGTTGAGTTAAAAAGCAAAAAAGCTAAAGAAGAATGAACCTTCTTTAGCTTTTTTTGAATTTTATTCTCCCAATTCTGCACTGTAAGCAATAATTTGATCGACAGTGTCTGAAAGGAATTGGATGGTATCGCGGAGTGGTTTGTCAGTCGAGATATCTGCTCCGATAATCATGGCTGACTCAAGTGGGGTCTTGCTGCCACCTGATTTGAGGAGGTCTAGCCAATCTTTCGCTCCGTTTTCGGAGCTCTTCAAATGCAGGTAACCCGCTGTTGAGATAACCAAGCCAGCTGAGTAGGTATAGCTGTAAAGCCCCATGTAGTAGTGGCTTTGACGCATCCAGGTCAAGGCTGCATCGTCATCGATTTCAACGGCGTCTCCCCAGAATTCTGTCAAGACTTCCTTCATGATGCTATTGAGCTTGCTAGCACCGAAGGTGCCACCTTCTTCAATCAAGGTGTAAACCTTGCGTTGGAAGGCTGCTTCCAACAAGTGGGTGATGAAGTTGTGGAAGTAGGTATCTGTCAAACGGTGAGCCAAGGCAAAGCGTTTTTGACGAGGATCGTCAAACTGGTGTTCCAAATAGTCGCTGAGGAGGAGCTCGTTAAAGGTAGAAGGAGCTTCCACATAGTAGGTCGACATGTGGGCGTTGAAGTAGCTTTGGTTGTTGTCTGAGAAGATGAATTGACCAGAGTGTCCGATTTCGTGGATCAGGGTGTAGACATCGCTCATCCGTCCTGTCCAGCTCATGAGGACATAAGGGTGGACACGGTATGGGTCAGCGGCATAACCACCGGAATCCTTGCCTTCATTGGCTGCAAAATCGACCCAGCGTTCGGTTTGGTAGCGGGCAATTTCGCGGGAGTATTCTTCTCCAAGAGGTGCCACAGATTTCATGACCAAGTCATAAGCATCATCAATGGTGACATCTGGGTTGAGCGCGCTGTCCAAATCCAACTTCCAATCAGCAAAGGTCATTTTCTCAAGGCCATTGACCTTGGCCACGTGTTTGAGGAATTTTTGAGCGACCGGAGCGAAGTCCTTCATGATCAGGTCAATCTGGCGATCAAACATGGCACGATCTACTTCCTGCTCAGCCAAGAGGTAGTCAAAGACAGAGTCGTAGCCCCGCATATCTGCAATCAGCTTTTCAGACTTGACTTGAGCTAGATAGGTAGCAGTAGCCGTGTTTTGGTGCTTGCGGAGACCTTCTGAGAAAGAACGAAAGGCTTTTTCACGGACTTCCGCATTCTCATGGTTTTGGTAGAAGTTTTCATAGGTGACAAAGCTATTCTTGTAAACTTTTCCGTCCACTTCGAAATCAGCCATTTCAAAGTCGCCTGCCCGCATCTTGGTATAGATGTCTTGTGGTCCGTAGAAGACTTCACCCAGGTTGGTCAAGGTCTTTTCCACATCAGCTCCCAAGTAGTGAGCTTTTTTAATTTTAGCCTGACGAATGGCAAAAGTGAGGTGAGGGAGTTGCCCCAGGCGTTCGAGGACTGCTTCATCCGCTTCTACCAAAGCATCATCAAAGAAGGAAAGTTCGACGCTTGCCCAAGTTTCGAAATCCATCCCCGCTTGAGCAATTTCCGCAAAAGCTTCGTCGCCAAAGTCAGTGGTTTGTGGCATAAAGCTGTAGTTGCCAATGTGGCTGAGTTGGATCTGAATTTGCTCAAAGATCGCAAAGGCAGCTTCAAAGTCTTCAAAGGTGTGGAGGTTGCCCTTGTAGTTACGGACAAATTCATTGATTTCTTCACGTGTTTTTTCAATGGCACGCAAGAAGTCTTCCTGGTCTTGGTAGAGGGCTGTGAGGTCCCAGAGTTCGTTCTCAGGAAATTCAGAACGTTTTTTTAATTCCATAATGTTCTCCTTTTGATCGGTATTCTTCCTTAAGTATAGCAGAAAAAAGGACAGAAACATAGAGGGAGAGGGAAAATGCTTGTGTAAAAATCTTGAAAAGAGCTGGAAAAAAGTTAAGATTAAAAAACTTAAGTCCAACCACTATATTTAGGTAAGACATGGATTGGAATTTCGCTGATATACTTAGTACATCAGAGTATTGCATTTCATGCAATACTC
>NZ_CAUFJQ010000145.1 GCF_959025735.1 uncultured Streptococcus sp.
CTTCTTCAAAATACGGATGAGAATATCCATGAAGTAGCAGAAATCTTGGAAGAAGAAATCGGTGTGGAAACGGTCCAAAAGATTGGTCGGATTCTCATCTTGTTCAAACAATCGAGCAAAAAAGAAAATCGTAAAATTTCAGCGAAGGTAAAAGAAATTTAAGACATCGAGGAGAGCAAACCTATGGCAATTGAACTATTGACTCCCTTTACCAAGGTAGAGTTAGAGCCAGAGATCAAAGACAAGAAACGCAAACAAGTTGGTATTTTGGGTGGAAATTTCAATCCGGTCCACAATGCCCATTTGGTCGTTGCGGATCAAGTGCGCCAACAATTAGGGTTAGATAAGGTGCTCTTAATGCCTGAGTATGATCCACCGCATGTCGATGCCAAGGGGACGATTGCAGAGCACCATCGCCTTAAGATGCTGGAATTAGCCATTGAAGGCATTGAAGGTCTGGAGATCGAGACGATTGAACTCGAACGTAAAGGAATTTCCTATACCTACGACACCATGCTCTTGCTCAATGAACGGGATCCAGACACAGATTATTACTTCATTATTGGTGCAGATATGGTAGATTATTTACCAAAATGGCACCGCATCGATGAATTGGTGGAGATTGTGCAATTTGTCGGAGTACAGCGACCACGCTATAAGGCAGGAACTTCTTATCCGGTGATCTGGGTGGATGTTCCTCTCATGGACATCTCCTCTAGTATGGTGCGTGATTTTGTAGCCAAAGGCCGGACGCCAAATTTTATGTTGCCAAAACCAGTCTTGGACTACATCAAGAAAGAAGGATTGTATCAATGACCTATGAAAACTATCTAGGCTTTTCTCGTGAGGTCTTGCTTGAAAAAATGCGTCAAATCCTGCCAGAAAAGCGGCTAACCCACTGTTTAGGGGTTGAGAAGGCTGCGCGTGACTTGGCCAAACGCTATGGAGCAGATGAAGAGCAGGCTGGACTAGCAGGTTTGTTACATGACTACGCCAAGAAATTATCAGATCAGGAATTTCTGGACTTGATCGATCGCTATGAGCTAGATCCAGCGTTAAAAAACTGGGGCAATAATGTCTGGCATGGGATGGTTGGGATTTACAAGATCCAAGAAGACCTCGGACTGACAGATCCAGCCATTCTTCGCAGTATTGAGATTCACACTGTGGGGAGTGGACAGATGTCAACCTTAGACAAGATTGTCTATGTGGCAGATTACATTGAGCACAACAGGTCCTTCCCAGGGGTAGATCAAGCACGTGACATCGCTCAAGTCTCTTTGGATCGTGCCGTGGCCTATGAGACGGCTCGCACAGTCGAACACCTGGCCCACCAAGGATTGCCCATTTATCCCCAAACCCTTGAAACCTATAACGCCTTTGTGAAGTATTTGAAAGAGGAGCAGTGAGTGAAGACAGCTTTTATCATTATTGATGTACAAAATATCTTAGTGGAGACAGGTTTTGAGACAGATAAGCTCTTAGAGAAGATTGCTTATTTGCAAGATCAGGCAAGAAAACAGCAGATTGAAATCATCTACATGCAGCATATTGAAACGCCAGAGGCTTTAACCTCGGAAGATTGGCAATTATCGCCTCTGTTGAAGAGACAGGCGAATGAAAAGGTATTTCAGAAGCGATATAATAGCATGTTTAAAGAGACAGGATTAAAAGAATATTTGGATCAACAAGGGATTGAACAACTGGTCCTATGTGGCATGCAGACAGAATATTGTGTCGATACATCCGTCAAAGTGGGGTTTGAATACGGCTACAAGCTGGTCATTCCAGAAGGAGCTGTCACAACCTTTGATGGAGAGGATATTCCGGCAGAAACGCTTAATGAATTTTATGAAAATATTTGGGCAGAACGTTTTGCGGATGTCTTAGATTACAAATCAATTTTTTAAGGAAAGAGAATTACATGAAAGAAAAAGAACTACTTGAACTAGTTGTCAAAGCAGCAGATGAAAAGCGTGCAGAAGACATTGTCGCTTTGGATGTTCAAAGCTTGACCAGCGTGACAGACTACTTTGTCATCGCAAGCTCTATGAACAGCCGTCAGTTGGAGGCTATCGCTGAAAATATTCGCGAGAAGGTCATTGAAGCTGGTGGGAATGCCAGCCACGTCGAAGGTGATTCAGCTGGAGGTTGGGTCCTTCTTGACTTAGGTGGCGTAGTGGTCCATGTCTTCTCAGAAGAAATGCGTGCCCACTATAACCTAGAAAAGCTATGGCACGAAGCAAGTGCTGTCGATCTTTCAGCAGCCCTAGCATAAGCAGGTAAACTCAGTTGGTAGCAACTGAGTTTTGTTGGTTAAATTGAAATTCTATGGAAAGAAAGGATGGGGCCTCGTGTTTGGTTAATTTGATAATTGAACACGAGCTAAAAGCTGTGAGAAAAAGAGGAACTTCCTTTGTATCTGACGATACGGCAGAAAGTTTCCTATTTTCTCTTTGCTTTTAACGCTCTTTGTATCTTGATTTATGGCGACTTATGAAACGTTTGCGGCGGTCTACGATGCGGTCATGGATGATAGTCTGTATGACTTGTGGACGGATTTTTCCCTCCGCCATCTTCCTAAAAGCAAGGATCGGAGAAAATTACTGGAATTGGCTTGTGGAACAGGGATTCAGTCTGTTCGCTTTTCTCAAGCTGGTTTTGATGTGACAGGATTAGACCTGAGTGCTGACATGCTGAAAATTGCTGAAAAAAGAGCGGCTTCAGCTAAGCAGAAGATTGATTTTATCGAGGGCAATATGCTGGACCTGTCGCAAGCAGGCACTTATGATTTCGTGACTTGCTACTCGGATTCTATCTGCTACATGCAGGACGAGGTAGAAGTAGGGGATGTCTTCAGAGAAGTCTATAATGCCCTTAATGAAGATGGTGTTTTTATCTTTGATGTCCATTCGACCTACCAGACGGATGAGGTGTTCCCAGGCTACTCTTACCACGAAAATGCAGAAGACTTTGCCATGCTCTGGGATACCTATGAGGATGCGGCCCCTCACTCGATCGTCCATGAGTTAACCTTCTTTGTCCAAGAAGAAGATGGTTCCTTTAGTCGGCACGATGAAGTTCATGAGGAACGCACCTATGAAGTTTTAACCTATGACATTTTATTGGAGCAGGCTGGCTTTAAATCTTTCAAATTTTATGCAGATTTTGAGGACAAAGAGCCAACAAAGACCAGCAAACGTTGGTTTTTTGTAGCACAGAAGTAGGATAGCATGACAGTTACAGGTATTATTGCAGAATTTAATCCCTTTCATAATGGACACAAGTACCTGCTGAAACAGGCAGAAGGGCTGAAGATTGTGGTCATGTCTGGGAATTTTGTTCAACGTGGCGAGCCTGCCATTGTAGACAAGTGGATT
>NZ_CAUFJQ010000146.1 GCF_959025735.1 uncultured Streptococcus sp.
AGTTCCATGACTAATTATTGAGCCTAAGGTCTCAATAATTCCGAGTGCCTGAAACTTTTTGTTTCAGGCACTTTTCTCACAGCGGAAAGTTTCGGCATTTTCTTGATTCATTCTAAGAATTGGACCACATTTATATTTCTTTGTAGAATTACTTAACTTATTTTACTTTAAAATAGTTTGTCATCATTCTAAGACGAACTCGATGGAAAATCGAGTTCATTTTTTAGTAATGAGGACTTCCTGCTACCCAACCGGTACAGAGGGCGGATGTGATATTAAAACCGCCTGTATGGGCATTGATATCGAGGACTTCTCCTGCAAAGTGGAGCCCAGGAACTAGCTTACTTTCTAGGGTTTTAGGATTGATTTCTTTGAGGCTGACGCCACCCTTGGTTACAAAGGATTTGGCAAGAGACATCTTCCCAGTGACAGGAATAGGCATCTCTTTGATGTTTTGAATGAGCTCTTCTGTCTGAGGAGAAGTGAGTTGCTTGGCTTTTTCAGGGAATCCTTGCACCAAGAAATCAGCTAACCGTTCAGGAAGAAGGGTTTTGAGGCTATTTTTAATGGACTTTTCTCGATGCTCTTCTAGAAAGTCTTTTAACTCTTGAGAAGAGGTAGTCGGAAGGAGGTCCAGAGATAAGATTTCCCCACCTTTAACAAAGCTAGACATCCGAAGGGCTGCAGGGCCAGAAAGACCGAAATGCGTAAAGAGCAGGTCATGGGTGATGATGTGTTTGCCGTAGCTGAGGGTCACATCTGTCAGAGAGATCCCTTGGAGGGCCTTGTGTGGGAAGTCTGTCAAAAGAGGACTTTCTGCCGCTTCGAGATCGGTGATGGTATGTTTGAAGTGGCGGGCAATTTCGTGTCCGTAGCCAGTAGAGCCGGTAGAAGGATAGGATTTGCCCCCAGTTGTGACAATCAGCTTGTCAGCTGTCCATGTTTTTTCAGCAGACTTGACGATAAAGACGTCTTCTGGCTTGGTGACGGAGACCACTTCGCAGTTGGTGGCAATGCTAGCACCTAGCTCAAGGATCTTATTTTCTAAGGCTTGAATAATGGTGCGAGATTGATTACTAGCAGGAAAGACCCGGCCATGATCTTCGACTTTTAGCTTGACGCCATTATCGGTGAAAAATTGGATGATATCATGATTATCAAATTGGGAAAACACACTGTAAAGGAAACGGCCATTTCCAGGGATACCGGCCATCAAATCGTCTAGGGTCCCGTTATTCGTGACGTTACAGCGGCCTCCTCCGGTACCAGCGAGTTTCTTGCCCAGCTTTTTATTTTTTTCGATCAGTAGCGTAGGTTGGCCATAAGAGGCGCTGGCAATGGTTGCCATCATACCTGCTGGGCCACCACCGATGACAATGGTGTGAAAGTGAGTCATATCAATCTTCTTTCTCTTTTTTTTCATGATTTGCTTTGTCCATTATATCATTTTATGGCTGGCTTCGGAAAATGAAGGGATCAAAAAAGCAAGCACCTTTTGATACTTGCTTTTGAATGATTTTTCAATCAACTCATTACATGATTCCGAGGAAGTGACGGATGAAGAAGAAGGCAAGGACAGCACCAACAAATGGAGCAGTACCTGGTACAAGAAGACCATATTGCCAGTCGTTGTTTACTTTATCTTTGATTGGCAAGATTTGGTAAGCGAAACGAGGTCCAAGGTCACGCGCTTGGTTCATCGCGAAACCTGTAGTACCACCAAGACCCATACCGATAGCCCAAACGATCAAACCAACAGTGAATGGAAGCATTGCTTCGTTGGCATGTTCAGCAGCCATGATAGATGTCAAGAAGATAAATGTTGCGAACGCTTCGACGAAGTAGTTACGTGGAAGGTTACGGCAGTTAGGGTTTGTAGAGAAGATGTTACGGATAGCAACACCATCAATTTGACCTTCAGAAATCTTGAAGTGGTCTGCATACATAAAGTAAGCAATGACTGCTCCAAGGAAGGCACCGATGAATTCAGCGATTGCGATTGGGAAGAATTGAGCGATTGTCAATTTACCAAGAAGGACTTTAAGCAAAGCCATAGCAGGGTTCATTGAAACGCCGCCAAAGACGAACAAGCAGACAGTGATACCGAATGCCCATGTTGTGATCGCGAATAAGTGTCCAGTTCCAGCATATTTTGTTTTCTTCAAAACGTCGTCACAGTGTACGCCAACCCCGAAGATAATCATCAAAGCTGTACTCATAACTTCTGCAAGTAATTGATGTGTCATGTTAATAAATGTCTCCTAAATTAATAAATGTATTTTTGTAATTGGTGATAAACCTCTTGAATCGACAACTGCATCTCCGTAGCAATACGCTGACAGTCTTCGTATTCAAGCGTCTTCTTAGTGATGGATCCGTACTGATTGATTTTAACCGTAACGGTTCCAAATTCTGTATCGATTTGTTCAAACCGACGTTGCATGACCTTGCGGTCAACTTGTTGGTATCGAAAACCAATGGTACTGGTTTCTTTGAACAAGAGGGTTGAAAAATCTTCCAACTGACTTCCTTGAATCAAGAGAATCAACTCAAAGCCAGGGCGATTCTTTTTCATTACGACGCTACGATAGTAGACATCTAAAGCTCCAGCATCCAGGAAACGGTGGATAATATAACCGAGTTGCTCTGGAGTTTGATCATCGATCGTAGTAGTGATCTCAACGATTTGATCTTCCGTGCGATGAACAACAGTGGCGCTGTGAGAGGTGTCTTCTCTCAATAGCGAACCGCGTAAAGCATTGAATTTTCCAGTCTCTCTTTTACCAAATCCATAGCCAACACTTTCGATGGAAAGGTGAGAGGGGATTGGTTCAAAGATTGGGGACAATGCCTTAAGGAGGGCTAACCCTGTCGGAGTAATCAACTCCGTTTTGACTGTGAAGTCTTGAGTAATCGGAATAGTCGTTCCTTTTCTCAATTGCATCACAGCGGGAACCGGAACAGGCATTTCTCCATGGGCAACTGAAATGGTCCCACTTCCCTCAGTGAGAGGAGTGGAGTATACTGTATCGATACCGAGCGATTCCACTAGGATGAAAAAGCTAACGATGTCGACGATGGAGTCAATTGCACCAATTTCATGGAAATGAATCTGTTCGATAGGCATGTTATGCACAGCTGCTTCGGCCTTTGCGATATCAAGAAAGACTTCCAGACTTTTTTGTTTCACAAAAGGACTCAACTGTGAAGCGGCAATCAGATCGTGGATATCCGCATAACTGCGAGCATCCGCGTGGGAATGGTGATGATGGTGTTCATGATCGTGATGGTGTTCGTGATCGTGATGATGTTCGTGATCGTGATGATGTTCGTGATCGTGATGATGTTCGTGATCGTGATGAT
>NZ_CAUFJQ010000147.1 GCF_959025735.1 uncultured Streptococcus sp.
GCGGAGGTGGGACGACGAAATCGAATTCTAACGAATTACCGATTTCTGTCCCACGCTCTCTTTTGCTTTGTAAAGGCCCCTCTTAGTCGCAATTTCTTTGGATTTAAGGTACAATAAGAATACAACTTTTCACGTATTGGAGGAGCAGATGTTTAAGTGGATGAGACGCCTGATTGGCATGGTGATCGTTTTATTTATTTTATTAGTGATCCTGTTGGTTCCTGGATCCATCCCTGAAGGGGAGCAGCTGAGAAATGTGCAGGCAGGGAACTCTTTGATTGAACTGGCTCAAAATGCAGTTTCAAATGCTTCTGTAAGCACTGAAGGGCTCTCAACTGAGTTGAGTCTCAATTCTGTGCAATTGAGTCAAGTTGTAAAAACAAGTGCTGGATCTGCTCTTGACAATTCTGACTTTCAAAAGTTGGCACTTGGAATGGATGGCAATGACCTTCACGTCAAAGTTCCTGTTTCCTTAGGGCCAGTCGATAGCTATCTAGATTTAACCATGACAGGTCAAGTTGAAAACAATGTCATGAATTTGACTGTGACAGCTGCTAAATTAGGGAAAATGCCGATTCCAAAATCCTTAGTTCTCAACTATTTGAAGGATCAATCCAATCAAAATGGAGGCGGCTTCACAGTGAACGGTGATCAGATTACGCTTGAGATCCCTCAAGCAGGTTATACTATCTCAAAAGCGCGAGTAGAAAATGGCAATGCCAAGGTGACGGTTAGTATCTCCTTATTTTAAGACTATGAAAATGGAGTTGTCATGCTTATCTTTGAATTTTGTGCAGAGAATTTAACGTTTATTGATAAGGCGATTGCTGCTGGGGCAGGTCGCATTGAACTGTGTGACAACCTGGCAGTAGGCGGGACCACACCGAGCTTAGGGGTTATCCAGGAAGCAATCAAACTGACAGAAGAGAAGTCTGTGGATCTATGTGTCATTATCCGGCCTCGTGGTGGAGACTTTGTCTACACAGATCTTGAAGTCCAAGCTATGCTAGCGGATATTCGGGCTGCGAAGGAAATAGGTGTTTCTAGTTTTGTGCTGGGTGCACTGACGAGCGATCGAAAGTTGGACCAGAGGGTCATGCAGCTTTTACTAGCAGCCTGTGGAGAGGCAGAGGTTGTCTTTCATATGGCTTTTGATGAGTTAGCTCATACAGATCAGCTAGAAGCGATTGAGTGGCTTTCTATCCATGGTGTGGCTCGAATTTTAACTCGAGCTGGAGGTCTAGGTGCCACACTAGAGCAACGTTTTGAACATTACCATCGTTTATTAGCTGCGGCTAAGGGAAAGATTCAGATCTTGCCTGGTGGAGGTGTGACGGTAGAAAATCGTTCACTCTTTTTGGAGCAATTGGGCATTTGTCAACTGCATGGCACGCGCATCGTGTTTTAAAAAAGAAACGATCACTGCTTTAGGTCGTTTTGAGGATCCGTTATCAAGGTTGGGTACGTTGTTTCCAGCCTCTTCTAGTGTAAAAATGAATAAGGGAGAGGAAATGTTTTTAGAGCATTATTTTGACCGGTACACCTTTCAGCCAGAAAAGGGATTGGCTTACGGATTTGAGAAGAAAGGGGCAGGCTATGAGTACCAGTGTCCCGTCTTATCGGACACTTTTCTCTTAAATGTCCAGGTCTGCGACCGGAAGATTTCTTTTCAGGTCTATGATCAGGATACAGGGGACGAGTATATCCAGATCCATCTGGAACAGCTACAAGGAAATTTCGTTGGCCAAGTCAGAGAAGCTTGTCAGGAAAGTCTTGCAAGGATCCGCCAAGCTTGTTTTGAGGTAGAAGAATTTCTCTATCCTCAAGCCAAGCGTCTCATGGCCTATATCTCCCTGCACTATCAGGGAACGATTGAGTATTTGTGGGAAAGATCTCCGGAATCCGGCGCTATTCGCCACCGAGACACCCTCAAGTGGTATGGTGTCTTTATGACCATTGATTGGAAAAAACTGGATGCTGGCAAGTCTGGGAAAATAGAAGTTTTGAATGTTAAGTCTGATCAAGTAGCCCATTTCATCCAGCAGAAAGGGATTTATCCAGCTTTTCATATGAATAAAAAATATTGGGTGAGTATCCCCTTAGATGGAACAATTGCTGACGAGGACTTGCTTGCTCTAGTGGAGAGTAGTTGGCAACTCACCAAAAAGAGGAAATAAGATGCATCTGTTAAAAAAATTATCTTGGTTTTTTAAATTGGAGAAGAAGCCTTACTTAATTGGGGTAGGATCTTTGATCCTGGTCAGTTTTTTAAATCTGCTACCACCAAGAATCATGGGACTTGTGATCGATTTGATCGATAAAAGAAGGCTGACACTGGGGCAGTTAGTTGTGGATATCGCCCTTTTGCTCCTCGCAGCTCTAGCCATGTATGGTCTTCGTTTTGTCTGGAGACGCTATATTTTTGGGACGGCTAATAAGTTGGCTCGGATCTTGCGTTACCGTTTGTTTAAGCAATTTACGCTCATGTCTCCGTCTTTTTATCAGCGTTATCGGACAGGGAATCTCATGGCCCATGCTACTAATGATATCAATGCGGTAACCATGTTTGCTGGTGGCGGCGTTATGTCTGCAGTGGATGCTTCCGTGACGGCCTTGGTGACTCTAGTCAGCATGTTTTTCATGATTGATTGGCGCTTAACCCTCTTGGCTATTTTGCCCCTACCGGTTATGGTGGTAGTGACTTCCGCCGTTGGACGCAAAAATCACAAAGCCTTCAAAGAGGCCCAAGAAGGCTTCTCAGAGCTGAACAACTTTGTCCAGGAATCAGTATCAGGAGTCAAAGTGACCAAATCCTTTGGCTTTCAGGCAGATGAGATTCAGGCTTTTGAAAAAACCAATCAAATGGTCTTTCGAAAAAATATGACTTCCGCCGGTTACAATGCTTTGTTTGATCCGACCACTCTTCTTTTTGTAGGTCTCTCCTATGTTTTGACGCTCTACTTCGGGGGGCTATTTGTTCAGGAAGGGAGCCTGACGGTTGGACAAATTGTAACCTTTATTACCTATCTCAATATGCTCGTCTGGCCCCTTCAAGCCATGGGCTTCTTGTTTAATATTAGTCAGCGGGCTAGCGTCTCCTATGATCGGATTGAGACACTTTTAGCAGAAACACCGGATATCCAAGATCCGAGTCAACCAGTCAGAGAAATCCAAAACGGCGATCTGGAAGATGACATTGAAGAATTCGCCTATGAGAA
>NZ_CAUFJQ010000148.1 GCF_959025735.1 uncultured Streptococcus sp.
AAAGGGCCGTACAAATCACGTCCGCTGGTCCCAATGATATTATGAGGTGGGAAGAGCTTGCTTTCAGGATGAAATGGATCCTCTACATCATGCGCATCAATGGCAAAAAAGACATAGGCTCCTTGGTCAAAGGCCAATTGGGTCACCTGAGCAATAGTCTCAGAAATGGCTTGTGCAGGAGCACCTGCCGTAAGCTTACCATCATCTGCTACGAAATCGACAGTGTAGTCAATTGAAATCAAGGCTTTAGTCATTAGTAATCTCTTTTCTTAATTTCCTCAAAGATATCTGGAATCAACACTTTGAGATAGGTTCCCTTCATTCCAAGAGAACGGCTTTCAATAATACCAGCTGACTCCAATTTCCGGAGTGCATTGACAATCACAGAGCGGGTAATGCCAATCCGATCCGCGATGATAGAAGCAGTCAACTGCCCCTCATTTCCTTTCAATTCACTAAGGATGGCAGAAACAGCCCGCAATTCAGAGTAAGACAAGGTATTGACAGCCATATTCACCGCTGTCCGACGACGAATATTCTTCTCGTCTTCCTCACGTTGGTAGTTCAACATTTGAATCCCTACCACGGTACTCGCAATCTCAACCAAGATCAAATCATCATCCGCAAACTGTTTATCATTGCGCCAAATGATCAAGGAACCCAACCGAATCCCAGAAACATGGATCGGCGCAATGGTGGTCAAGCCATCAGGAAATTCAGACTTGGTTTCAACCGGAAAGATACTCAAATCATGGTCCACATCTAAATTAGCTTCTGTATCGTAAACCAAACTAGCTGCCTTGGCATAATCTTCTGGTAATTTTTTATTTTGAAAGAAAGCTTCTACCCGGTCATTGTTGGTCTTGTAACGCATGAAATAACCAAGAAGGGTTCCCTTGCTATTAATGATACAGGCATTACAGTGGATAATATCCGCTAATTGCTGGGCAATATCATTATAAGGCATCTCGACTTGCAACTGTTCATCAGTCCGTTTCAAGATGGATGTAATTTTACGTGTCTTTTCTAATAAGTTTGCCATAATAAACCTCGCATATAGTCAGCTCAAGTATATCATATAAGTGTGGGAATTTCAATCAAATTATCTGAAAATTATTTATTTTTTCTACAATTATGCGCAATTCAGAAAAATGTCGTTTCGATGACATGGATTTTATAGAATGAATCAAAAAAAAGATTGAAGACTTTCCTCTTCAATCCTTTATCTAATTAACGTTTGTATTGTTTCAAGAAACGAGTCATTTTTTCTTGAATTTGAGCTAGCTCATCGACGCGTGGAAGGTAAACGATCCGGAAGTGATCTGGATCTTTCCAGTTAAAGCCACGGCCATGAACCAAGAGAATCTTTTCTTGCTTCAAGAACTCTAAAACAAATTGTTCATCATCATCCACGCGGTACATGTCCCGATCAATCTTAGGGAAGATATAGAGACCAGCTTTTGGCTTAACAGCTGAGAGGCCTGGAATATCATTGATAGCTTTGTAGATGAAGTTGCGTTGTTCGTAGATTCGACCACCTGGAAGCAAGAGTTCATCCACGGATTGGTAACCTCCAAGAGAGGTTTGCACAACTTGTTGAGACAAGACATTTGAACAAAGACGCATATTGGACAACATGTTCAAGCCTTCGATATAGCCCTTCACATGGTGCTTGGGTCCGGATAGAACCATCCAACCAACACGGAAACCGGCAATCCGGTGAGATTTTGACAAGCCATTCATACTCACACAGAAGAGATCCGGCGCTAAACTTGCAATAGCCGTGTGTTTTTCCCCATCCATGACCAAGCGATCGTAGATTTCATCTGCGAAGATAATCAAGTTATTTTGACGAGCGATCTCTACAATCTCAAGCAGGATCTCATCTGGATAGAGGGCACCTGTTGGGTTATTCGGGTTGATGACAACGATAGCCTTGGTATTTGAGGTGATTTTCGACTTGATATCCTCAATATCTGGATACCAGTTTGCTTCTTCATCACAAAGATAGTGAACCGCATTCCCACCAGCTAGGCTGACGGCTGCTGTCCAAAGAGGATAGTCCGGCATAGGAACCAAGACCTCATCCCCATTATCAAGTAGTCCTTGCATGGACATGACGATCAGCTCACTCACTCCATTCCCAAGGTAAATATCATCAATATCCACATTTGGAATTTTTTTCAACTGGCAGTACTGCATGATAGCCTTGCGGGCTGAAAAGATCCCTTTTGAGTCTGAATAACCTTCACTATCACGCGCATTCATGATCAAATCATGGATGACTTCATCTGGAGCTGTAAAGCCAAATTCAGCAGGATTCCCTGTATTCAAACGTAGAATTTTTTCTCCATTTGCTCGCATGCGCATGGCTTCTTCCAAGACTGGACCACGAATATCGTAAGCGACATGTTCGAGTTTGCTTGATTTATTATATTCCTTCATATTCTGCCTCGATTCACGAAATTATCTCTATTATACCACTAGTTCAAATAGAGTACAAACCGAGGACTTTAAAAATCCTGCAAAAATATAGAAGAAAAGCGAGACTTTACCTTTACATTCTAGCCTAAAAGGAATAAAATATAAGTGTATAAGGAATAGAGTTACCTTCTATTCTATCCATGTTTTCAAGCTATAAGGAGGTAGGATTATGTCTCAAAAATACGAAAACATTATGGTCGCTGTCGACGGTTCTCATGAAGCAGAATTAGCCTTTGAAAAAGGGGTTAACGTTTCTCTTCGCAACGGCTCTAAATTGACGATTGCCCACGTCATCGATACCCGTGCCCTTCAAAGCGTCTCAACTTTTGATGCTGAGGTCTACGAAGAATTGCAAGAAGAAGCAAATGAATTGCTCAAGGGCTACAAGGAACGTGCTGAAAAAGTCGGCGTTCAAAATGTTGTGACTGTTGTAGAAATGGGAAATCCAAAAGTCCTCTTGGCCAATGATATCCCAAGTAAAGAAGGGGTTGACCTTATTATGGTCGGAGCTACCGGACTCAATGCCTTCGAACGGTTAATGGTCGGATCCTCCTCAGAATATATCCTTCGCCACGCCAAAGTAGACTTACTAGTGGTACGTGATAAGGATAAAACCATGTAAGAAAGAAAAAGTTATATTGAAAACTTTATCTTCAATCTGAAGAGGCTGGGACAAAAGTCCTAGCCTCTCAATTATTTTTGGATTGTCGAGCAA
>NZ_CAUFJQ010000149.1 GCF_959025735.1 uncultured Streptococcus sp.
GTCTTGCTCGACAATCCAAAAATAATTGAGAGGCTAGGACTTTTGTCCCAGCCTCCTCGCTCTTGTTTCTAACCTCTAAGAGACAATTGCTTCTTATTTTTTAAGCTTTTCGCTCACTTCTTTTGCAAGGACAAAGTTCCCCAAGGTCGCTGAACCATTGCCGGCAACTGCAGGTGTCACAATATAATCTCTCACATCTGGTACAGGGAGGTAACCGTTCAAGAGGGCAGTAAATTTCGTGCGAACACGATCTAACATATGTTGTTGAGCCATTACTCCCCCTCCAAAGACAACGACGTCTGGGCGGAAGGTAACTGTCGCATTCACTGCTGCTTGTGCGATGTAGTAGGCTTGAATATCCCATACATTGCTGTTGAGTTCAATGTTTTCCCCACGAATACCCGTACGAGCTTCGAGACTAGGACCAGCCGCAAGACCTTCCAAACAGCCATTGTGGAAAGGACAAACACCCTTGAATTCTTTTTCCACATCCATTGGGTGTTGAGCCACATAGTAGTGCCCCATTTCTGGGTGTCCAGCTCCCCCGATAAACTCGCCACGTTGGATGACACCAGCTCCGATTCCTGTTCCGATTGTATAGTAAACCAAGTTTTCGATATGGCCACCCGCGTTATTGCGTGCGACTACTTCTCCATAGGCAGAACTATTTACATCTGTTGTGAAATAGATAGGTACATTCAAGGCACGACGGAAAGCCCCAACGATATCTACATTGGCCCAATTTGGTTTTGGAGTCGTTGTGATGAAACCATAAGTGTTTGAATTTGGATCGATATCAATTGGTCCAAATGATCCAATCGCAAGCCCAACTAGATCCTCAAATTTTGAGAAAAATTCAATACACTTATCAATCGTCTCAATTGGCTTGGTTGTTGGAAATTGTACTTTTTCCACAACATTATAGTTTTCATCACCAACTGCACAAACAAATTTTGTACCGCCAGCTTCCAAACTTCCATATAATTTTGTCATGTTGGCTCCTTTTTTATTATGAAAAATATCCTGTATTTATTATAGCATATTTTGTAGTCAATCTTTTTCTCTTCTCTAAAGAAAAAACACACCTTTTTTGAGAAATAAAATTCAAGGACTGGAGATGATAGACCAGTCCTTGAGAACTTATTTTTCGATTAAGCTTTAACTTCGATGATTGCATCACCCTTCGCAACAGATCCAGTTGCAACAGGTGTGACAGAAGCAAAGTCAGCTGTGTTAGTGACGATCACCATAGTTGTGTCTTCAAGACCAGCTGCGGCAATTTTCGCTGCATCAAATGTACCAAGGACATCACCAGCTTTCACTTTATCGCCTTGAGCTACTTTTTGATCAAATCCTTCACCGTTCATTGATACTGTATCAATCCCAACGTGGATCAAGATTTCAGCACCGTTAGCTGTCTTCAAACCGTAAGCGTGACCAGTTGCGAAAGCAATGGTTACTTCAGCATCTGCTGGTGCATAGACAACGCCTTCAGTTGGTTTGATGGCAATTCCTTGTCCCATCGCTCCACTTGAGAAGACAGGATCATTCACATCAGCAAGCGCTACTGTACTACCAACGATAGGAGTTACAATCACTTCATCCGCAAGTGTTGCTTCAACTTTTTCAGAAGCAGCTGCTACTTCTTTGGCTTCTGCTTTTTCAGCAGTTTCTGCTGCTGCTACATTTCCTTCTGCAGCAAACACATCTGCTGCTTTTGTCTTACCGTAGAAGTAAGTCAATGCAAAGGCTACCGCAAAGGCAATCACTTCACACAAGAGGTAGAATGGGATGGATGTTGCATTGATTGAAAGGAATCCAAGGAAACCTGCTGATCCAAGTGAAACAGCAACTACTTGAAGAAGACCTGCAAAGAGGGCACCCACTGCTGAACCGATAAGGGCACAGAAGAATGGGAATTTGTATTTCAAGTTAACCCCGAAGAGGGCTGGTTCTGTGATACCAAGAAGGGCAGACACACCTGCAGAAGATGCAAGACCTTTGGTTTTTTCGCTTTTCGTCAAGAACAAGATGGCAAAAGTTGCAGCACCTTGCGCTACGTTGGCCATTGATGCGACTACGAAGATGAAATCTCCATGAC
This sequence comes from uncultured Streptococcus sp., assembly GCF_959025735.1. Taxonomy (GTDB): domain Bacteria; phylum Bacillota; class Bacilli; order Lactobacillales; family Streptococcaceae; genus Streptococcus. The sequence continues at coordinate 2,102 of NZ_CAUFJQ010000149.1, forward strand.
CCGCACCTTTTTGCCACGCTGAAAGCAATTGTGTTTCGATAGCTGGGAATGATTGGTGAAGACCTGTCATAACGATCAATGAGTAAGTTCCACCAAAGACTGTCATACCGATAAAGCTTGTTGTGTTATACAACCATACAATAGCATCTGTGATTCCGTTTGATACCAAAAGCATCACTGGACCAACCACTGTAAAGGTAAGGAAACCAGTAATCATCACAGAAAGCAATGGAGTAAAGGTAAAGTCAACAGCTGATGGCAATTTCTTGTGGAAGAATTTTTCCAAATGCGCCAAGATCCAGATCGCTGCTAAGACAGGAATAACTTGGTAAGCATAGTTTGTTTGTGCTACATTGTAACCAAAGATATCCCAGAATTTAGTAGCCCCACCAAGATCTGGTGTGGTCATGATCATACCGATCGCAGCACCCAAGAAGATGTTTGCTCCAAAACGTTTGGCTGCAGAAATACCAACCAAAATTGGCAAGAACATAAATGGTGCAGCTGACATCAATTGGATCATAGCTGAAAGACCCTTGATAGCTGGGTACATTTCTTCCAATGATTTAGGTCCAAACAAACCAGCTGAAGTCAAGAAGTTCCGAAGGGCCATCAAGAGACCACCTGCAACCAAGGCAGGAATGATTGGAACGAAGATATCAGACAAGAGTTTAATCAAGGCCATCAATGGGTTGAATTTCTTATCTTTTGCAGCGATTTGTTTCAAATCGTCTGTTGATACTTCTTTCAAACCAGTCGCTTTAATCAGCTCTTCATAAACAAAGTTTACATCTCCAGGTCCGATGATCACTTGGTATTGACCATCTGATTTGAAGGTTCCTTTGACATCTGCATTGTTATCAAGTGCAGCTTGATCAACTTTGCTATCGTCTTTCAATACCAAACGTAGACGTGTCGCACAGTGTGCTGCCGCAACAAGGTTATCTTTACCAACTGCTTCGATAACCTCTTTGGCTACTTTATTGTAATCCATAAAGTAAATCTCCTTATTTTTTGTAATGTAAACGGTTAAATCGTTTCTACGTTTTTAATT
>NZ_CAUFJQ010000150.1 GCF_959025735.1 uncultured Streptococcus sp.
AACTTATTCAAAAGAGAGTGGGACAGAAATCGGTAATTCGTTAGAATTTGATTTCGTCGTCCCACCTCCGCACAGTTGAGTAGGGCTGTAAAAGCTGATGAAATCAGCGTAGTAGAGCCCACTCAACCACTGCGTCTTGCTCGACAATCCAAAAATAATTGAGAGGCTAGGACTTTTGTCCCAGCCTCTTTATCGGTATGAAGCTTATTTCTCTTTCCGTTTACCACGCAAGAGCAAAGCCAAAGCAAAAATTGCTAAGAGGGCACCGAGTATTGTCAACCCGTAAGCAACAACTTCACCAGTTGATGGAAGAATTTTTTTCTTCCCTTCTTTTGGTGTAGTTGGAGTTTCTGGTTTTTCCGGTGTGCTTGGCGGCGTTGTTGGTGGTGTCGTCGGTGGAGTTGTAGGTGGCGTTGTAGGAGGTGTTGTTGGCGGAGTCGTTGGCGGTGTGCTTGGTGGTGTGGTAGGAGGTGTTGTTGGTGGCGTATGACGGTTGGTTATCGTGAAACCATCAATGTTGCTTGTATAACCTGCTACTGGATCCTCTGTAATCGTGTAGGCAATCTTCTTACCTTCCTTGTATACAGGTAGATCCGTGAAGCTTGCCTGCCAATTATCAGTAGCTGTGATTTCTTTTACAGCTACTTCTTGACCATCCGCAAGGAGACGAACTGTGATTTTTTCAGGACGAAGACCCTCTTTATTGTCTGCATCATCCCAGATCTTCTTGACCGCTACTTCTGTTACTTCTGGTGTGCGGCTATTGGTGATCACTACATTTCCCTTGTTACTGTCATCGACCGTACTTGTATAGCCTTTGACTGTCCCAACTTCTTTCACTTGGTACTGGATCTCTTTGCCTTTCGCTTTTAGAGGCAAATTGCTAAAGGTATGAGTCCAGTTATTTTTAGCAGAAAGTTCCACTTCTTTTCCTTGAGCTTTGCCATCTGCATAGAGCTGTACCTTAATGGCGCTTGGACGTTTGCCATCTTGGTCATTGTTGTCTTCCCAACGTTTTGTAACAGTAGCGCTGGTTTTACCTGGCTTGTAGCTATTGGTAATGGTTGTTCCATCAATCGCAGCAGAGTAATTGGCTACTGTGTCTTCTGTGACTGTGTAGACAATTTGTTTGCCGTGATTGTATTTTGGAAGATTGGTAAAGACTGTCTTCCAATCAGTTGCTGCACTTAGCTCTTGGCTAGCTACTTCTGTACCATCTGCAAGGAGACGAACAGTAACCTTGTCAGGACGAACACCATCTTGATTATCATTGTCTTTCCAAATCTTCGTTACTGGAATTTCAACAACTTCTGGTGTACGAGTGTTGGTAATATTGGTTCCCTCAATAGTTGTTTCATAACCTTCGACAGGTTCTTCTGAAATAGTGTAGGCAATGACATTACCAGCATCATCGACCACATCGAGATTATCAAAATGATAGGCCCACGTTCCTGTAGCATCTGGTTTCACTTCTTTAGAAGCGACTTTGACACCATTTGCTAGGAGATTGACTGTGATTTTTGACGGACGCTTGCCATCTTGGTTATCATTATCATTCCATGTCTTTTGGCCAGAGACACTTGTTTTTTCTTTTTGGTTCACAACATCACGAGAAATCGCAAGGTCATTTCCAAAATCGTCCTTGCTGATCTTGATAGGTTCTTTAGAGAGAACATAGCCTGTTGGAGCCTTGATCTCTTGAACTGTATAAGCCTGCTTGATCAAGCCCGTAATAGTGCCTATTCCATCCTCATTAGTTTCGATGGTTCCAACTTGCTCTCCTGTATCATCTGCCGTCACAGCAAAGACGGCACCTGCAAGCGCTTGGCCATTTTCACCTTTTTTATGAATGGTGAATGAGTACTTCTCACCATTGAAGTGTCCATCAAAGAACTGATACAGAATGTCTGCTACCTTATTTTGCTCCTTGATTTCTGTAGCTGTCATGCTAGCATTGTTTTTAAAGGATGTATTGATGGCTGGGACCTTGTCCAAATAGACATCATAGCGAATCGTCATTCCTTGTTCTGGAGCTAGATCTCCAATATGAACCGTTAGAGATTGACCATCAGCACTGACAACAGGGGAATAATTTTTCGTGACATTTGTGGTGTCTCGTAAATGATAAGCCCCATCTTCATCACTAACCTGCCAAGTTCCTGTATGGATGTTAACAGAATCTGCCTTGATCTTCCCATCTGTAAAGGCCAAGTGGTCTTTGATATCAATATTATGAAGGGCTGTGTGGCCTTGATTGATATTCAAGGTATAGGTCAATTTTAATTTATCATCTGAATTGGTCCAACCCCACTTGCTAAAGACTTCTGGAGTAGGAGGATTCTCACCTGGATTGACCCCTTTGTAATCGATATTCCCACCTGGAATCACATCTTTACCGATTTTAAGTTTGAATTCAAGTGTCTTTTGTCCTTTGACAACTTGGTGGTCTACACGCGCAAAGAAACGCAGTTTCCCTGTCACATTGGCCATTCTTTCAGGATAGTCCGTATAGGTCACTGTAATCTTTTTTCTTTGATCATCTACCGTTGCTGTCGCAACCTTTTGACCACTTGGATCCAGCAGGTCAATGGTGTCCGTTTCAAAGACCTTAAAGCCATCTCCAAGTTGGATTTCAGTCTGATCCCCTGCTTTTACACTCCCATTCGGCAACTCAAAGTCTGCTTCAACTTGAAAGCTCTCCCAAACACCGAGTGGATCTGTAATCGCTCCACCAGTTGATTTCGAAATGTTTACAGATTTGACTACACTATTAATAGTATCTGCATGGACTTTAGCTATACTATTTGGTTTGGCAAATCCTAAAGCCGCTAGTAAAAATAGGGCAACTGCTGTCACAACAGAATAGAGCCACTTTTTCATAAACGATTTTTCTCCTTTTTCTACGTTTACTAGATAAGGTATGTGAGTCGAAAAATTATCACTACATATTGTGATTTTATACACAACCTATCTTGTTTCATTATAATTGATTTACTTTGAGAAGACAAGCTAATATATATGCTTTTTGTATTTTAAGTACATTTTTTTGAAACAAAGAAAAAATAGAGAGTGGGACAGAAATCGGTAATTCGTTAGAATTCGATTTCGTCGTCCCACCT
>NZ_CAUFJQ010000151.1 GCF_959025735.1 uncultured Streptococcus sp.
CAGACAAATCTTCAAAGGAAGATTTGTTTTTTTTAAAACTTTTGGTTGACAAATGTAAATCTTAGGTGTAAAATAGCATCATAAGATTTACAAATGTAGATTTAGAAAGGAGAAGCCATGCAAATTTCCAATGCGGAATGGCGCATCATGAAGATTATCTGGATGGAAGGCAAGCAGACCAGCACGGATTTGATCGCCGTCTTGTCCGAGCGCTTTGACTGGTCGAAGTCGACTATCAAGACCCTCTTGACGCGCTTGGTGGAGAAAGGCTGTCTGACCAGAGAAAAATCTGGCAAAGCCTTTGTCTACTCGGCTTTGTTGAAGCAGGACCAGGGGTTAGACTTGGTGGTTGAGGATGTGAAAGACAAGGTTTGCTCAAAAAGAATTGTCCAGGTGCTTGAAAACTTGATTCAGGAGAGTGACTTTACGCTTGCAGATCTTAATCAGCTGCAGCAGGTCCTGGAAGAAAAGAAAGCAGAGGCTGTCGAAACAGTCCCTTGCAATTGTATGTAATAGAAAGAAGGAAATTCCATGTTTGGATTGTTGATTAGTATTGTTTGTTTACTTGTGGTTGTTTTTATTGCTTGGTGGTTCTTTGCAGAGCATGAAAAGGTAAGCGGCCACGCTCGTCAGAAATCAGGTTATCAAGAAATTGAAGTCGAAGTCATGGGGGGGTATTCGCCTGAAACCATTGTCCTGAAAAAGAATGTTCCTGCCCGGATTATCTTTAATCGCAAGGATCCATCTTCATGTCTGGCTCAAGTGATCTTTCCAGATTTTGGCGTTCATGAAGATTTGCCTTTAGGTGAAAAACATGTCATTGAAATTACGCCAGAAAAAGCGGGCGAATATGGGTATTCATGTGGAATGAACATGATGCATGGTCACATGATTGTGGAATAAAGGAGTAGGTATGGTAGAAAAACAAAAAGCAGTTGTGGAAAACGGAGTGCAAAAGATCCGTATTACAGCAGAAAAGGGCTATAGTCCCAAAGAATTTCAACTTCAAAAAGGGATCCCTGCTGAAATCACCTTCCATCGGGTCAATCCTTCCGGCTGTTACAAGGAAATTTTGTTTGAAGATCAGGGGATTTTAGAGCCTTTGGAAGTCGGTGTGGATAAAGTGATATCCTTTACCCCGACAGAAACAGGGGACTTTGAGTTTTCATGTGGAATGAAGATGCAAAAGGGTTCCTACACGGTTGTGGAAAAACGCCGTCGTGTCTTAAGTTTACGGGATCGCTTTTGGATTACTAGTATCTTTACCCTTCCTTTATTAATCTTGATGATCGGGATGTGGGCAGGACTTGTCTCCCATCCAGTCAATCGCTGGGGAAACTTTCTAGCGACAACGCCGATCATGTTGGTAGCAGGAGTTCCTTTTATCAAGAGTGCCTGGGCCTCATTTAAGAAGCACCATTCCAATATGGATACCTTGGTAGCTCTTGGAACCCTGGTAGCCTATGTCTATAGTGTATTTGCCCTTTTTACTGGTCAGCCAGTATACTTTGAGGCTGCGGGTTTTATCATCTTCTTTATCCTCTTAGGGCAAATCTTTGAAGAACGGATGCGTAACAATGCCTCCGAGGCTGTGGAAAAGTTGTTGGATTTGCAGGCAAAAACGGCTCAAGTTCTCCGTGATGGGAACTATGTCGAGGTGGCGGCAGAAGATATCCAAATTGGTGACTTGATTCGGGTCCGTCCTGGGGAAAAGATCGCGGTTGATGGGACGATTGTAGAAGGAAGTACGACCATTGATGAGTCGATGGTGACAGGTGAAAGCTTGCCTGTGGAAAAATCAGTTGGTGATGCAGTGATCGGCTCCACTATCAACAGCAATGGGACCATTCTCTTTAAGGCTGAAAAAGTCGGTAGTGAGACCCTCTTATCTCAAATTGTGGACTTTGTCAAAATGGCCCAATCCAGTCGTGCTCCTATTCAAGATTTGACGGATAAGATTTCAGGTATCTTTGTTCCAGTGGTGACGATTTTGGCCATTGCGACTTTCTGGGTTTGGTCCGTGCTTCTGGGCGCGTCGCTTCAAGAGGCCATGCTCTATGCAGTCTCTGTCCTCATTATTGCCTGTCCTTGTGCCCTTGGTTTAGCAACCCCAACAGCCCTGATGGTCGGAACCGGCCGTAGTGCCAAGATGGGGGTTCTGATTAAAAATGGAACAGTTCTTCAAGAAGTGCAAAAGATTCAAACCGTTGTATTTGATAAGACAGGGACTATTACCATTGGCCAACCACTTGTAACCGATGTTGTAGGAGATGAAGCGCGTGTCTTGACACTGGCTGCTAGTCTTGAAACTTTTTCAGAACATCCACTAGCCCAAGCGGTGTTATCCCAAGCAGAAGAAAAAGGTTTGGTGTTATCCCCTGTGGAAAACTTCCAAGCGATTGAAGGAAAAGGGGTCCAAGGTCAGATCGACCAGCAGTTGGTGACCTTGGGAAATGGCAAACTTCATGACGGGACAGCGATGGATCCGGAGCTTGAAAAACGGATGGTAGAGTTGCAAGAGCAGGCCAAAACAGTGATCAGTTTGTCTGTGGATGGGCAAGTGATTGGCTTGATTGCCATTCAAGATGCTCCGAAGGCCAGCTCAAAAGAAGCGATCAAAAAGCTCAAAGAACGGGGCTTGAAAACGGTCATGTTAACGGGGGATAATGAACGGGTGGCCCAAGCTATTGCTAAGCAAGTGGGAATTGACACCGTCATTGCTGATGTCCTTCCTCAAGAAAAAGCTAGCGCCATCCAAAAACTGCAAGAAGATAGCAAGGTCGCGTTTGTTGGAGATGGGATCAATGATGCTCCAGCTCTCTCGATCGCGGATGTGGGGATCGCTATGGGATCTGGAACGGATATTGCGATCGAGTCCGGTGGCATCGTGCTCACGCAAAATGATTTGCTTGGCGTTGTGCGCGCCTTTGACATGAGTCAAAAGACCTTCCGCAGGATTTTACTCAATCTCTTCTGGGCCTCTATCTACAATCTCCTTGGGCTTCCAATTGCTGCTGGAGTCTTTGTAGGACTGGGATTGACCCTCAATCCAGAACTAGCAGGTCTTGC
>NZ_CAUFJQ010000152.1 GCF_959025735.1 uncultured Streptococcus sp.
AGGCAGTGATTTTGAGCATCCATTGGCGCATTGGTTTGCGGACAACTGGATAGCCTCCACGCTCAGACGTTCCATCAGGAAGGACTTCTTCGTTGGCGATGGCTGTTCCCAATTCTTCAACCCAGTTTACTGGCACTTCAGCTTCATAGGCCAAACCTTTTTCGTAAAGCTTAGTGAAGATCCATTGTGTCCATTTATAGTAGTTTGGGTCTGTAGTATTAACTTCACGGTCCCAGTCGTAAGAGAATCCAAGAGCATTAATTTGGCGTTTGAAGTTGGCAATGTTTTCCGCTGTGAATTCTGCTGGGTCATTCCCTGTATCCATCGCATATTGCTCTGCAGGCAAACCAAAGGCATCCCATCCCATTGGGTGAAGGACGTTGTAGCCTTGCGCACGTTTGAAACGGCTAAGGATATCTGTTGCCGTATAACCTTCTGGGTGTCCTACGTGAAGACCCGCTCCAGATGGGTAAGGGAACATGTCGAGCGCATAAAACTTAGGTTTTGAGACATCTTTTCCTGTCTTAAAAGTGTGATTGTCAGCCCAGTATTTTTGCCACTTAGGCTCGATTTCTTTATGATCGTAAAAACTCATAGCGTCTCTCCAATTTTCGTGATGCTCCTATTATACCATTTTTAGGCGATTTTTAAAGGTTCAGACAAAGAAAAAGACAGGTCCCATACGGGACCTGTCCATCCTGTTTTCGCTAAGAAAAGTCTATTTCACATGCTTTTCAAGTTCTTCTTGCGCTTTTTTATTGGATTTTTCTTTTTCTTTCTTCCATTGTTCACGCGCTTTGTCATAGTCTTTAGCCGCTACGACCTTGTCTTGAACTTCTAAATACTTATAGTTGAAGGATTGACCCTTGTGGCCGGTCCAAGCAAAGGCTGCAGAGTATGGCACAGTCTTACGAACGACTGGAGAAGCTCCATCTGAATGGATCGGAATCAAGAGGGCACTATCGGTCAACCAAGCTTGAGCGGCAGCGTATTTTTCGTAACGCTTGTTCACATCTGTGGTTTCTTTTTGAGCATCCTCAATCAACTGATCGTATTCATCAAAACCAGCTGCTTTTGCGGCCGCATTGTTGGTACCAGCATCGAATCCAAAGTAGGCATTGGCGTTTTCGCCAGATTTACCACTAGTGATATCAATGTAAGAAGATGGGTCCGTATAGTCTGGGCCCCAACCCAAGTTATTGTTCAGATCCCAGTCTTGTTGTGAAGCATTTTCAGCAAAGTAAGTGACCCGTTGAAGATCATCCTCAGAAACCATATTCAGGTCGATGACAATATTTTCTGCTCCCAGTGTAGACTCAACTGATTGTTTAAAGGATTGGGCCTGTTTAATTCCTTCCGTATAAGTAGATGAAGTTGGAAGGTCCAAATGAATTGGGAATTCAACTCCTTGAGCCTGCAAGTCTGCCTTGGCTTTGGCAAACTCTTCTTTGGCCTTGTTTGGATTGTAGAGGGTGTCTTTTCCATCTGCGACAGAGACCCCTTTCCATTCATCCCCATAAGCTTCCAGGTCTTTTTCTACTGCATCACCAAATTGTTTGCCATCGATTTGGACAAAGTTTGGTGGCGTAAAGGTATTACGGATGACCTTATTGGCACCCGCTTCCCCGTTAGTTTGCGCTACATAAGCCTTGCGGTTAAAGGCAAACATAATGGCTTGACGGAAGTCCTTATTTAAGATTGCTTTCTTGGTTGAAGTCTTTTGAGCATCAGTAGTCTTCTTTGTGATTTCATAAGCCTGACGGTCAATGTTGAAGGAAAGGTTGTAGGTAGAGGAACCTTGGTCAGTATAGACAATGTCGTCCTTATGCTTCTTCTCTACACTCTTATAGTTGGAACCATTTGGGAAAACACGGGCAACTGTATAGTCGCCTTTGTCAAATCCACGAATCAAGGATTCTGAGTCTTGTCCATCATAATAGGTCAGCTTCACTTTACTGATCTTAACATTATCCGCATCCCAGTAGGTTGGGTTCTTTTCCAATATCGCAGAAGATTTAGAAGTGATAGATTTGATCAAATAAGGACCGCAGTATAGGATACTAGATGGAGAAGTTCCTTGACCATAGTCATCTCCTTTAGATTTCAGGAACTCTTCGTTAACCGGCATCAAGATCCCCATCGTAGTCTTAGAATTCCAGAAACTTTCTGGTTGGCTCAAGGTATATTGAACGGTATAATCATCAATAGCCTTTACTCCAACAGTTGAGAAATCAGATGTCTTCCCTGAAACATAATCATCCAAGCCTTTGACAGATTTTTGGACCAAGTAAATCGCTTGTGATTTCTTGTCTGCCGCGTGTTTGAGACCTGTGACAAAGTCTTTGGCCTTGACTTCTCCATATTCTTCCCCTTCAGAAGTCATCCACTTGACTCCTTTACGGAGTTTATAAGTATAGGTCAAGCCGTCCTTGGAAACAGTCCAGTCTTTAGCAAGCGATGGGATCAAGTTCCCGTACTTGTCCACTTCCAACAAGCCATCTATCGCATTTCCTGTAAACTCGGAAGTCGATTTTTTATTAGAAATCGAATAGTCGAGAGTATCCGGATCCTGGGTATAGACATAGCTAAAAGTCTGTCCGCCGGAACTTCCAGATTTTCCTCCTGAGCAGGCTGCCAGTACACCAGCTGATAAAAGCAGAGCGCTGGTCGCTAAGAGTACCTTCCCTTTGTTCATATAAATCACCTCATTGTAAAAAATGTTATACTCAATTTAAATTATAGCACTTTCTAGGGAAATGTAAACGCTTTTACTGCGAAATTATTCTATTTTTCCTTTATTTTTTCAATTTCTACTTTTTCTAAAATTTTTTCAAGTTGAATCCCTGGCCTGTATGATATAATGGAATCTATGAATTATGTGAGACATTTACACAAACGACTAAAACACAGCCTCTTGTCCCTCCTTGTAGGAGTCTTGACATTAGGCCCTATTTCCACTGCCTTTGCGGACGACATCTACCAGCAAGAAGATGTCATGAAAATCGCAGCTGATGCTGGACTGGTATTGGA
>NZ_CAUFJQ010000153.1 GCF_959025735.1 uncultured Streptococcus sp.
GAAAAAGCTTTATGAGATTAGAACAGGAACTGATTTTTTAAAAAACAGTCTTGCTCTAGTCTCTTTTTCATTTTGATTGAGACATGTGCCCTATTTCATGATAAGATAGAATCAAAGAAAAACGTGAAGGAGATTCCTATGAACGTATCGGTACCTATTCCAGGACATTCCTATGATATTGTGATTGAAAGAGGTGGTCTCAACCAGGTTGGAGACTGGTTGCGCACTCTTTGGGGCGTTAAAAAAGTCGCTATCATTTCCGATAACCGCGTGGCTAAGCTATATGCCTCTATCGTTGAGAAGAGCCTTGAGAAAGCTGGTTTTCAAGTGGTGCGCTTTGAGTTTCTTCAAGGGGAAGCTAGTAAGAATCTAACCACTGTTTCAAAAGTCTATGAATTTCTAGCTACCCAGGGCATGACGCGCAGTGATGGAATCGTTGCTCTTGGGGGTGGTGTAGTTGGTGATTTGGCTGGTTTTGCTGCCTCGACCTATATGCGGGGAATTTCCTTTGTTCAGATCCCGACTAGCTTGACCGCACAGGTGGATTCTTCTATCGGTGGAAAGACTGGAGTCAACACAGCATTTGCCAAAAACATGGTGGGCACCTTTGCCCAACCGGACGGTGTGTTCATTGATCCTGAAGTGTTGAGCACTTTGGGACACCGTGAATTAATCGAAGGAATGGGGGAGGTTATCAAGTATGGTCTCATCCAAGATACGGAACTCTGGGAAGAATTGGAAGCCATGGATGGTTCTGTCGAAAGTATTTTAGAGCATGCAGAGAGCATCATTTCTCATTCTTGTCTGGTGAAGCGAGACCATGTGGTGGCAGACGAGCTGGACAATGGCATTCGACTGTATCTCAATTTTGGTCATACCATCGGGCATGCCATTGAAGCGACAGCTGGTTATGGGCAGGTTATGCATGGAGAAGCTGTCAGTATGGGTATGGTGCAGCTCTCCCGAGTTGCAGAAGAAAAGGGCTTGATGCCAAAGGGAATTACTCAAAAAATCGAAGAAATGTGCCGGAAATTTGGCCTTCCGGTGACCTATGAGAACTGGGATAAAGAAGCCCTTTATCAAGCCTTGACCCATGACAAAAAAGCGCGTGGGACGAACTTGAAATTAGTCATTGTTCCAGAGTTAGGGCGAGCAGCGATTCATCAAATCCCTCTTCAAGAAATGAAGAACTTTTTAGAAAGAAAGGAATAAGGTCGTATGAGATATTTAACAGCAGGAGAGTCCCATGGGCCTCGACTAACAGCCATCATTGAGGGGGTTCCGGCAGGCCTTCCTTTATCTGAAGAGGATATTAATAAAGAGCTCAAACGTCGACAAGGTGGCTATGGTCGTGGTGCTCGGATGAAAATCGAGAGTGACCGTGTTGAGATCACATCAGGGGTCCGTCATGGCTTGACCATGGGAGGTCCGATTACTCTGAATGTGACCAATCTGGATCACCAAAAATGGCTGGAGATCATGAATGTAGCACCGGTCGAAGAGAAAAAGAAAAATCTGCGTAAGATCACCAAGCCACGTCCTGGTCATGCCGATCTAGTCGGAGGGATCAAATACCGTTTTGACGATCTTCGTAATTCGCTCGAACGTTCTTCTGCCCGTGAGACGACCATGCGTGTAGCCGTTGGTGCAGTTGCTAAACGGATTTTAGAAGAGATCGGCCTTGAAGTAGCTAGCCACATTGTTAACTTTGGGGGAATCGAGATTGCAATTCCCGAGAATCTAACCGTTTCAGAAATCAAGGAAAAGGCAGGTCGGTCGGAAGTTTCGATCGTTGTGCCAGAACAAGAAGAAGCCGTTAAGGCCTACATTGACCAAGTGAAAAAAGACGGCGATACCATCGGGGGAATTGTGGAAACCTTGGTTGGCGGTGTGCCTGTTGGACTAGGATCCTATGTGCAATGGGACAAGAAATTGGACGCTAAAATCGCTCAAGGGGTGGTCTCTATCAATGCCTTTAAGGGTGTTGAGTTTGGCCTTGGTTTTGACGCAGGTCGCCTAAAAGGTAGTCAAGTCATGGATGAAATCATCTGGTCTCAGGACACTGGCTATACCCGTCGCACCAATAATCTTGGTGGTTTTGAAGGGGGCATGACCAACGGTGAGCCCATTCTGGTTCGTGGTGTCATGAAGCCTATTCCAACGCTTTACAAACCCTTGATGAGTGTGGATATCGAAACCCATGAGCCTTATAAGGCAACAGTTGAGCGTAGCGATCCAACAGCTCTACCAGCTGCAGGTGTCGTGATGGAAGCAGTGGTCGCAACAGTCCTTGCTACAGAAGTGCTTGAAAAATTCTCATCCGATAACATGGAAGAATTGAAAGAGGCCGTTGCTAAGCACCGGGACTTTACTAAGAATTTTTAAGAGAAAGAGTTTTCCTTTGGAGAAGAAAGTTGTCTATATTGCAGGGTTGGGCTTGATTGGTGCTTCCCTCGCGCTAGGGATTAAAAGGGCTCACCCAAACGTGACCATTCTTGGTTACAATCGTAGTGAAGCCTCTCGAACCATCGCCCTTGAAAGAGGAATGGTGGATCAGGTGACGGATGATTTCGCAGCCTTTGCCCCTTTAGCAGATATCATTATTTTAGCGCTTCCGATTAAGCAAACCAAGTCTTACTTAGAAACCTTAGCTGGCCTGAATTTGAAGAACCAGGTACTAGTGACAGATGCAGGCTCTACCAAGGCAGCAATTGTCGCACAAGCTGAAAAGGTGTTTACAGATAAGGCCGTGCGCTTTGTGGGAGGGCATCCCATGGCTGGTAGTCATAAGACAGGTGCAGCAGCAGCGGATGCCACCTTATTTGAAAATGCCTATTATATTTTTACTCCTTCCAGCTTGACTAGAAGAGGTGCCAAGGAAGAGTTGAAAGATCTCTTGAGTGGATTGGGATCCCGCTTTATTGAAATCGATGCCGAGGAACACGATCGGGTAACCTCCCAGATCAGCCATTTTCCTCATGTTT
>NZ_CAUFJQ010000154.1 GCF_959025735.1 uncultured Streptococcus sp.
ACGCTGATTTCATCAGCTTTTACAGCCCTACTCAACTGTGCGGAGGTGGGACGATGAAATCGAATTCTAACGAATGACCGATTTCTGTCTCACTCTCTTTTTTAAATTATTTACTTGACCAGACACTTTCAAGGATATTGGTTTGGTCACGATCTGGTCCGACTGAGAAGGTTGAAATGCGCACACCAACCAATTCACCGATCCGGCGGACATAGTTGCGGGCATTTTCTGGAAGCTCATCCAAGTGGCGCACACCGGTGATGTCTTCTGACCAACCTGGCAATTCTTCATAGATTGGTTTGCAACGTTTGAGTTGCTCCAAGCTTGCTGGGTAGTAATCGATGCGTTCTCCATCCAAGTCGTAGGCCACACAGATTTTCACTGTATCCAAGCCTGATAGAACGTCGATCGAGTTCAAGCTAAGGTTGGTAATTCCTGAGACACGACGGCTATGGCGCATGACAACTGAGTCAAACCAACCGACACGACGAGGACGACCGGTTGTTGTCCCATACTCATGGCCGACTTCACGGATCCGATCCCCCACTTCATCAAAGAGTTCCGTAGGGAATGGGCCATCTCCAACACGGCTGGTATAGGCTTTACATACACCGACAACCTTGTCGATCTTGCTTGGGCCGACACCTGATCCGATGGTCACTCCACCTGCAACAGGGTTTGAGGAAGTAACAAATGGATAAGTTCCTTGGTCGATATCCAACATAACCCCTTGGGCTCCTTCAAAGAGCACGCGCTTGCCGTTGTCCAAAGCATCGTTCAAGATGACAGAAGTATCCGTTACATATTGCTTGATTTGTTGACCATATTCATAGTATTCTTCGAAGATATCGTCAAATGAAAGAGGCTCTGCATCATAGAGCTTGGTAAATTGACGGTTCTTTTCTTCCAAGTTGATACGAAGACGTTCCGCAAAGACATCACGATCCAAGAGATCCGCAATCCGGATTCCCACACGCGCAGCCTTGTCCATGTAAGCTGGGCCAATCCCTTTAATCGTCGTTCCGATCTTGTTGTCTCCTTTAGATTCTTCTTGGAGACGGTCCAATTCGATATGGTAAGGGAGGATGACATGGGCGCGGTCTGAAATGCGCAAACTGTCCGTTGTCACACCTTCTTCATGGAGATAAGCCAACTCTTTGACCAATGATTTAGGATTGATCACAACCCCATTCCCAATGACAGAAATCTTTTCAGGGAAGAAGATACCTGAAGGAATCAAGTGCAACTTGAACTTTTTGCCGTCGATCACGATAGTGTGACCGGCATTGTCCCCACCTTGGTAGCGAGCAATGACTTCTGCATTGGCTGATAGGAAGTCAGTAATCTTCCCTTTTCCTTCATCACCCCATTGGGTTCCTACTACAACAACTGATGTCATAATTCTTTTTCATATACCATAGATAGGATGCTATCTATGCCTTTCTTCAAACTAAGGGCAGGAGTCTCACCTGCAAGTTTGTCTTACACTCTATTATAAGCAATTTTTGATGTTTTTTCAAGATCCACTCAGCTATCGTTTATTTTTCTCCTTCCTTTTTAAACCAACTTCTCTATGAAACTCGTCTTTTACTTGGAAATTGCTTCTTTCTAGAAATAACGTTCGGAATTTTCTTTTCTTCTTGCCCTTCTTCTGAAACGGCTGATTTTCGGAATTCTCCTTGCCCCCACTTTGCTTGATTTGTGCTAAAATAGTAGGTATGGACAAAATTATTAAAACTATCTCAGAAAGCGGCGCTTTTCGTGCCTATGTACTAGACAGTACAGAAACTGTACGAACAGCCCAAGAAAAACATCATACACAAGCTAGCTCCACGGTCGCACTTGGCCGTACCCTCATTGCCAGTCAAATCTTGGCAGCAAACGAGAAAGGAGATACTAAAATTACGGTCAAAGTCCTTGGGACTAGCTCACTTGGAGCCATCATCACCGTGGCAGATACCAAGGGAAATGTTAAAGGCTACGTGCAAAATCCTGGAGTGGATATCAAGAAGACCGCAACTGGTGAAGTCCTGGTGGGACCATTTGTCGGAAACGGAGAATTCCTTGTTATCACAGATTATGGTACGGGAAATCCTTATCACTCTATGACCCCTCTTGTGACAGGTGAAATCGGAGAAGACCTGGCCTTTTATCTGACGGAAAGCCAACAAACACCATCTGCAGTTGGACTCAATGTTCTTTTGGATGAAGAAGACAAGGTCAAGGTGGCTGGTGGCTTCTTGCTCCAGGTCTTACCCAATGCCAAGGAAGAAGAAATCGCGCGCTTTGAAAAACGCATCCAAGAAATGCCTGCCATCTCCACACTTTTGGAATCTGAAGACCACATTGAAGCCCTTCTTTCTGCTATCTATGGGGATGAACCTTTCAAACGCCTCTCTGAAGAAGAACTTCGCTTCCAGTGCGACTGCAGCCGTGAGCGTTTCTTGAATGCTTTAGCAAGTCTGCCAGCTAGTGATCTAAAAGAGATGAAAGATGAAGATCACGGTGCAGAGATTACCTGCCAATTCTGCCAAACACACTACCACTTTGACGAAAATGACTTGGAGGAACTCATTCGTGACAAATCTTAATACGCCATTTATGATCGGGAATGTCGAAATCCCTAACCGTACTGTCCTAGCCCCAATGGCTGGAGTGACCAACTCGGCTTTCCGGACCATTGCCAAAGAACTGGGAGCAGGGCTCGTTGTGATGGAAATGGTCTCTGACAAGGGAATCCAGTACAACAATGAAAAGACACTGCATATGCTCCATATCGATGAAGGCGAAAATCCTGTATCGATCCAACTCTTTGGAAGCGACGAAGACAGCCTCGCACGCGCAGCTGAATTTATCCAAGAAAATACCAAGACCGATATCGTCGATATCAACATGGGTTGCCCGGTGAATAAAATCGTCAAGAACGAGGCTGGTGCGATGTGGCTCAAGGACCCAGACAAGAT
>NZ_CAUFJQ010000155.1 GCF_959025735.1 uncultured Streptococcus sp.
GTTGTGGATAAGATTAAGAGTGTGCCGGAGGTGTACTCTGTTAAGCGTACCAACGGCTAGTCGGCTGCTCAGTTATCTTTTATTGCTTCGTTAGCTCGCCTCGCCGTACTACAGTACTGTCTTCGTCTCGCTGCCTCGCACTAAAAGCAACTGAACAGCCTTTACTTTTCAGATAGTATGCCTGCGTCTCACTGCCTTGTCTGATGTCGATTTTCTTTGAAGAAGGTAGGACGTGCTCAGAACTCTTTTATTGCTTCGTTAGCTCGTCTCGCCGTACTACAGTACTGTCTTCGTCTCACTGCCTTGTCTAATGTCGATTTTCTTTGAAGAAGGTAGGACGTGCTCAAAAGTCTTTTATTGCTTGGTTAGCTCGTCGTCTGTGGTTGATGTTTTTTGAAGGTCAGCAGTGAATGCTCGATAGATTTATAAAATAGGATAATAAAATGAAATTAGTGATTCAACGGGTCAAGAGTGCCTCGGTTTCCATTGATGGTCAAGTCTACAATGCGATCCAGCAAGGCTTGCTGCTCCTAGTAGGTGTCGGTCCAGATGACGATCAGAAAGATTTAGATTATGCGGTCCGAAAGGTATCGCAGATGCGTATTTTCTCAGATGAGGAAGATAAGATGAATCTTTCGGTCAAAGATATTCAAGGAGAAATCTTGTCGATCTCTCAATTTACCCTCTTTGCGGAGACAAAAAAAGGCAACCGTCCTGCTTTTATAGGGGCTGCCAAGCCAGATATGGCCAGTCAGTTATATGATGCCTTTAATGATCAATTAGAAAAAGAAGTCCCTGTCAAACGAGGGATCTTTGGAGCCGATATGGCGATTGAATTGATCAATGATGGTCCAGTGACGATTTTGCTAGATACAAAAAATCCATAAGTAAGAAAACATGCAGTCAAATTAGACTGCATGTTTTTCGATATAGAGTTGTTGGGCGATCACTTGGTTGATAGAAATTTCTTGTCCATGGATAACGAAGTGATAGAGTCCTGTGTAGTCATCGTACCGTTGAAACGCGATGGTATCACCAATTTGGAGATGGATCTGGTCTAAAAATTTTAACAATTCATAGGTGTCATAGACCCTTTGCAGAATATACAGACCAGGCTCAGTCGTTTCACTGAGACGGTCTTGGTAGGCTTCGACAAGCCTTTCACCTTTCTTTGGAATTGTCCCACCATGAGGGCAGGTCTTAGGATTTCCAAGCATGTGATCCAGCCGGTCGATGAAATGTTCAGAAACGGTATGCTCGAGAACTTCTGCCTCTTCATGGACTTCTTCAGTTGTGTAGCCAAGATTTTTCAGCAGAAATACTTCGATCAAGCGGTGCTTGCGGTAGAGATCAGAGACCAATTGCGAGCCCAGATCTGTTAGTAGATAGCCATGGGTCTTATCTTTCACCAAGAGGCCCTCAGAGATCATGCGCTTAATCATCTCGGTCACAGCGGGTGGAGAGACCTGCATGCGACTAGCGATTTCTTTATTACTGATTTTTTCTACTTCTGTGCCAATTTCATAAATGCACTTGAGGTAATCTTCTTTGTTTGGTGTCATGCTTTCCTCTTTTCTTCGCTCACTTCTAGTATATCAAAAAAATCCTCAAAAACGCTAGTGGAGTAATGAGAATTGTCTCAAGCTCCAAAAGATGGTAGTATAGAAGCATAGAAAGGATGGCATCATGAACAGACGGGAATTAGCGAGACTAGGCTGGAGAGAGAATAGTTTAGCCTATCTAGAGAAGCACATGCAGGGATACAAAGATCCGCAAGCCTACCAAGAACAATACCAGTCTGTCTTTTTCTTTGCCAGTCCTCTGTTTCAAAACATGTGGTTTCAAGAGATCAAGGATCTAACGGAAACTGCTGCTCAAGACTTGCTGAGGGGCGTTATGAAAATTCTCCTTATGCCGAGTGACCTGTCTGGAACTTGTGAAGAAACAGCCTTTCTTCTGAGTAGGATGGCTCCAGATTGTCCGCCAGGATCCGACTTTTGGACGGCTTTTTCACGTGTCGTGCAGGTCGCCTTTGAAAGGGATCCTTTAGCAGATCAGTCGGGAGATCAGCTCTTGAAACGCCAGGTTCACCAGTTGCGTTACCTACTTTCAAGTTACCAGGCACAATGGATTCGGACGCATAATGCGAGAGCTGGACAGACTGACGAGGAGGCTTTACAAGCTTACCTACAGGATGCTAGAGCGGTCACGGTGGATGCTTATGCGGCTGCCCGCCTTCACAACAAGGTCTCCCTAGGGCCAGAAGGTCACCTTCATTATCCATCGGGAGCTCCCCAACAAGTCAATTTCAAAGTCTTGTTAAATTTTCATACGGAGTATATTCTCGACCAAGCTGAGCATTTCCTCAATGAAGTCGATCCAGTAGAAGTTTCTGAAAATGGCATTGTCAATGGTGCCAGTTTTAACTACGGGTTGGCTAGGGGCCGGACCCATAAGGACTTAGATATTGACCCCGTCAAAGCTTGGGACCCAGCCTTTCGCAAGCAGGTCCTTTATCGCCAAGGTGTTCGCTATCTAGCTCCGAAGAATGACCGCGGAGAGCAAGGTTATTGGAGTCGAAAAGGAGTCTTTGCACAAGGAGGCAAAAGCTATAAGCAACAAGTAGCACAGCGCGTGCGAAGTTTCCTCAGAGGCATCCCTCGCTTACGCTGGCGGGTCCTCCTCCAGAATGGGCTCCATCGGATTTTATAGCAACGAAAGAACTGTTATTTTACATAAAATAGCCTAAGAGATTCTTAAAAGAAGTTAAAACAGTTAAGTTCTTAGAGCTGATCTATCAGGTGATGAGCCTTTCCGCCGTGAGAAAAGTACTTGAAACATTGTTGTTTCAAGTACTCGGGAGTTTTGAAACGTTAGGTTCAAAACTAATTGAACACGGGCT
>NZ_CAUFJQ010000156.1 GCF_959025735.1 uncultured Streptococcus sp.
TTGGACAAGGGAATCGCGGGCTTCCGGATTGATGCCATTATCAATATCAAAAAAGATCTAGAATGGCGTTCGCTTCCGTCTGATCGTGATAATGGCTTGGTCCCAGTGCCGGAATCGCTGGTCAATGCGCAACCGATTGAACCTTTCTTGCAAGAGTTAAAGGAGCGTACCTTCGCCAAGTACAATGCCTTCACAGTAGGGGAAGTTTTCAATGAAACCGACGAAGAATTGCATTTCTTCATTGGAAAAGATGGCGTCTTCTCTTCCATCTTTGATTTCAAACAAACCATGCTGGGTCAGGAAGGAAAAGGCTGGTTCGACCATAGTCTTCCGACAGCAGATGAACTCAAGGAAAGTATTTTCCAAGCGCATGAGCGCGCAGATAGGATTGGGGTTCTTTCGACCATCATTGAAAACCACGATGAGCCTCGTGGGGTGTCACACTATATCGCGGAAGGTCTAGTAAACGACACCAGTAAAAAAGCCCTAGGAACTATTCAGGTTTTGCGCAAGGGAATTCCGTTTATCTATCAAGGCCAAGAAATTGGAATGGAAAACCAAGTCTTTGAATCAGTAGAGGACTTTGATGATATCGCAACCATCAATGGCTACCATGTCGCTAAAGAAGCTGGTTTGAGCGAGGAAGAAGCCTTAGCAGTGATTGCCAACTACAGCCGAGACAATGCGCGGACACCGATGCAGTGGACAAGAGAGCCAGGTCTGGGCTTTAGCGATGGACCAGCCTGGCTGATCAGTCCCAAACCAGATTATTCCATTAATGTGGAAGACCAGGAAAAGGATCCAGATTCTATTTTGAATTATTACCGTCAGCTGACGGCCTTGTATCGCCATCCCCTCTATGGAAATACCATCCGGTTTGGAGATATGATCCCAGCTTATCGGGACCGCGAGAATATCATCGCCTTCGAACGCCGTGGAGACAAGCGTATCTTGGTAATCAGCAATTTCCAAAATCGCCAGGCCACTTTGGAGTTACCAGCTCCGATTAAAACGCTCGTTTTAAATAATACTGCTGGGTTGTTCCAAGAAGGAGACCAGGTATTAGAATTGGTCCCTTACCAAAGCATCGTGCTGGAATTGGTGGAATAAGGAGAAACTTTGCATCAGTGTTAGACTTTAATGTAGAATAGTATTTTCATTAAATATTCTGGAGAAATTTATATAAGTTTTCTATACTTTAGAATCAGTCAAGTATAAACTGAAACTTTCCGCCGTGAGAAAAGTGCTTGAAACATTATTGTTTCAAGCACTCGGGAGTTTTGGAACATTAGGTCCAAAACTAAGTCATGGAACTTCCTGGATTGCTGAAATCATCCACCGGATAATTTCACCTAACCTCCGTACTCACCTAAGGAAAGTTTTGAAAGATATTTTATCTCCAAAAAGAACCTTCGCGTCTGCGAAGGTTCTTTTCGTGTCATCCAAGTCTAAACCTGGAACTTACTCAACTTCTTTCTTTTTCAAGAGGAGGAAGCCTCCGCTAACGGCTAACAAGAAGCCTGAAAGAATGAAGTGTGCGGTTGTGTCTTCTCCAGTTTGTGGCAATTGTGCCTTAGCTGGACTTTCTTGGAAGCTTTGTCCTACTTGGTAAGTCAAAGCTTGCACGCTTTCTCCATTTTCCACAGTTGTTTCTTTTTGTGGAAGGAGCACTTTAGGAGTGTCCTTCTTGGCCAAGATTGGCTGTGGATTGCTTGTTTGGTTATGAATTGGAACTACCACTTGATCTGGTTCTTTAGCTGGAACGTAATCCATCAAGCTTGCCAACTTGCTGCCAAAGATCGCATTGGTTACCCAGCGGAAGAAGTGGACAGGGTGTTGACGGTTGGTTGGATTTCCTGCATAGACAAAGAGTGGTTGTCCCATCAGTTCTCCAGAGATGGCCATGACTTTGTTAGCCAGAACATCGTTATGTGGCCACCAACCTGCAATATAATAATCGCTTGGAGCGATGCTCATCAAGGTCTTGAAATGCTCTGGAACCTTTTCAATCCAGTTTCCTGAGTTGGAGTAGAAGAGGGTATTCTTCTTGTATCCGCTGGTCAATGGATCCTGATCATCAATGATCGCTTTCATCAAGCCTTCGTAGTCACTACCGCCTTTTAGTTTTTCAGCGTCAAATCCTGTAAGAACTCCCAATTTTTCCAATTTTTGCATGGCTTCCCCGCCAATGACAAGGGTTGGTTTCTTGCCAAAAATGGAAGCGTCAAAGCGATTGCTTTCCAAAATAACAACATCCGCTTCTTCTGGCGTATTGACGATTTGGAAGCCTAATTTTTCAAGGACCAAACTAGTATGAGCAGGCGCATCTACTCCAGCCCAATTATAGTGGTAGTTTGGAGAGTAGACCTTCATCGGTTTCAAGGTTGGGCCACTAGGCACCTTGTAGAGGGCATCACCATAAATGGCATAGTTTGGTAGGAGCGAAGCAAAGGTATCGCGGTCAACGATGTAGCCATCATCTGTTAGGTAGACAGATTTTCCTTGTGCAATAGCCTGGTTGACAGCTTTAACGGCACTGGCTGAGGTATTTGCGATCACATAGTAAGGAGCTTTTGGATCGATCTCAGAGGTACGAGTGGCGCGGGTGGTGGTGACTTCTCCTAATTTTCCGTTGAAAAGACCATCCGCAAAGACAGGTTCGGACTTGAACCCTCTCATATCTGGGAAGTTTACCAGCAACTCTGCGTACATAGCAGCCCAGGCAGATTCGTTGGAACCCTTGTAGAGAATGTGGTTGGCATAGCCACGTTTGGCTTGGGCCATGTCAATGACTAAGTCCCCTTTTTTATAGTTGCCAATATCTTCTTTGAGTTCCTTGACGAGGACACCATTGCGTTTGAAGTAGTCGATCATATTGAAGGCTTCTTGGGC
>NZ_CAUFJQ010000157.1 GCF_959025735.1 uncultured Streptococcus sp.
CTCTTTACTCTTGTTTCTTAATAAAGATCTAAATAGTTGTCTACTTCCCATTGAGATACGAAAGTCGCATAGCTTGCCCATTCGATTCGTTTGGCTTCAAGGAAGCTGGTGTAGATGTGCTCACCCAAGGCAGCTTTTACCACTTCGTCTTCTGTCAAGGCTTTCAAGGCATTGTGAAGGGTAGAAGGGAGATCTGTGATTCCAGCTGCTCTACGTTCTTCTGGTGTCATCACATAGATATTTTCTTCGATCGGAGCAGGTGCTTCGATTTTATTTTCAATACCGTGAAGGCCGACTTCAAGCAAGACTGCCAAGGCTACATAAGGATTGGCCATTGGGTCTACGGAGCGTAATTCCAAACGAGTTCCCATACCACGTGATGCTGGCACACGTACCAATGGGGAACGGTTGCGACCTGCCCAAGCGATATAAACAGGTGCTTCATATCCAGGAACCAAACGTTTATAAGAGTTGACGGTTGGGTTGGTCACCGCTGTAAAGTTATATGCATGCTTGATCAAGCCACCCAAGAAGTGATAAGCTGTTTCTGACAATTGCATGCCACGTGGATCTTCTGGATCAAAGAAAGCATTGTTGCCATCTTGGTCAAAGAGAGACATATTACAGTGCATACCTGATCCGGCAATTCCAAATTTTGGTTTGGCCATAAAGGTTGCATACAAGCCGTGTTTACGGGCGATGGTCTTCACAACGAGTTTAAAGATTTGGATCTTGTCACAAGCGCGAAGCACTTCGTCATACTTAAAGTCGATTTCATGCTGACCAACGGCTACTTCGTGGTGACTAGCTTCTACTTCAAAGCCCATCTTGGTCAAGACATTTACGATTTCACGACGAGTGTTATCCGCAAGATCTGTTGGAGCCAAGTCAAAATAGCCACCTTTGTCGTTTACTTCAAGAGTTGGATCTCCATTTTCGTCCAACTTGAAGAGGAAGAATTCTGGTTCTGGACCAAGGTTAAAAGATTTGAAGCCAAGCTCTTCCATATGACGAAGTGCCCGTTTCAAGTTGCCACGTGGGTCTCCTGCAAATGGTTTCCCTTCAGTCGTATAGACATCACAGATCAAGCCAGCTACGCTACCATTTTCATCTCCCCAAGGGAAAACTGTCCATGTATCTAAATCTGGGTAAAGATACATGTCTGACTCGTTGATACGGACAAATCCTTCGATAGAAGAACCATCAAACATGGCTTTGTTTGAAAGAACCTTGTCCAGTTGCTCATCGGTAGCTGGAATTTCGACGTTCTTCATAGTTCCCAAAATATCAGAGAACATCAAGCGAATAAAAGTAACATTTTTTTCTTTTACTTCACGGCGAATATCTGCAGCAGTAATTGACATTTTTGTCTCCTTAAAATAGATTACAAGCTTATGAAATGATCAACGGAATTGACCATATGGCGATGGGGAAGATGTGAAGCGACTTTGCTGAAGAATGTCACGATGAAGAGCCTTACGGATCTCTTCTTGACTGACAACCTTGGTTTGCTCTTGCTCTTTTTCCGCATATTTCTTCTTAATATCCGCAATATTGAAGCCATCTGAGATATAATCTTTGATCTCAAGCAGGCGGTCCATATCGTCCAACGAATACATGCGGCGATTGCCTTCTGTCCGATCAGGAGAAATCAATCCCTGATCTTCATAATAACGAATCTGGCGAGCTGTCAAGTCGGTCAGCTTCATAACACTTCCAATCGGAAAGACTGCCAGCGAGCGTCGTAATTCCTTTTCCTTCATACCATTCCTCTTTCTATTCTATTATATCGAAAAAAAAATCTATGTCAAGATTAAATGTTATATAATCTTACATAGGTTTTTTGTGTTTCTTGAGAAAATCGCGAATGCGATCCACATCCGAATTGACCAAAATCGCAACAAAAACGCCAATAAAGGTCTCAAATATTCGGGCAAAAACATACAAGAAGGTTTCTCCGTTAGGAATCGAGAGGGTAATGATCAGCATTGCCGAAACTCCTCCGATAATTCCTGCTTTGTTATTCATAGCGACATTTGTCATAATGGTTAACATGGTCGCAATGGGTACAAAAATAAGAGTCACCCAATACGCCCCATGAAAGAGCGTTTTTAAAAGGAAGAACAATACGGCATAAAAACCTCCGATACTGTTGCCCATGACACGCGAAGCCCCGAAGTGGACACTCTTATCAAAGTCTTCCCTCAAACTAAAAACAGCTGTCAACGTCCCGATCTGAAGGCCTCGCCAGCCAAATATTCCAAAAATAAGTAGTACAATAAAAACGGCAATCCCTGTTTTAAAGGTTCTCATCCCCAAACGGAATTTGGACCAATCAAATTTGTGTCGTTTAAAGTAATCCATGGTCACCTATCTTTCTATTTCTATTATTCTACCATATTTTCAGAAAGGAGAGAACAGATATCAATAGAAAGAAAAAAGAGAGTGGGACAGAAATCGGTAATTCGTTAGAATTCGATTTCGTCGTCCCACCTCCGCACAGTTGAGTAGGGCTGTATAAGCTGATGAAATCAGCGTAGTAGAGCCCACTCAACCACTGCGTCTTGCTTGACAATCCAAAAATAATTGAGAGGCTAGGACTTTTGTCCCAGCCTCTTTCATTCTATTTAGATTATTTGTCTGTAAGAGCAGCCAATCCTGGAAGTTCTTTACCTTCAAGGAGTTCCATAGAAGCACCACCACCAGTAGAGATCCATGAGAATTTGTCTGCACGGCCAAGGTTGATCGCAGCAGCAGCTGAGTCACCACCACCGATGATTGATTTAACGCCTGGTTGTTTCACGATAGCGTCCATCACACCGATTGTACCAGCTTGGAAGTCAGGGTTTTCAAATA
>NZ_CAUFJQ010000158.1 GCF_959025735.1 uncultured Streptococcus sp.
AATGTATTGTTTATGAAAAAAATATAAGGGTATCAGCCCAAAAGGAGAAAAATATGGCTCAAATTAAATTAACTCCAGAAGACCTACGTGCTTCAGCACAACGTTATGCACAAGGTTCTCAAGAAATCGATCAAATCCTTACTACTTTGACTCATGAACAACAAGTCATCGACGCAAACTGGGATGGATCTGCATTTGATAGCTTTGAAGCACAATTCAACGAATTGTCTCCAAAAATCAAACAATTCGCTCAATTGTTGGAAGACATCAACGCTCAATTGATCAAAGTTGCTGATATCGTTGAACAAACTGACCAAGATATCGCTGCACAAATCCACTAAGATAGTCTTGGAGGTGATCTTACTTCTTGTAGGTAGATCACCCTTTTGTCTTTTGATATATAGAAAATAGGGGTTAGATTCTTAATTCCTAACCCCTATTTTGTATCTATGAATTAGAAAAAGGAAAAGGTATGGAAGTTAAAAATAAAAAATGGTTAAAATATATTGGTCAGAGCGCAGTTGTGCTCCTTTTGATGGGATCAGTAGTGGGTCTTTATACGACGGTTCAAAAGGACCAAAAGCAAAACGAAGCCAAGACCGTACAAACGACAGAAAACACCAAGCTAAATATTGCAGTTGTCAATGAAGACAAGGCGGTTAAACTGAATGATAAAGAATACAACCTTGGGGCTAGCTATGTAAAGAATATCGAACGGGATAATTCGCAAAACTGGTCTGTACTCCCTCGTGGAGCTGCTGAGTCAGGGCTTGCAGATGGCAAGTACCAATTGATGATCGTCATTCCAAGTGACTTCTCAGAGAAGGTCTTGGAAGTGAACGCAGTCAATGCAGAGAAGACCACGGTGACATATAAGGTTAATGCGGCTGGGAATTCTCAGGTTGAGAACGAAGCCAATAAAGTCGCTAAAGATATCGTTTCAGACTTGAATAGCCAATTGGTTGATATGTATATGGTCAGCATTCTAAGCAACCTTTATACAGCTCAGAAAAACGTGGAGACAAGTAACAAGATCCAATCGACCAACATTGGTTCTTACCGGAGCAACTTGCTGAATTCGGCTTTGGATTCGAAGAATATCTTCCCGAGTCTCTATAGCTTGTCGACATCATCTGTCGAGTCGAACAATGCTTTGAAGACAGTTCTTGAGTCTTATACCCAGGCTTTTGATCAATTGACCCAATCTCAGGATCAGTATGGTCGAAACTTCGACACATTGATTAAGCAACGCTCCGAGGACAAGATCAGCCATGAAGAGTTCATGAACCAGCTGATGTCTATGAACCAGTCTGTTGTCAGTGAAAAGACCCAAGAGTTGTATAAGAATCTACAACTAAACCAAGAAGCGATTACCAAGCAATTGAGTCAACCAGCTGAAACAGCAGGAGATTCTTCAGGTACCAAGACCTATGCAGGCTTGACAAAAGATGTGAATGATCGTGTGGCAGACCTCGAAAAAGGGATCAAGGCAGAACGCGACAAATTAGATGAGCATGAAAATAACATCGAGTCTTCTGTAAAAGCGAAGATCCTTGACTACTATGGTCTAAAAGAAGGAGAAAAAGTCACCCTTCGTACCTTGATTGGGAAGACGAGTATCAAGACCTTAAGTGAGGCACGTAATAAAGCGGATGATACTATTCGTCAAGCGATTGAAAAGTTGCCGTCTCTAGATCCAGCTAGTCTTAATCTCAATAAATATGGCAACCTCAATACAGCAATTCATTTTGATAGTACTTTTGCTGGGACGATGGCGAAAGCAAATGGAAATGCTGATGATTTAAAAACTTTGGCTGCAGAAGTAGATGCCAAATCAACTGCAGTTGCCGATGTCCTCAATGCTAAATCTGGAAAACAGAAGGTTAGCATCCAAGTACCAGCAGGAGTCAAGGTGGATACTTGGACCTATGATGGACATACTTATGCAGGTAGCGGCGAGCAGGAAGTCGAACTGAAAGATGGCAAACAAATCCAAATTCACCTTGTTGAAGATGGAGGAGCTATGCCAAGCGCAATTGATGTTGAAGTTCTTGTGAATGGGGTTTCTTCAACCAGTGTGACGGTATCAGCAGAAGATTTAAAAACAGCTGTCGCTAACTATGCGTCGAAAGCTAGTGAAATTGCTTTGGATTATCAACGCGCAGGAGCATTGATTGATGCTTACTATCCAGAAGATGACAACCATGTTCGTCATTCACTCTATGATCCAATCGAAGATATGGATTTGACAAACGCTTTGGTCGACATCGTGAAGGCTGCTGTTTCAAGTAACATAAAGGACTACCGTAAGAGTATTGAAACGGATGAAACTGGGAATGCAACGAATAGTGTGAAAGCTAAGCTAGATGACACCCTCAAACAGTTGCAAGTCTTGGGACCAGAATTACAGGCTAACCTTACAGCAATCGAAAATACCAACAAAGATCTAACCCAAAACATCAATGATCAATTGACGCAGTATGCAGACCTTCAAAAACGCTTAGAGGCTATCTCAACTGCACAAGCAACCGTTACCGAAGCTCAAACCAAGACGGATGCAGACTTGTCTGCTCTTGGTTCTGAATACACTTCCTTATTGAGCTCGACAGAAGGTGTTAAGAGTTCATCTCGTAGCAATGTGGAAGCTGCTAACTCTACCAATGAAATCTTTAGCCAATTGAACAAAGAATTGGAAAGAGCCCAAGGGAATACAGAGAAATTGTCTAGCAATGCAGAGAGCTTGATGGGTGAATTCGATAAGGAATTGTCTGAAAACGGGAACTTCGTTGAAGCCTTCCGTAAAGTCTTCAACAACGCCTATGAAAATGGTGTGCCAAATGAAG
>NZ_CAUFJQ010000159.1 GCF_959025735.1 uncultured Streptococcus sp.
TTTCTGCAATCAGACCAGTTTTTAATCCACTCTCTAAAATACGAATCCCCAACTCTTCCAAACGTTCCCTTAGAAAGGCGGTTGTCTGGTATTCTTGACCAGACAATTCAGGGTGTTGGTGAATATAGTGGCGAATCTCTGCTAACTCTTCATAAGAAAAAGACACAAATCGTCATCTCCTTTCAAACTTAAAACTATTCTATCACTAATAAGAGTAGTCGTCCAATTTCTGTTTCTTGGGTTTTGATATAGCTTAAAACTATATCAAAAAACTCCTAGATCCATATCCTAGGAGTATCTCTTTTAATCTTAAGAAAGATTTCCTTCAAATTTTTCCATAAAACTTTCACTATTGTAGGCTTTTTCTACTTCCCATTTGCCATCTTTCTTAACAAAGGTCAACTGGAAGTCGTATCGATCCGGCGTCGTTAAAGGACGATCTGCCAGAGAAGCCATCATTTCTTCTCTATAGGCCTTGTTTTGAGCCTGATTCGCTTCGATGATCCCTGGGTAGTCTTTACGATGTTCTTGATAGAAGGTCTGCATGTGGTTTAAGATCGTCTTTTCCATGCTGACAGTCTCAGGATTCAAGCTAATGACCACCTTGTCCGGGAGGTATTGTTTAACCTTATAGGTTAATTTCGCGCGCTTAGCATTTTCCTTTTCATAAGCATCGATAAACTGGGTCACTTCTTCTTCTGAGAATTGGTAATCGTGTAGTTTGCGAGTAAAATCAGCCGCAAATTTCGCACGGAAATCACTGGCTTCCTTTTTCAAATCAGTTCCCAAAACAAAAGCATCATCCTTTTTGACCTTTCGTTGGCCACTAAAGTAAACTTGATTGATGTATTCATCAGCTAGAAGGGTGGAAGCTTCCACCTTGTCCTCATACTGAGAAGAATCCACCGCAAATTTTAGAGGCTTCGTTTTTTTATCAGAGCTATAGGTTTTTCGTTCATACCGCACTTCGTATTTTTTGCCTTTTTCGACTGGGAAGACAATATAGCCGGTTAATTTTTTATCCTGGGCCAACTGATCACTCTTGAGCAATTGGAAGGCTTCCGTTTGGTCATAAATTCCTGACTGCAATTTGACCTTGTTATTCTCCGCATCGTAAATGGTGATATCTGAATCTGACACGTTAATAGATTCTTTAGCAACATTCTTAAATTCTAATTGAAGGGCCAAATAAGTGCCGTTTTCTGAGTCATTGAGGACAGGCGGTTTGATGTATTGCCCTCCTTTTAGGCTCAGCTCTACTTGACCGTCAGATGCAGAGCTTTTCGCTGCTTTTTCTGTCTTTGCTTGCTGCGAATTTGTCTTTTGAGCACTGATTCCACAAGCCGCTAAACTCAAGGTCGCTACAGCAAATAGGGTCCATTTAAAAATCTTTTTCATCCTCATCTCCTTAAAAAAGTTTTGTTCTATTTTAACATCTTTTTCTAGCGATGTATACGCTATATAGTGATAACTCTCCCTCAGAGGGCGAGGATTACAAAAAGGCCAAGACCTTCGTCTCAACCTTTTAACTAAAATATGATTGGTTTTGGTTTTACAAGATTCCTTTTTCTTTTTGAATCATGAGATCCTTGAGGGAAATCAAGAGGACCGCAAAGAGGATCATAGCCATTCCGATAAAATCAATGGCAAAGAAATGTTCATTCATAATGATAAAAGAAAAGAAAACTGCTGAAATAGGTTCCATAGCTGCAAGAAGACTTCCTTTAACTGCACCGATCAGACTCGTTCCTTTCAAAAAGACAGTATAGGCAAATATGGTCCCAATCACCACCAAGCCAACTAAGCCCATCAGATTGTCCATGCTATATTGGCCATGAAAGAGTCTTCTTCCTGTGAAGGGAATCATCACAAGTCCTGGAATGAGCATACCGATACCAATCACCAACATACTTCCCCATTTTTGAATTAATTGAATCGGCAGAATAATGTAGAGGGCATAGGCAAAGGCAGAAACCAGTCCCCAAACTAGTCCTTTAGGAGTGATGGCTAATTGATTTAGTTGACCATGGGTTGCAATGAGAAAGGTTCCTGCAATGGCTAAAACCATTGAAATGACTTCAGATACCGTCGGAGCTACCCGGTCCTTAACACAAGAATAGGCCAAAACTACAATGGGACAGAGATATTGAAAAACAGTTGCCGTACCTGCATTAGTCGCATCAATCGCTTCTAGATAAGTCAATTGGGTCATTAACAACCCTAAAAAAGCAAATAAGAGCAAGGGAAGGTAGGACGAGCGGTCTCTTAGAAAGGCCTTTACTTTTTCCTGGTCTGCTAGATAAGCAAGAAGCAGCAGCACAGCCCCTGAAAACACTAAACGAATCGTTGTCAAACCAATTGCTGTAAATCCATGAGCCAGTAGGTACTGGCCACAGGCTCCTGACAAGCCCCAAGCGATCCCGGCGATCAAGGTCATGAGTGTTCCTTTCATCGTCTTTGACATAGTCCCCTCCTAAATCTGTTCCTTACTTTTATTGTATCATAAAAGGCCGAAACGAAACGTTTCAGCCTCATATATTTCATATAAATTTATTCGCTTATTCAGGTTGAACCAAAATCTTGATTTGAGATTTATCTTGTGTTAATTCAATAAATCCTTCTTCAACGATATTTTCCAATTTAATTTTCTTGGTAACCAATTTTTCAGCAGAGAAGTAGCCTTGTTCCATCAATTCCAATACTTTAGGGAAAATATGACGGTAGGCAATAATTCCTTTGAGAGATTTTTCTTGGATAGCGAATTCATTTGGATTGATGCTAGCTTCACGTTCCCAGATAGATACGACCATACATTCCCCAGCTTTATGAACAGCTG
>NZ_CAUFJQ010000160.1 GCF_959025735.1 uncultured Streptococcus sp.
AAATCTCCTTATTTTTTGTAATGTAAACGGTTAAATCGTTTCTACGTTTTTAATTGTACCACGTATTGAAAATATGTCAAGCGTTTTACAGGATTTTTTTGAAACTTTTTTGGACTTTTTGACACCTTTTGACAGCATGAAATTATTTTCATTTTAAAACAGGCCTATAATACGCTTTTTAGCGCTTTGATTCAGTCTTTTGTTTTCATTTTCTTTCATTTTTTCATAGATTTTCAACTTCTCCTCTTTTCTTCGAGCCGCAAAATAGATGTCAATCGTTTGACATTTTTTGCCATTTTTTTCATTTATCGCTTGCATTTTTAATAGGAAATCGGTACTATGGAAGTAAGAAAAAAGTTCGGAGGAATAAAATGGAATGGACAACTGAACGTCGTTACAGACGTTACGAAGACTGGACAGAAGATGAAAAGCAAGCCATCCAAGATCATATGGCCAAATCTCCTTGGCATACACACTATCATGTTGAGCCAAAAGCTGGTCTCTTAAATGATCCTAACGGTTTTTCCTACTTTGATGGAAAATGGATCTTGTTTTACCAAAATTTCCCATTTGGTGCAGCCCATGGGTTAAAATCATGGGTACAAACAGAAAGTGAAGACTTGGTTCATTTCAAAGAAACTGGTGTAACACTTCTTCCAGACACAGATCTGGATAGCCATGGCGCTTATTCCGGATCAGCCATGCAGTTTGGTGACAAACTTTTCTTATTCTATACTGGAAATGTTCGGGATGCTGAATGGGTTCGTCATCCTTACCAAGTCGGTGCTTTGATGGACAAGGACGGCAAGATTGAAAAAATTGACAAAATCTTGATTGATCAACCGGCTGACTCTACGGATCACTTCCGTGACCCACAGATTTTTAATTTCAAGGGTCAATACTACGCTATCGTTGGTGGTCAAGACCTTGAGAAGAAAGGATTCATCCGTCTCTATAAGGCTGTAGATAACGACTATACCAACTGGGTTGCAGTCGGTGACTTGGATTTTGCAAACGATCGGACAGCTTATATGATGGAATGTCCCAACCTAGTCTTTGTTGGAGACCAACCCGTTCTCCTCTACTGTCCTCAAGGCTTAGATAAATCCGTTCTCGATTATGACAATATCTATCCAAATATGTACAAGATCGGGGCAAGCTTTGACCCAGAAAAGGCCAAAATGGTCGATGTATCTGAATTGCATAATCTCGACTATGGTTTTGAAGCCTATGCGACTCAAGGATTTAATGCACCTGATGGACGGGCCTATGCTGTTAGCTGGCTAGGTCTTCCAGACGTTTCTTATCCAACAGATTCCTATGACTACCAAGGAGCTCTCTCACTGGTCAAAGAATTAACCATCAAAGATGGCAAGCTCTACCAATACCCAGTTGAAGCCATTAAGGACTTGCGCGCTGAGAGTGAGGCATTTGCCAACAAGGCACAAACTAAGAACTGCTATGAATTGGAATTGCAGTTTGAAAAGGATAGCCAGAACGAAATCGTCCTCTTTGCCGATGCAGAAGGAAAGGGCTTAGTTCTCACATTTGATCTGGCTAAAGGATTGGTCACAGTCGATCGAAGCCAGGCAGGTGAGCAATATGCCCAAGAATTCGGTACGAGCCGTAGCTGCACAATCGCTAACCAAGCGACAACCGCTAATATTTTCATTGACAATTCGATTTTTGAAATCTTTATCAATAAAGGAGAAAAAGTATTTTCTGGTCGGGTCTACCCACATGCGGATCAAAATGGAATCTTGATCAAGTCTGGAACCCCTACTGGAACTTACTACGAACTTGATTATGGTCGCAAAGCTAACTGATGTCGCCAAACTCGCCGGTGTCAGCCCTACTACTGTCTCACGGGTTATCAATAAAAAAGGATACCTATCTGAAAAAACGATCCAAAAAGTCCAAGAAGCCATGCGAGAATTGGGATATAAACCTAACAATGTTGCTCGTAGCCTCCAAGGAAAATCAGCCAAGTTAGTCGGCTTGATCTTTCCCAACATCAGCAATGTTTTCTATGCTGAATTAATCGACAAACTAGAACACCAACTCTTCAAACATGGCTATAAAACCATCGTCTGCAATAGTGAGCACGACTCCGAGAAAGAGCGCGAATATATTGAGATGTTGGAGGCTAACCAGGTAGATGGCATCATTTCAGGAAGCCATAACTTGGGCATTGAAGATTACAACCGGGTAACTGCTCCTATCATTGCTTTTGACCGCAACCTCTCCCCAGAAATTCCGGTTGTCTCTTCAGACAACTACGCTGGCGGGGTGCTTGCAGCAGAAACTTTAGTAAAAACCGGAGCCCGAAAGATTATCATGATCACAGGTAATGACAACTCCAACTCCCCAACAGGCTTGCGTCACGCAGGCTTTGCATCGGTTTTACCTGAGTCCATGATCATTAATGTTTCCAGCGATTTCTCCCCTATTCGCAAAGAAATGGAAATCAAACAGATTTTAACCCATCACAAACCAGATGCCATTTTTGCCTCCGATGATTTGACGGCGATCTTGATCATGAAAGTCGCTAGAGAATTAGAGATTCAGATTCCTCAGGATTTGAAAGTGATTGGTTATGATGGAACCCAGTTCATCGAGACCTATACACCTGAACTGACAACCATCCAACAACCCCTCAAAGACATTGCTATTCTCATGGTGGATCTTTTACTCCAAAAGATCGAAGGAAAAAAAGTAGCGACTACCGGTTATTTCTTGCCCGTTAGTCTCCACTCTGGAAAAAGTGTCTAAAACAACCCCTATAGTTCTATACTGTAGGGGTTGTTATTCGTCAAAAAAAGGCTGGGCAAAAACT
>NZ_CAUFJQ010000161.1 GCF_959025735.1 uncultured Streptococcus sp.
AATTTACCAGTCAATTGGAGCTAATCGTCCTTATCGTGATTCTATTACCGATGCGACAAACGGTGTCGGTCAGCTCTTGATGACAGCTGTATATCGTGAGCAGTGGATTTTCTGGGCAGCCACTAATATTTTCTCTATCTACCTCTGGTGGGGAGAAAGCCTTCAAATTCAAGGGAAATACTTCATTTATCTTATCAACAGTCTAGTTGGTTGGTACCAATGGAGCAAGGCAGCAAAGAAAGCTTAATACATATGTTTATCAATTAATAAGAGGATCCAGTAGGGTCCTTTTTTTGTGTTTTTACAGTGAAGCAAAAGTCTTGCTTTTCTTTTTATTTGTGTTATACTTGTTCTTGTATTAGATACAAGTTATGCAAAGGAGTTTATATGGATACAAAATTTTCAGTAGCCTTACATATCCTAACCATGATTAGTGAGAGCAAGGATATCTTAAGTTCTCAAGCACTAGCAACTAGCGTTGGCACCAATGCGAGTTACATTCGAAAGGTAATCGCCTTATTGAAAAATGCTGGACTAATCCAGTCTCATCAAGGAAAAACGGGCTACCAACTTAGTAAATTGCCAAAGGACATCACCTTACTTAACATTTATTTTGCCACACAAGAAGTCAGTCACATCAGCTTATTTCCTGTTCACCAAAATAGCAATCCTGATTGTCCAGTAGGGAAACATATCCAAGCTGCCGTTTCGCCACTATTTGCTAGCGCTGAAGCTCAACTTGAGAAGGAACTAGCCCACCAAACCTTAGAAGAGGTCATTAACAATCTTTATAAAGAAGCCAAACAAAAACGAAACTGATTTGCATGCAGATCAGTTTTAAAAAGACTATACATGTATCTATATCAGATACAACTAAAATTAGAAAAGAGAAGACAATGAAAGCCGCACAACATACATCATACAACAAAAAGAATATCACACTGAACATCACAGAAGTCGCTAAACCAAGTATTACAGACAAAGAAGTTTTGGTCAAAGTTACCGCTGCTGGTGTTAATCCTCTGGATAATATGATTTCCCGAGGAGAAGTCAAGATGATCGTCCCTTACAAACTCCCACAAACTGCGGGAAATGAAGTGGTCGGTATCATTGAAGAGACCGGTAGACAAGTCGAAAATCTCAAAGTTGGAGACCGAGTTTTTGGACGTTTACCACTTAATCATATTGGCGCCTTTGCGGAATACGTAGCTGTCGATAGCCAAGCCTTAGCCAAGGTTCCGGACTATCTGTCTGACGAGGAAGCGGCTGCTGTACCTTTGACTGCATTGACCATTATGCAAGCCCTAGAACTCATGGGAGCTCAAGCTGGCAAGACCATCTTTATCTCTGGTGGTACAGGCGGTGTCGGTGGAATGGCCATTCCGATTGCTAAGGCTAAAGGTTTGACAGTCATCACCAATGGGGCTGGAGATAGCGCTGAGCGTGTATTGAAGCTAGGAGCAGATCGTTTTATCGATTACAAAACAGAGGATTATACAAAAACGGTTAGCCAGGTTGATTATGTCCTCGATACCCTTGGTGGCGCTGAGACTGAAAAACAAATGTCTATCATGAAAAAAGGTGGTCAGCTTGTGTCCCTCCGTGCTATGCCAAATGGTGACTTTGCCAAACGGATGAACCTGCCAAAATGGAAACAGATCCTACTTGGCTTAGTCGGTCGCAAATTTGATAAGATGGCTGACAAATACGGCGTTCACTACCATTTTATCTTTGTAGAAAGCAATGGCGCTCAATTACAAGAGGTAGCTGACCTCTTTTGCAAATTAGAAATCAAGCCATCTATCGATACAGTCTA
Organism: uncultured Streptococcus sp.; assembly: GCF_959025735.1. Classification (GTDB taxonomy): domain Bacteria; phylum Bacillota; class Bacilli; order Lactobacillales; family Streptococcaceae; genus Streptococcus. Next base: position 1,817 of record NZ_CAUFJQ010000161.1, read on the forward strand.
TCCATTTGAAGAAGTGAATAGTGCCTTAGACAAGGTCGCTAATGGTCGCTCACGTGGAAAAACAGTCCTCAGCTTTAAGAAATAAAAAGGAAAAGATAATGTCATATCTTACAACTAAAACTCAATACATCACTGTCCAAGGAAACAAAATCGCCTATCGCGAACTCAGCAAAGGCAAATCAAAACTACCTCTTCTGATGCTGGTCCATCTGGCAGCAACCCTCGACAACTGGGATCCAAAACTCTTGGACTTGATTGTTGAAAAACACCATGTGATTGTGGTCGACCTTCCTGGTATGGGAGCCAGTCAAGGCAAAGTGGCTCCAACCATTCCTGGAATGGCTGAGCAGACAATTGCCTTTATAGAAGCTCTTGGTTACGATAAAATCAATCTCCTAGGTCTGTCTATGGGAGGTATGATTGCCCAAGAAATGGTCCGAATCAAGCCTGATTTAGTCAACCGTCTCATTTTGGCAGGAACAGGACCTCGGGGAGGAAAAGAGGTCGATAAGGTCACAGGGAAAACCTTTAACTATATGTTTAAAGCGGGACTTGAGCGCATCGATCCTAAACGCTATATCTTCTATAACCATGATGAGCAAGGAAAAATCGAAGCCTTGAAAGTTCTCGGACGAATGGGGATGCGCACCAAGGAATTTGCGGACAAAGACATGAGTGTGCCTGGTTTCTTGACGCAACTCAAAGCTATTAAACGTTGGGGGAAAGATTCTCAAGACGACCTAAGATTTATCACCCAACCAACCTTAATCGTCAACGGCGACAAGGATATGCAGGTTCCAACAGAAAATTCTTATGATATGCATGAGAAAATAAAAGATAGTAAGCTCATCATCTATCCAAATGCTGGTCACGGTTCGATCTTCCAATATGCAGAAGAGTTTTCAAAAGAACTCATTGCTTTCTTGGAGGACTAATATGGTCAAAACCATTCTAATAACAGGTGCTAC
>NZ_CAUFJQ010000162.1 GCF_959025735.1 uncultured Streptococcus sp.
TATTTAACATCCATCTTTAATAATGTTTTGGTTATTGAGGAGTCGAGCCTAAGAGCAAGTCGATTCAAAGATGTTTCTATTAAAGAAATGCATACGATCGATGTGATTGGTTCGACACCGAATGCAACCCCGAGTGATATTTCACGGGAGTTGATGGTGACTTTGGGGACTGTCACGACAAGTTTGAATAATCTTGAGCGCAAAGGGTATATCGAAAGAAGAAGATCAGAGGTTGATCGCCGGGTTGTACACTTAAGTTTAACGAAAAATGGTCGTCTACTTTATCGTCTTCATCAGCAATTCCATAAACGGATGGTCAACCAGATTATTGGAGATATGAGTCCCGAAGAGAAGAAAGTGATGCAAAAAGGATTGCAAAATCTGTATCGTTTCTTGGAGGAAATTAAATAATGGTCTTTGCTAAAATTAGTCAAGTTGCTCATTATGCACCTGACCAAGTCGTATCAAATGATGATTTGGCTGAGATCATGGATACAAGTGATGAATGGATCAGTAGTCGGACAGGTATCCTTCGGCGTCACATTTCAAAAGATGAGACAACAAGTGATCTAGCAACAGTTGTTGCACAAAGATTATTAGCAAAAGCAAACTTAGATGCTGAGGAAATTGATTTCATCGTTGTTGCTTCGATTACACCAGATAGCTTAATGCCATCAACTGCAGCCCGGGTACAAGCTAATATTGGAGCTTCTCGAGCTTTTGCATTTGATCTGACTGCAGCATGTAGTGGATTTGTATTTGCATTAGCCACTGCTGAAAAATACATTTCTTCAGGTATGTACCGGCGAGGAATTGTGATCGGTAGTGAGACGCTTTCAAAAGTATTAGACTGGTCAGACCGTTCCACTTCAGTCCTTTTTGGAGATGGAGCTGGTGGTGTCTTGCTTGAAGCAAGCGATCAAAAATCGTTTTTGGCTGAGAATCTTTTTACAGATGGTAGCCGAGGAGCTAGTCTTGAGTCTTGCTATTTGGGTCTGTCTTCCCCTTATTCAGATGAAGTTTCTGATCGAAGGTATCTGACAATGGATGGACGGGCAGTTTTTGATTTTGCCATTCGTGATGTCACGAAAAGTATTCAAAAAATTATAGCAGACGCCTCTATGGAAGCAGAAGAGATTGACTATTTTCTGTTACACCAGGCGAATGACCGAATGTTAGATAAGATGTCAAAAAAACTGGGTGTCTCTAGAGAGAAAATCCCAGCAAATATGATGGAATATGGGAACACTAGTGCTGCTAGTATCCCCATTCTATTATCGGAGTGTGTCGAGAATCATCGAATCAATATGGATGGAAGTCAAAAAATTCTTCTGACAGGATTCGGTGGAGGTTTGACATGGGGCACACTTCTTGTTACAATCTAGTTAAATATGTGGAAACACATTTTAAAAATTTATATATTATTTTTTAAGGAGGCCTATCATGGCAGTATTTGAAAAAGTACAAGAAATTATCGTTGAAGAACTTGGTAAAGAACCATCAGAAGTAACTCTTGAATCTACATTCGAAGATTTAGAAGCAGATTCATTGGATTTGTTCCAAGTTATCTCTGAAATTGAAGATGCTTTTGACATCCAAATCGAAACTGAAGAAGGATTGTCTACAGTTGGTGACCTTGTCGCTTACGTAGAAGAAAAAACAAAATAATGATAGATGAGAGTATCGAAAGATATTCTCTCTTGTTTAGGTAATAGTTTGAGGCTCAAAGAAACAATCTTTTAAACTCAAACTATTACTTAAGCGAAAAAAGGGGTAGGTATAATGCAAACACGAATTACTGATCTATTGAATATTAAATATCCAATCTTCCAAGGTGGGATGGCATGGGTCGCTGATGGTGACTTGGCTGGAGCAGTATCAAACGCCGGTGGTCTTGGAATCATTGGTGGCGGGAACGCTCCAAAAGAAGTTGTAAAGGCTAACATTGATAAAGTGAAGTCTATTACAGATAAACCTTTTGGTGTAAATATCATGCTTTTGTCCCCATTCGCGGATGACATTGTTGACCTGGTGATTGAAGAAGGTGTAAAAGTTGTTACAACTGGTGCTGGAAATCCTGGGAAATACATGGATCGTTTCCATGAAGCAGGGATCACTGTCATTCCTGTTGTTCCATCTGTTGCCCTTGCAAAACGGATGGAAAAATTGGGTGCCGATGCAGTGATTGCAGAAGGGATGGAAGCTGGAGGTCACATTGGTAAATTGACGACTATGACCTTGGTTCGTCAAGTGGTTGAAGCTGTTTCTATTCCAGTAATTGGTGCTGGGGGTGTCGCTGATGGTGCCGGTGCTGCAGCTGTCTTTATGTTAGGTGCCGAAGCTGTTCAGGTGGGAACTCGTTTCGTGGTTGCTAAAGAATCTAATGCTCACCAAAACTTTAAGAATAAAATCTTGAAAGCGAAAGATATTGATACGGTAGTTTCAGCATCAGTTGTTGGACACCCTGTTCGTGCGATCAAGAATAAATTGGCTTCTGCCTATAACCAAGCTGAAAAAGATTTCTTGGCAGGTAAGAAGACTCAAGAAGAAATTGAAGAATTAGGAGCAGGTGCCCTTCGCAATGCCGTTGTTGATGGAGATGTTGACAATGGTTCCGTAATGGCGGGGCAAATTGCTGGACTTGTCAGCAAGGAAGAAACTTGTGCTGAAATTCTAGAAGATATCTATTATGGTGCAGCCAAGGTGATTCAAAAAGAGGCTGCTCGTTGGGCAGATGTAAACGTCTAAAAACGTCGAAAGGATTAGGATAGTG
>NZ_CAUFJQ010000163.1 GCF_959025735.1 uncultured Streptococcus sp.
TTTTTATGTTACTAGTTTGTAACAATGTGACAAGAAAGACGAAATGTTACAAGAAAAATACAGTTTTGTTAAATAGCCAAAAAGGCCTTTTATTATTTTTAAATTGTGATAAGATAGTATAGTAGTTCATTTGTTCAAGAAAATCTTGAACAAAAAACAAAGAAAAAAGAGGATAAAAGATGAAATTAAAAGTTAATACGAAAGCCTTGATCGCTTCAACAGTAGCTCTTGCAGTGATTCCATTTACAAAAGCCACTGCAGAAACACTTGAAGATTGGGTAGCTCGCTCAGTAGATGAAATCAAACATGATATCCAACAAAGTGGTGACAACCAACAAACGTATACCATCAAATATGGTGATACATTGAGTTCGATCGCAGAAGCGCTTGGAATCGATGTTCATGTGTTGGCAAACTTGAACAACATCAGCAACATGGACTTGATCTACCCAGGTACTGTTTTGAAAACAACAGTAAATGATCAAAAAGAAGTAACTTCAGTTGAAATCCAAACTCCTCAAGCAGGTGCAACAGATGCAACTGTTGCAAGTGCTGACTTGACAACTAACCAAGTGACAGTTGATGACCAAACAGTCGCTGTCAACGACTTGTCTAAACCAGTAAACGAAGATAACAAAGCTGTTCCAGTTGCTCCAGCAGCGGAAACTCAAGAAGCACCAGCGGAAGCTCCTGTAGTTGAAGTACCAGCAGCAGAAACACCAGCTCAACCAGCTGTTCCAGAAACACCAAGCTACGGTGCTCCAGCTGTAAATGTTGAAGTTCAAAATCAAGAAGCAGCCCCAGCTGCTGCTCCTCAATCTGCTCCAGCAACCGAAGCTCCTACTGAAACACCAGCTGCTCCAGCAGAAGAAGCTCCAGCAGCACAACCCGCAGCAGTAGAAACTGCTGCAGCACCTGAAGTGCAACCAGTAGCATCAACTCCAACAAGCGGAAATACGATTCCAACTGATCCAAACCTTCAACCACAAGCAGAAGCTTTCCGTCAAGAAATCGCTGCAAAATTTGGTATCACAAACATTGGTGGTTACCGTGCAGGTGATCCAGACGATCATGGTAAAGGACTTGCAGTGGACGTAATGGTACCAACCAGTTCACAACTCGGGGATCAAGTTGCCCAATATGCAATTGACAACATGGACCGTGCAGGTATCTCATATGTTATCTGGAAACAACAATTCTACATGCCAGTAGACAACATTTACGGACCAGCTAACACTTGGAACCAAATGCCTGACCGTGGTGGAGATACAGCAAACCACTATGACCACGTGCATATCTCATTTACCGAATAATTCAAACCAGAAACATCGAACTAGGCCTAGAGCCTAGTTCTTTTTTTGTGTGCACAAAAAAGCTGGAAGACGAATCTTCCAGCCGGACAATGGTTATAAAATATGATCGACTTTTTCCACCTGATAAAGGGCAATCGCCATGATAATGGTTAAGACCAGGAGCATGAGGATAGCCGGTGTCCAAGAGTGGAAGAGAGATTTACTGTAGCCGAAGAGGATGGGACCAAAGGCTGCAAAGACGTAGCCACCTGTTTGGGCAAGACCGGAAAGTTGAGCTGTTTTTTCAGGTGAGCTGGATTTCATAGAGAAAGCGACCATGAGGTAAGGGAAAAGCGAACTAACGGAACTTCCAATCAGGGCATTTAATACCAACCAGTAGAAGAAGTTGCTGGTCGGGATTAAGAGCATGGCTACCCCCAGAATCCCTGCTCCGACAACAATCGTAAGCATCAAGCGTCGATTGCGATCGGATAACCGTGTGGTCAAACTTGGGATCGTCAGGGAGAATGGGAGACTGATCAGGGTGAAGACGGAGGCCAGTAGTCCAGATTCAACCTTTGAAAGGCCAGCTTGAACAGCCATGGTCGGAAGCCAAGTCATACTTGTGTAAAAAAGCAGTGACTGCAAGCCCCCAAAAATCATGATAGCCCAGACATATTTATTGGTATACCACTTGCTACTAGATTCTGTAGTAGCCGTCTTTTTTAGATGGTGGTTGTAGTGAAGGTTAGGAATCCAGATGACCAAAGCAAGAGCACACAAGGCTGTCAAGATGTTGACCAAACCTTGCCAAGAAGTGGCTTTGGTGATCGGAACAGCGACAGAAGAGGCGATCGCTGTGGACATCCCCATAGAAGTGATGTACAAAGTGGTCAGAATGCCTAGTTGGCGGGGTCTGTTCGCTTGAATCAGGCTTGGAAGCAGCACATTGAGAAAGGCGATGCCAGCTCCAATCAAGATGGTTCCCAGATAGAGGAAGGGGAGGTTGATAATCCGAATGGCAGATCCGATCGTAATCGCGATCAAAACTAGGAAAAAGAGGCGCTCAATCCCCAACTTTTTAGCAAATTGAATCGCAAAAGGTGAGAAAATAGCAAAGGTGAGAAGTGGCAAGCTAGTCAATAGTCCCAGAGAGCTCACATCTACCCCCAAACCAGCAGCGATGTCAGACAAGACCGTCGGAAGCGTAGTAAATGGTGTTCGTAAAACAATCCCAAGCATAATGATGCCTGGGATGAATAGCTTAGAATGTGTTTTTTTCATAAATCCTCCTCAGACAAAAATTCTCTTCATTATAACACAGATCGAGCATAAATTGGAGGATTTGTACAAATGAAGGAGAAGGACCGTAGTT
>NZ_CAUFJQ010000164.1 GCF_959025735.1 uncultured Streptococcus sp.
TTCTATGGTATACTAGGAATATGTTAGATTTAAAAGATTACGGGATTATCATGTGGGAGGAGGAAAAAATTGCTTCCTTCCGAGAAAAGTTATTAGCCTGGTATGATGCCCATAAGCGGGATCTCCCCTGGAGAAGGACCCAGGATCCTTATAAAATTTGGATCTCAGAGATTATGCTCCAACAGACACGTGTCGATACGGTGATTCCCTATTATGAGCGCTTTCTTGACTGGTTTCCGACTATCGAGGATCTGGCCAATGCGCAAGAAGAAAAGCTCTTGAAAGCCTGGGAGGGATTGGGCTATTACTCAAGGGTCCGCAACATGCAGAAAGCCGCACAGCAAATCATGGAGGACCATGGGGGTGTGTTTCCATCAAGTTATGAGAAAATATCTAAACTGAAGGGAATTGGGCCTTATACAGCTGGTGCCATTGCGAGTATTGCTTTTGGCTTGCCAGAGCCAGCAGTGGATGGGAATGTCATGCGTGTTCTAGCCCGCTTGTTTGAGGTGGACTACGATATTGGAGTCCCGACCAATCGCAAGATTTTTCAAGCCATGATGGAGTTTTTGATTGATCCAGACCGTCCTGGTGACTTCAACCAGGCTTTGATGGATTTGGGCTCAGATATTGAATCTCCAATCAATCCACGGCCGGAAGAGAGTCCTGTAAAAGAGTTTAGCGCGGCTTATCAACATGGAACCATGGATCGTTATCCCATTAAGGCTCCTAAGAAGAAACCGGTACCTGTCCATCTAACAGCCTTTATTATCAAGGATAGCCAAGGGCGCTATTTGCTGGAGAAAAATGAGCGAGAAGGGCTTTTGTCAGGTTTTTGGCATTTCCCTTTGATCGAAGTGGATAGCCTATCTGAGAACCTAGGCCAATTGTCACTACTGGATGGGCAGGGTCATTTAGTAGACAACCCAGAAATTCTCTCCTTTGAGCAGGACTATGATTTGGTCATTGATTGGCAGGATAGGTCTTATCCTATCGTTCAGCATGTTTTTTCGCATCGCAAGTGGCAGGTTCAACTTCGATACGGCTTGGTAAAAGAAGGAAAGCAATCAACAAGTGAATCGACTGTTTGGTTGCTACCAGAAGAATTTTCGGCCTATCCTTTTGCCAAACCCCAGCAAAAGATCTGGGAAGCATTTAATAAATGAACGTTCTTTTTAATTTAATATAGAGCATAAGTTTATGAAGAAAGAATAGGATTATGTAACTTATATGGATTATATACCAGATTATTCAGATAAAAATTTTATTGGATCTCGTAGTATATTTGCTAGTATTCTCTATTTTATATTAGCTTGTTTTAATTATATTATGGCTGGCGTATATTATTATATTATTTACAAATTATATTCTAATCATGTGAAAATCAGCTTTATCTTAATTTATTTATTTATTTTTTACAATTTATTTTGGTTAACACGTGAGTTAAATTTTAAAATACTTCACTGGCTTGGTTACCACGCCTCGCCAAAATATTATGGAAGTTTTAAAAGCAGGTTTCCTTTATTCAATAAAATAACGAAAACATATAAAATGCATTACAGAAGAAGATCAAAGAAACACCAATTTCTATTCTTATGCAGTTATTTGCTTTATTTAAATTTTGTGCCGATATGTTTCTTTCTTTATTTTTATTTTATAAGGTACTATACAGTTATGAACTATACAACTGACTTTAATAATGTAAATAAAATATATCTTACTATCTTCTTAATCTTGATATTTGCTACCATATTCATAAATGAATTACTATTTGAAAAGTACAGAAAATGGTTTACAAAACACTTTAATCTTGATGGTAGGCTAGAGGAGCATGAATTTCCAATATTTTTCTTAAAATGAAAAATAGTCTACTAAAATAGTTTGATGAAAAAAATTCTAAAAGTTGGACAATTTTTATGGTAAATGAAAATTAGCTAGAGATTATTCTCTAGCTAATTTTTTTATAAATGAGCGAATGCTTTGATTTCTTCTTCAGACATGGATGAGTCGCAACGAACAGTAACGTCACCGGATTCGACATGTAAAAATCCTGGGACAGTTGGGATACCGTAAGTTGAGCGGAAGGCTTGTAATGCGTCTAGCTGACCTGGTTCTTCACTATTGATGAAGTAGATATGAGCTTTTGTTTCAGCTACAACAGTTGCCAACTTAGCAGCGAACTTCCGGCAGTAAGGACAAGTCTTGCGTCCGATAAAGAAGGTCGCTGTTTCTTTATGATCGATCGCTTCTTGCGCACGTGCGACAGTTGTGACTTCAAGATCTTTAATATCTTCTAAAAATTGTTCCATGAGATTACCTCGCTTTCTTCTAAGTCTAGTATGCCATATTTTCTATAAAATCGCTGGTATTTGCTACGAAAGAAAGAGAGAGTGGGACAGAAATCGGTAATTCGTTAGAATTCGATTTCGTCGTCCCACCTCCGCACAGTTGAGTAGGGCTGTAAAAGCTGATGAAATCAGCGTAGTAGAGCCCACTCAACCACTGCGTCTTGCTCGACAATCCAAAAATAATTGAGAGGCTAGGACTTTTGTCCCAGCCTCGTGTTTTAGCCTACAAAAGCACTGATTTCTGCTTCGATATTTGTAATTTTTTCTTTAGCATCTGCTTCAGATTCACCAACTGTAGCGATGTAGAATTTG
>NZ_CAUFJQ010000165.1 GCF_959025735.1 uncultured Streptococcus sp.
TTCCTCCATATAATCTCTCACTCGTTCTTGCAATTGGGGAACAACTCGATCTGAAGTTAAAAATTCTTCAAAGCTCACTAACTTATAGCCCTGGCCCTCGTCTCCGAAGATGATACTTTCGAACTGTTCCTGTGTCAACCTCCCAACTAAAAAGACGGATTTTTTATTTCCATCTAGCATACTGGGGTAGAGCCGGGACCAGATCACATCGGCTTTCGACAGTTGGATGCTCAATTCCTCATAAACCTCACGCGCCACACACTCAAAAGGGGTCTCATTTCCTTCCCGACCACCACCTGGTAATTCCCACACATTAGGCCAGGGAATATCCTCCTTGTCATCGCGCAAGATGGTCAAAATTTGCCTATCACAAATCAAGGCAATTTTACAACCCGTAAATTCGAACCGTGCTTCTAAGCAATCCTCAAGCATGAGCTTTCCCTCCTAATATCTCGGATAGGGATAAAAGGTGCTTTCTTCTAGGCCAACTTTGCCTTCTTCAAAAACTTCTTGGTTCCAGACGATCTCAAAGCTCTCTGCTTCTTCGTCTGCCAAGAAATCCATGAGCTCATCCAAGGCCAACTCAGCAGTATCTCGTAGGAAAGTCGCAAAATAGGCTAGAAATTCACGTGACAAGCCTTTTTTAGGCTCATAAGGAATCGCTGTTAAATAGGCATCTTCCTCCACATGAGACTTGGCTGGATTGTAGAAGATAACAGCTTCTTCAAAGAAGATATCCTCATCAGATTCTTCGCCAGCTTCATCAACCAGTGCAACCCCTCCCGTATTCTGTGCTTCCAAGAGAAAAGCCACTTCTACCGCATGGTTTTTCTTATCCCAATTGATCTCAAAATCAAAAGGAAAAACCTTGTCCATCTCCTCTTCTAAAATATCCAAAAATCCGTATTTAGACATAGCGTCCTCTTTCTAATTTCCCACTCTTAGAGCGGAATATGATACAATAGTTACTACAATCTTACCATAAAAAACGCCTCTTTGAAAGGAGACAAAGCTAGAAAGGAGAAGGAAATGCCCGACAATCTCGCACTCCGTATGCGACCACGAACGATCGATCAAGTCATCGGTCAACAGCACCTGGTCGGAGAAGGCAAAATCATTCGTCGCATGGTCGAGGCTAATCGTCTGTCCTCTATGATTCTCTATGGACCTCCGGGGATCGGAAAAACCAGTATTGCTTCTGCGATCGCAGGAACGACCAAGTATGCTTTTCGGACCTTTAATGCAACGGTTGACAGTAAAAAACGCCTACAAGAAATCGCAGAGGAGGCCAAATTTTCTGGTGGCTTGGTCCTGCTCTTGGACGAAATCCATCGCCTCGATAAAACCAAACAAGATTTTCTCTTGCCTTTGCTCGAAAGCGGTCTAGTCATCATGATCGGTGCAACGACTGAAAATCCCTTTTTCTCTGTCACACCCGCTATTCGTAGCCGCGTACAAATCTTTGAGCTGGAACCGTTGACGACGGAGGAGGTCAAGCAAGCTCTAAAAACGGCTCTAGATGATCCCGAGCGTGGTTTTGACTTTCCAGTCGTGCTCGATGAGGACGCTTTGGATTTCATCGCTACCTCAACCAATGGAGATCTTCGCTCTGCCTTTAATTCTCTCGATCTGGCGGTCCTGTCGACCTCTGAAAATGCAGAAGGGATTCGCCATATTACGCTAGAGATCATGGAAAATAGCCTCCAGCGTAGCTACATCACCATGGACAAAGATGGAGACGGCCACTACGATGTGCTCTCTGCTCTGCAAAAATCTATCCGTGGTTCAGATGTCGATGCTAGTCTCCACTACGCCGCTCGTTTGATCGAAGCCGGAGATCTACCCAGCCTAGCTCGTCGCTTGACCGTCATCGCTTATGAGGATATCGGTCTGGCCAATCCAGATGCGCAGATCCATACGGTAACAGCCCTTCAAGCAGCTGAGCGTATCGGCTTCCCTGAGGCCCGCATTCTCATCGCCAACATCGTCATCGATCTAGCCCTTTCGCCTAAATCCAACTCAGCCTACGTTGCGATGGACAAGGCGCTGGCTGATCTTAGAAGTTCTGGCAACCTTCCTATTCCTCGCCACCTCCGCGATGGTCATTATGCTGGAAGCAAGGAACTGGGAAATGCGCAAAACTATAAATATCCTCACAACTACCCTAGCAACTGGGTCAATCAGGACTACCTGCCAGACAAGCTCAAACACGCGTCCTACTTTATTCCCAATGAAAACGGCAAGTACGAGCGTGCTCTCGGAGCCACCAAGGAGAAGATTGATCAATTTAAGAAAAAGTGACATCGGTTTCAAAAAATTGAGATTTTCCCTTGAAATATTTTCAAAATGTGGTATCATATACATATAGAAACGCTGTGGTGTACGACTTCACACTTAAGTGTTGACCGACTATTTTTTGTATTATTAGGGAAACAAAAGACTTCTGGCAGTATGCAGGCCGTTTCACGCGGAAGCAGCTAAGTCAGAGCGAGTTGCCCACCTGCTTAATTGCGCGGGTTCAATACAAATCGTGAAGTTTCGGCACCAATACAGCTTTTTATATTTGCCTCCTTAGCTCAGTTGGTAGAGCAGTAGACTCTTAATCTATGGGTCACAGGTTCGAGCCCTGTAGGGGGCAT
>NZ_CAUFJQ010000166.1 GCF_959025735.1 uncultured Streptococcus sp.
AAACAATTTCTACCGTTGGCATACCTTAATGATTGGATGAAGGCCTTTCTTATTTCCCAAGCCCTTGCTGCCACTTTTTTTATTATTGATTTGGGAAGATATCTGATTGTTGGTAAGCCGTTTGATCAAAGCCTACCTATATTCTTACTTGCGCTACTTGTGCTGGCTATCTTTTGGGGAAGATATTTTATCTATAAGAGCCCCTATAAACGTTTGGAAATTTTTGGCAAAGCTATCCATCAAGCCCTGCTGGATTCAGGTCAGATTGAGACTAAAGAATCTGCTCCTAGAGTGGTAAAAGACAGTAAACAAGCGATTTATAACGCCATCTATCTCAAGGGTGCTAGCATGAGGGAAAAAGAAATCTTTGCTCAGACTATGACTGAATTTTTCGCTCCTATCGAAAATCAACGCTATATCTTAAAGGCTTGTCACAAAGTGAATGACCAAACCGAATTTTTTTCCGTTCCAAGTATGTTTGAAAAGCGAAAGGCAGATGCAGAGTCTTTCCTCCGACATATACAAAAAAACCTAGGAAAATATGATCTTATTTATACGCGAAGTGTTCAAGGACGTCCTATTCTCCTAGAAGCCCGCATCAAGGCACTTGGAAATAAGCAAGAACGAACAGTTACACATAAAAAAGTCATGTCAACTTTAGAATGATAAATAGCCCTAACCACTTTAACCGTTTTTATCATGATATAATAAACCAAAGAGAATATATTGGAGAATTCTATGACACTCACACATATTTTTTTCGACCTAGATGGTACCCTCGTTGATAGTTCTGAGGGTATTCACAATGGTTTTGTTCAAACTTTTGAAAGACTGGGCCTTCCTGTTCCTAGTGATCAGAAAATTCGTACCTTTATGGGACCGCCTCTCGTGGTAACCTTTAAAGAAGAGGTTAGTGAAGAAGGTGCTGCCAAAGCTGTCAAGATTTATCGTGACTATTATGAGACCAAAGGACAATTGGAAGCTCACCTCTATGATGGCATTAAGGAAGTTCTTGAACAACTTAGTAAAGACCCTAACAAGAAAATCTTTATCACAACTTCAAAAAATGAACCTATTGCCCTAGAAATGTGCCAACACCTTGGGATTACTGAATATTTTGAAGGTATTTATGGATCTACTCCTGCTGCTTTTCATAAGGCTGATGTCTTGCAGCGTGCCATTACTGAAAATCAAGCCCCTAAAGACCAGTCCGTCATTGTTGGTGACACCAAGTTTGATTTGATTGGTGGAAAAACAGTTGGCATAAAAACAATAGCGGTTACCTGGGGATTCGGGACTAACGAAACCCTATTAGCAGAAAATCCAGATTTTGTAGCTGAGACTCCCCAAGAACTTTGGGATATTTTGAAATAATAATTGATACATGAAAAGAGCATGACTAGACAATCATGCTTTTTTTCTATTGAATCTAGATTACATCTGAACAATGATATCCAGACAAAGCTCCAAAGCCTTATCAAAAGCCTCTGATCCCCAAGCTCTTTGATCGTAATTGTCAATATCTGCAAGGGAATCTGCCGTAAAGAGTAGCAATCCCCAAATAGCTCCTCGAAGTTGAGCAACTGCTGCAAGTGCAGAACATTCCATCTCTACAACACTACAGCCCTCTTCAATGCGATAGGAAACCTTATCTGGTGTTTCTCTATAAAAACCATCTGTCGACCATGTCATGACCTCTTCATAGGGGATTTTCTTTTGTTTTAAAGTTTTCTCAATAGCTTCCAGAGCTTGTTTATTCATGTCTATATAGCGGGATGGAGCTACATAGTGGTAACTCGCTCCTTCATCCCTCAACGCTCTAGTAGGAATCAAAAAAACATTTTCCTTCATGTTTACCAAAACGCCACAAGTTCCAGTTGAAATGATTTGTTTTACGCCATAACCAATTAACCAATCAAGAAATTGTGCAGCTGCAGCTGATCCAACTGGAGCTTGAGCCAAGCAAATCTCCTCCCCATTGTAAGTCATAACAAATATAGGATAAGTTTTGGTGGCAGAGACAAACTCTCCAACTTTTTCAGCGCCAACAGCATTCGCATAGCGTTCGATTTCTTCTTCTAAAAAGGCGAAAATACACCTAGCCGGCAAGTCCAAATCTAAGTCCTCATGTGTCGGCATAATCACAGCCTGAGGATTATCATCAAACTCTAAAATTGGAATTTCATGTTTGTGTATCATCTGTTGCCTCCTAAGTTTTAAGAATTATTATATCAAAAATTCAAACTGATTATATGATTTCATAAAATCTATTAGCTTATAATCAAGAAAAATAGATGATTAAATCATAACACCTAAAAAAAGACATGAATCTGTTTTAGTCAGAAACATGTCCTTTTTGTGTTCTATTCAAGAAAGATTATTTCAATCATCTTTTATTGTCTCACGAAAACTTCTGATGTTAAGAATCTATTCACGATACTCTGATGACTGTAGAAGAAGACAAAAAAGTGGTACAGAATATTAAATGAATTCTGTACCATTTTTTTATTGAGTCTAATCAATTTTCGCAATATTGAGAAGTAGCGAGCTAGTCAAAACAGACAAAGAACTAAGGGCCATAGCAAGACCTGCTAGTTCTGGATTGAGGGTCAATCCCAGTCCTACAAAGACTCCAG
>NZ_CAUFJQ010000167.1 GCF_959025735.1 uncultured Streptococcus sp.
CGCTGATTTCATCAGCTTTTACAGCCCTACTCAACTGTGCGGAGGTGGGACGACAAAATCGAATTCTAACGAATTACCGATTTCTGTCCCACTCTCTTTTTAGTTGTCTTTTTTTGCTTCTTTTTGTTTTGCATGTTTTTCGTAGGCCTTGAGCTGGCGATCGAGTTCTTTTTTGATGGCTGGTTCTGGGGCGTATTTTTCTTCCCAATCATCTGGCTTCAGAATTTTGTGGGTTACTGGATCAAAGTGCGCCTTTCCATCTGGGAAAATCTTGCCCATATTAGCCCGGTGAACAATCTCAAAGACCTCTTCAGGATCGACCCCCATTAGTACAAAGCTACCATAAGTCAAATAGAGGGTATCAATCAAGGCATCAACCTGCCCTACCATGGAGATCTCAGCTGGATGCTTGCTACGAACCTTATCTGCAGCCTTATCCAAGGCTTCGTGAAGAGCTGCTAGCGAGCGATCGAATTCTTCCTCACTTGTGCTAGCTGCTCGGACAAATTCTACCAACTCCTCTTGCTTGAACATGGTTCGATAAAGGGCGTCTTGAGGCTGCCAAACAACTGGTTTCTCCTGGGTTTCCCCATCCATCACACCATGGAAGGTTTTGACCTTATTGAAGTGATCATCCTTAGAAAGAAAGAGCTCTTTCTCTGAAAGAATACCAAAGTGTTGCAGGGCCTTTTGAATGCCATCCTTGCCATTACTAGTCGTGGTATGCTTGGCAATTGCCTTGACACTGGTCGTCCCATTTCCCATCGCAATAGACAAGCCAACACCTGACAGCATCTCTAAGTCATTATCCGAATCCCCAAAAGCCATCACTTCATCGATGTCAAAGCCAAATTCCTGACCAACGATGCGGATCCCTTCTAACTTGGAAATGCCTGGGTTGAGGACGTCTGCTGCAAAAGGACTAGACCGTGTGAATTTCAGATCCGGAAACTCTTTTTCTATTTTTGCAGTCTCTTCTGGACTCGATAAGATCAACACTTGGTAGATTGGTTCTTGCGCTAGTGCATAGAGGGTGTCCTGATCTTGTGGGACGACCTTGCTGACCACTTTGTTAAATCCTCGACTGACTGTACGGGCCATTTTGCGGGGCACAAAGCGACTGGACCAGGTTGAAATAGGACTCATCCCAAAACTCATGATCCGAGAACCAAATACCCCATCCTTGGTACCGAGAGCAATTTCCTTGCGGTGTTCTCGAGCATAGTCAATTAGTTGGTGCAGACTCTTTTTATCGATTGGACTGGTAAATAGCACGCGGTCCTTGGTCAAAATATACTGACCATTATAGGTCACGGCAAAATCAAAGCCATAGCGTTCCATAAACGGTTTGACAAAGGCCGGTCCCCGCCCTGTCGCAAGGCCTACATAGATCCCTTCTTCCTTTAAAGACTGAATAGCTTTTTCTGTTGATTTGAGGACCGCTCGACTATCATTGACCAAGGTTCCATCGATATCAAAAAAGACTGCTTTTATTTCCATGTCTACTGTTTCTTTCTTTTTATGATAAAATAAATTATATCATATATTCCAAGGAGCTTCACATGTTTAAGAAAATTTTAGCACTACATACCGGAGGGACCATTTCGATGGCGGCAGATGACTCTGGGGCAGTGATTACCAATGAAGTCAATCCCATGACCCAAGTTACTTCACCAATTGAAGGGATTGCAGTCACCTCGGAGGACTTCTTCAACCTTCCCAGCCCTCAAATGACACCCCGTCACATGTTAGCTCTATATCAAAAAATCAAAGAGGAAGCTCACAACTACGACGGCATCGTTATTACCCACGGGACAGATACGCTGGAAGAAACGGCCTATTTCTTGGATACCATGGAGTTACCAGAGATCGCTGTGGTCATTACAGGAGCTATGCGAAGCTCCAACGAGCTCGGAAGCGATGGCGTCTACAATTTTCTGACAGCCCTTCGAGTAGCTGCAGATCCAAAAGCACGTGATAAAGGGGTCTTAGTCGTCATGAACGATGAAATTCATGCGGCTAAGTACGTCACCAAAACCCACACCACCAATGTCAGCACCTTTCAGACACCAACCCACGGCCCACTGGGGTTGGTCATGAAAAAGGAAATCCTCTTCTTTAAAACAGCCGAGCCAAGGGTGCGCTTTGATCTCGATACCATCGATGGTTTCGTTCCGATCATTGCTACCTATGCAGGGATGAAAACCGATCTGCTGGACATGCTGGATCTTTCAAAGCTCGATGGCCTCATTATCGAAGCCTTTGGAGCTGGAAACATCCCTAAAGAAACGGCACATAAACTCCAAGAATTCATGGATGCAGGTCTTCCAATCGCTTTAGTATCCCGTTGCTTCAACGGGATCGCTGAACCCGTCTACGCATATGAAGGAGGAGGCGTCCAACTCCATCAAGCAGGTGTCTTTTTCATCAAAGAATTAAATGCGCCCAAAGCGCGCATCAAACTCCTCATCGCTCTCAATGCCGGCCTAAAAGGACAAGAACTCAAAGACTATATCGAAGGGTAGTATAAGATACAAAGGGCGTAGCGGATACAGTCAAAATAGGGAATACGACGAAGAATCCAAAAGATTCTAGGAGGATTCATCTTTTTGACACAATCCGCAGCCCGTGTTCA
>NZ_CAUFJQ010000168.1 GCF_959025735.1 uncultured Streptococcus sp.
CAAATCGTCATAGGCAGTTGGATCCATATCTTCATCCTTCATATAAGAAAGGCCAAAGGTTGTATTGCTAAAATCTGCCTGCTTAAACTTATCCCAAAAACGGTTATCCAGTTCCTGAACCTCAGCATTCTCTAAACCACCTGTCTGCATATGAAGGACATCAATTCCTGTTGGAAAGACTTCCGGCGCTAACAACCGTGCTCTATTTCCAATCGTTCCTATATTTGTAAGAGGTTTTGCAACAATAATGGCATGCGGCTCAAAATCTGCACCATAATACAAAGAAGGATAAGTCCCCATTGACATTCCAGAAAAAATCAGTTGGTCCTGATCAAATCCCAAATAATCTAAATAGTGCTGAATGGTATCTCGTACACCTTGTTCTAACTCATCACTCCCCATATAAAATGCCCCACCTAGTAATCGGGGATCTGAAAATAGAAGAAAGGGAGTCCCCATCGAACGCATCATCCAATACCCCTCGAAACCTTCTGCCGGGCGAAAACCTGCAAAATACACGGATAAGGGTGGCTTGAAATCTCCTGGATGAAAGAAGTAATTCAATTCTTGACGGTGACGATCATGTAAGATGCCTCCTCCTAATAGGTACTTCCCAAATTGGAATCGTGTCCAACGTTGATGAAAATTCCCAACTATGAGACGCCCTTGCCCCTTGGCTTCAAGAGTTGCAGATATCATATAGGTCATCTCTTGGTCTAGGACAATCGCGCCTTCACGCATCTCTTCTTCACTGACAATGACCGTCTTTGCAATATCGGTAACAGCACCTTCTGGGATCACTCTTAAAACCAGCTGACACTGACAAGTCTCTTCTTTTTCAAACTCCAACCACAATTCGACAGGTCTATCTTTATCGACTCGTATATTATAAGACCAATTTAATAGGGGTTTAAAAGAAGAACCATAGTCCCCTTCAAGGCACATATTCTCATGACCATTATAGGTTACCTTCCCTTTAAATCGTGGTTGTACCTGAATTTGGAAAGGAAACAGTTTATCACCGTACTGACCTGAAAATAGCGCCTTCGGTAAGATCCGAAGGAGTTCCTGAGGACGAGAGAAGTCAGCTGGTACTGCACACACCTCTTTTGTAAATTGTTTTACACGCGGATCGACAATTTTGATAGTTTCATCATAGAAAACAGTATAGGGGGCCAAATAATCACGTAAATCCGATAACAGCCACAAGGCAAGCGGATCATCTACTAAAACTGCATCAAGACTTTTTACTTTTCCCTGCTTCATTCGTGCCTTAATATCACTTACTCGCCCGGCACGCAGGTAGATCCATCTTATATTTTGGGGAAGCTCTAACTGGTTCATCCAATTGTCACGTCCAATTTGCAAAATAGTCACTTTAGACATTTTATTTCTCCTTCAAGTCATTTTCCCATTTTGCGACAAAGCGATCCCCTGTATTTTCTCTGATCTTATCAATTGCAGCAATTAAAGCTTGATTCCAATGTTTTAATTGACCTAGATAATAGTATGCGGCTTCCTCAAAGTCTGCTAATTGTTCTAAAATATAACCATTCTCTAAGTGACTAACATAATCAGAAGCTACAATATTTATCTGAGGGATCCCTGCGCTGATACCAGCAAGCTGGGTGTATCGATGAGGCTCCGGACTCAGATCGACAATCAGACGTGTGTACTCCAATTCCCTCATCAAAGTTGTTTCATCAAGAAGGTTTACAAAGTCAAAACGATACTCCATTTCTTGATTTTCTACTAGCTTGTTTTCAGCTCCCTGACTTTCTTTAATAGATACAAAATCATCTAGTCGAAAGGACCTTGAAATGAGGTCTTCTACTCCTTTTTTCAAACTTTCAAAGTCAGCATGCTGGGCATTGAAACAACCAAACAACACCTTCGTTCTAGGGTATTTAGCTACAAATGCCAATACTTGATAAATGGCATCCATATCCAACTGGTCTAAATCGATCTGATAAAAGATTTTTGATTCTTTTACACGTTGACTCATCCCTAGAGAAAGTCGCGTATCATAGGGCGCCATATGTCGAACTTTTGACGCCTGATCTGGGAAATATTCACAAACCTGATCCACAAACTTCTGATGATCACTAACCACTAATTGGGTTGCTTTTAAATAGGGTTCGTAATCTTCTATTGAATCTGATTGATTCCTCTCTTTAAACCAGGTTAAAACCTTTTTGCTCTCCTGAGGAAGATGCTCAAAAACATCTCGGTTCATCCTTCGTTCAGAAGCCACTACAAAACAATCCGAGCTTTGGGCCTGTTCTTCAAGATAGCGATCAAAGAACTCCCAAATAACCTCTTCCAAATTAAGATAGTAGTCTTTTTTAAAGCGATGCTTCATATCCGGATTGCAGACAATTCCACGTCCATCAAGAAAATGGCACAACTGCCATATCCCTTCTGAATCCATATAGGCACGATAACTTGCCTGCCCATCTTGAAATTGAAGAACACTGGAAACAAAGCCACGATCATCATAAATCACTTCTCTCAAGATTTGACCATTTCGAAACTAGCGGATCATGCTCAGATATCCTTCGGGTCCTAGTTCAATTTCGGCGTAACGTTGCCCCC
>NZ_CAUFJQ010000169.1 GCF_959025735.1 uncultured Streptococcus sp.
GAAGGCTCGTGAATTCTTGGTCATTTTCCACATCGATTCCCCCTAGAAGGTCAATCAACTTGAGGAAGGAGGTGAAATTGAGACGAACGTAGTAGTTGAGCTTGATATCATAGAGATTCTCAAGGGTATGGATCGAAGCATCCACTCCGTAGATCCCCGCGTGGGTCAACTTATCATTTTGGTTGTTACCACCATCTGCAATCGGTACATAGGCATCCCGTGGTGTCGTTGTCAATAGGACTTGCTTGGTCTTCCGATTGACCGTCATGATGATATTGACATCTGAACGAGAAACCGAGGTTACCGGCCCATAGGTATCGATCCCGCTGACATAGATGTTAAAGACATCCGCATTGGCAGACACCTTGCTCGTCGCTGCCACTTCTTTTCGGATCTTGTAGGAATAGATTTTCTTCAACTTCTTGGCATAGTCCGCATCTTCTGCGGCAATAGTATCCTCAAAGGTACTGTTGAGGACCATAGCAGAAGCATTCCCCTCTTGCAGGCTCTTATAGGCATCTAGATAAGTCGGTGCATCCACTACAGAAATTTCCTGACCCTTGGTCTTTTTGATGTTATCCAAGAGGGCAGTGAGATTGGCTTCGTTATTGTTGCCCTTTGGTGCCACCACTTCCTTGATTTCTTTGATATCTTTGATGTCACTGTCTTTCTTGACATAGACAGCCATCTCAAACTCTGTATAGTTAGAGTGGCCATTGACATTACTAGTCAGATTCAGCAGCTGTTGACTAGCAAACAACACTCCTGAACTAGCCAATAAGCCGACAAGAAGCAGGACCAAAGTTGTCTTTTTGGCCTGATTTTTGATCACAAACCAAGCTGACAAGAGCAAGAGAAGAGCTAGTAGTGCAATCACGAGAACATTGACATAGCGAAAAGCCAAGATGTTATTGGCCAACATGGTATAGGTCGCCCAACTTGCAGTCATAAGCAAAAAAATAAGCAATACGGAATTAATGATTCGCAATTGCCCCCACTTATGCTCTGAACGACGACTTCGTCTCCTTTGTGACATAAATACCTCCAATTAGTCCTAATCATATTTATTGTAACATATTTTTAGCAAAAAATGCATTAATTATCACTTTTTTGTCCATTATGGACATTTGAAAAGTAAGCGTTTTCTGAAATGAACGAAATCCCTTGTATACTTATGCAGAGAATCTAAAAAACCGGGCGAAAAACCCGGTTTGAGAATGTAGACAAACTGTTTTTTACATCAAACAAGTTAATGAATGCCTAACAAATTAAAATGAGATACTTTTTAGGCTCATTCATTCATCTACTGAAACTTTCCGCCGTGAGAAAAGTGCTAGAAACAATATTGTTTCTAGCACTCGGGAGTTTTGAAACTTTAGGTTCAAAACTAAGTCATGGAACTTCTTCGAAGTTCGCTGACGTCCGTACTCACCTAAGGAAAGTTTCTAAGATGACTTTGTCTTCAATCTGAACCGGGTGAAAAACCCGTTTTTTTTTGAAGATCCTACAAAAGATCATCCCGTTTGACCTGCTCAAAACTTTCTTTGCCATCATTGAGCTTGTCCCAGATGACGACTTTTCCTTCTTTGAGGGATTTTTGAACATCAATGATCCGTTGGTTAGAAGACCCTCGGAACTGCAACATGAGGTTGCGTTTACTCTTATCATAGCGACCATCGATCAGAATATCAATCAGTGAGAGAAGCTCTAGTTTGTCTGGTGTCTCTAGCATCATTTCTTCCCAAGTGTAGCCAGTCCAAGACCAAATATCTTTGTCGGGCAACTCTTTTCTCACGCGCTTGATCAAGGGCAGAAGGATGCCGGTGTTAAGAAAGGGTTCCCCCCCAAGTAGGGTCAAGCCCTGGACATAAGGTTGGGCAAGATCTGCCATAATCTGTTCTTCCAACTCTGGTGTATAAGGAATGCCTGCATTGAAAGACCAGGTCGCTACATTGTAACAGCCCTCACAGTGAAACATGCAACCTGAAACATAAAGCGAATTGCGCACCCCTTCGCCATCGACAAAGTTAAAAGCCTTGTAATCAATGATGCGCCCTTGACTCAGTTCCTCACTCTTCCATTCGCCTGGTTTAGGTGTATTCCATGTCATCCTTCTACTCCACTTCTATCCAATAACGCTCCGTTCCATTTCGAACATCTTCAAATTGGCCGCCATTAGCTAAGATAACCGCTCGACTGGCCGGATTTTCCGTGCTACATGTCACCAGAGCACGATGGATGTTCTTTTCCTTAGCAACTCGCAGACCTTGACGGAGAGCTTCCTTGGCATAACCTTTTCCCCTTTCAGAAGGACGGATGGAATAACCGATATGACCAGCATAATTCAGCAATCCCTCATTTAGTCTCAACCGTAAATTTAAAAAACCTAAAGCATGACCTGATTCATCAAACAATACGAACTGAATTGATGGAACGCGATTTTCAGGCAAGTTTATTCCCATTTCTTTATTAAGGTTAGTTTCTAGCCACTCCTCATAATCAAAGTTCTCAGCATCCCAAAAGCCGCCGTCGTGGGCCGACTGGGTCTCTTCGAACTCTGCCATCATGTTTAGAATGGTTTCTTTATCTGCTAA
>NZ_CAUFJQ010000170.1 GCF_959025735.1 uncultured Streptococcus sp.
CTAACGTGGCCACCGTTTTATGTTTGCATAAAAGAATCACGAGTAGTCCCAAACCTATCCTCTACGCGATTTCCAGCCCCACGCGCTCTCTATCAGATTTCCTAGATTTGATATGTCTCTGTCAGTTATTATAGCACGATTGAAAAATTTTGCAAGAAAAAGTTTCATTTTCAATCAAAGAAATGCGTGATTTTACGGATTTTCTTCACTTGTTTGACCGAAGCCTTCATCATCTTCACAGATCCATTGACCGGAAGAGCAATCACCTTGGTCGGGATTTTCACAATGGTCTTAGACATCCGCTTAACCCGACTTTGCTCAGGATTCAAATCATTTGAAAAGTCTTTAGAGATGATTTTATCCAAGTAAAATTCGTAGACCCGACGGCCAAAGGTTGCTGCAGAAATATCATCAATCTTTTCTGCCCACTTGGTCTCATCGATTGCGGGCATCTCCTCAATCGCTTCAAGAATCGCTTGGGCCAGATCACTCTCTTCATAAAAGAGCTTTCCAAACATAGGGTCATCAATCACATGATCGAGATAAGGATTGCCATGAGCGATGATCGGGGTACCACTCGCAATACTCTCTAAATAAGTCAACCCTTGCGTCTCACTCGTTGAAGCTGAAATAAAGAAGTCAGCCGCCTTATAGTAAAGAGCTGTCTCATTTGGTGGGATCATCCCTGTAAAGACAACCGCATCTGAAATCCCCAGTTTCGCCGCTTGTTTTTTCAAATCATCCAAATAAGGACCATCTCCAGCGACGATCAACTTAACTTTTGGATTGACCTTGAGGACATCAGGAAGGGCCGCAATAACAGCCTGAATATTCTTTTCATAAGAAACCCGCGACAGACTCAATAAAAGCGTTTCATCTTCTGCGACTTCATATTTTTCACGAAGAGCTGCTGTCTCTGTCGGAGTGATTTCCGGTCGGTCAAACTTGGCCAAATCAATCCCTGTCGGAATAATGCGTTTTTCTGCCTTGACCTTGTACTTTTGGAGCAAGTCATAAACGATCTCACTAGGACAGATCACTCCATCCAGATCATTCATATAACTTCTCACAATGTATTTGACCATACTTGGGCGAATGACCATACCTCTTGCAATATAGCGGACATAGTCCTCATACTGAGTATGGTAGGTATGAATAACAGGAATCCTCAACTCTCGTCCAATCCACACTCCCAAAAGGCCCAGTGAAAACTCAGTCTGGGTATGGATAATATCCAGCTGGTATTGCTTGGCAATGGCAAGCGCCTTTGAGAAGCCACGATAAGCAACGCGGCGGTCCTTAAAGGCGAAGAAAGGCACACTTGGAATCCGAATGATCTGCCAATCTTCATAGCGGTTGACATCTTTATCCGTTGTCGTAAAGATAAAGACCGTGTGACCCAATTTTTCTAATTCTGTTTTGAGCGTCCGAATGCTGGTCGCCACTCCCGAAACTTGCGGGAAATAGGTATCTGTAAATAATCCTACACGCATCTTACATCTCCAAAACTGTTTGATAGGCTTCGACCAATTGATAAGCCACTAAGTCGATCGAACGACTTTCGGCGACCTTGTAACCAGCCTCCCGCTTGTCTACTTGTCCGTTCAAGACCTTGTTCAAGGAATCCACAAATTCGTCTACATTATGGCACAATTCAGAAGACGTCTCGTCAATCCAGCCATTGTATACTGGAATATCCCGCAAGACCGTGTGCTGATGACTGGCCAAGGCTTCCAAAACAACGATTCCTTCTGTTTCCTCATAAGATGGGAAGAAGAAAGCATCTGAACCTGTCATAGCCCCTTGGAAGACCGCTCCCTTGAAGTAGCCAGGGAATTCCACATTACTCGGATGATCCTTTTCCACGATACGACGAATCTTACGCGGAATGATCCATTTGTTGATAGAACCTAACCAAATAAAACGCACATCCGGCATGCGACGGGCCACTTCTACGAAATCTTCAATTCCTTTGCGTTTAAAATAAAGCCCTGCACAGATGACAACCTTTTGACCTTCTTGGATATTAAAATGCTTGCGAAAGACTTCTTCTTTTTTCGGATCCTTCTTGTATTTTTCCAAATCAATTCCATTGGAAACCGCGATAATCGGTGTAGTCACCCCATAAGACTGAATCAGGTGTTTGGAATACTCAGATGGCGTGATCACATAGTCTGCCTTTTGGTACATGTGAGCCAAATACTTTCCAAACAAGGGCGCAAAAAAGTTAGACCCGATAAAGGAATTTTCAAAATCCTCACGGGTTGAATGGCCATGCATGATGACTTTCTTTCCACGACGCTTTGCTGCATGGAGCAAAAGGAAACTCCGTGGGCCATAGGTATTGATATGCACCACATCATAATCTCCTAAAATATCTGTCGTATACGGAATCCCAGCCAAATCAAGCGCATGCATTTGATGCTGCAAGGCTCGACCAATTCCTGATTTTTGTAATACGGATTTTCCTTCTAAATACAGTAAAACTTTCATACCTTCTATTATACCGAAATAAAGAGTGCCCAGCAAGTCTCTACCTGTTTGCAGTATAAAAAAGAGGCTAGAACAGTTCTGTTC
>NZ_CAUFJQ010000171.1 GCF_959025735.1 uncultured Streptococcus sp.
TTTACTTTTCGATAACATAGGTCCATTATATCAAAAAAACAGCATTTCTGCTGTTATGGGGTGGTAGGAAATCATTAAGGTTGGGGAATAATCTTTAATCTTTAGGATCTTCCTTAAAATCAAACTCAATTTCCCGAGGCTCTGTGAATTCAAGGCCTCTATAAAAGAGAACGACCAACAAATATAAAATCAATCCCAAAAACAAGCGCATTTGAACAAAATATGCTAAAAACAGGACTATCATGCTTAAACAAACCAGGGCAAACAATTGACGTTTTCTTATTTTTCGCATTCACCACACCTCGATTCCATTTGCTGTTTTTTGAAGATACTCTACTGGTTTTATCTGACCAACAAATACTAGTTCTGCTTCATTTTTCTTAACAAACCGTTTCAACTGCACATATCTAGCAATAGCGACCAGCCATAAAGTGATCATAACTGCAAATAGAAACAAAAAGACATTTATCGCCCCTTATCTAACATTCAAATCAAGATTTGCTTTCCCAAAGAAAAGATCCATTGGAAGGATCTTTCTAAATGTCCTTGCTAATAATAAACCTAGTGGAACACCAATCAAAGAAGAAATATTTGCTGGTGCTTTCTTTGAAAAAATTTGATCTTTAAACGAATAGCTGGTCTGATACACCTTTCTGTATCTGTCGAAAGGGATTTTACTATTACGTTTGATAATGAATTCTTCCCCATGATCTGTCACCAACAAAAAGTAGCCCCATAGTGGCCTTTTCCCATTCAAACTGATATTAAAACATTGACCTCTTTTGATCATTGAAAATCCTCTCATTCAACCAAATATATATGAATGTGCTTTTTATTTAAGATGGGTCCGAACAATTCAATCTAACAAAGCTAGAATGCATACTAACCCAAGATAAATTCCAACCGTTAGAATCATTCCGATTTTATAGAAACCGACTAAGCCGGCATATCGTTCGACAAAACCAATCTGTGGGTCGACTGGATTATAAAAGACTGTCATGGGAGACCCGATTGGGAATATCATTCGCAAATCCAGATTTTTGCCGGCTCCAAGAACATAGGTTCTATCGAAAACATTGGTTTGTCTTGACTTAGAAGAAGTCTCTCTGAAATAAGCGTAGGTAAAGTTCTTCTGGTATCTTTCACCCTCGACTTGATACTCTACCACAGGCAGAGAAATAAGCAGTTGATTTTTGGAATCAAAAGCAACTACTTCTCCCATAACTTTTGCGATTGATTCTGTTTTCACTTTTATTTCACGACGATACAAGGTATAAAAGATGAGCAGCATGATCAAGAAAACAAGGGTCAAGATTCCCAAAATAAACCAAAATAATGTTGCTGTCATTGATTTGTCTCTACTCCTTCACATAAACTTGTCAGATACAATATCTTAATCATTCAAATGATACAATTGCTTAGCCTTTTCGACATCATAGTACTGATTAAATTCTTGTTTATTTTTAGTATCATGTTCCTGTCCATCTACAGAAAGGGCTTTTGGAATATACAGATACTCGTCTGGGCTATATCCTTTAGGATAAAATAATGGATATACCGAAACAAGCCGCGGACCAAAATCAATCGTATTCATATTATTCAAAACAATGATATTTGAATTTCTTTTTTCTAGAATAGGCATTGCTTTTCTATCTTTGCTGATTGGTGTATTACTCAAGTTATTTTTATTAATTGTAAATAGATTGATATCTCTCGTTGCTTTTTTAATGCCAAGTTTTTTAAAATCTTTAACACTTATTTCTGATGTTGGTAACTGATCAGTTATCGTTTCAAGTGCCTTTACTTCTTCAATGTTTCTGGTTTGAAGATTTAAAAATACTTTCTTTTCAGTTTTCCATTCTTCTAATGGTCTCACATAAAGCGTTAAATAATCTTTCCTTTTATACGAAAAGACAGGTCCAAGATCATTTGAAATATAGCCTTTTTTGTACTGATCAACCGTAGAAAGTAAATCAATCTCAGGTTCTTCTTTCAAACGATTTCCCTCTACTTTATACATGGACAATGTCCAATAAGCATCTTTTCTGACACTTTTATGAATTTTAGAAGGATGATTTGGTAATTTCATATTCTCTCTAAGAACATAGTGTTGAGATACGGGAGTAGCCCAGCCTGTAAATAATTGCTTATTATATTTACGCAACTCCTTTTCCTCAGAGTTAAAAGGTTCCCAATGAACAACAACACCTTGGCCATCTGCAATAAATTGGTAAGAGTCAATTTTCGCTTTTCCAGTGTAATATAGGAAACCTGAATATTTCTTAGTTAAATATCCTTGATAGGTATAAAAACTTATAGTTACCAATAGTCCAATCCCTATAAGTCCCCCTATAATACGCCAGCATATTTTTTTACTTATTTTCACTATTCCCCTCTTTCTTTTCTAATCTCGAAAAATTAGACAACTTGACTAGCTACTCTCCCCTTTTCAACCAATTCTGTTGCTGGGCTTTTTCTGCAAGATCTTTTGCTTTATTGAGATCCAGTGAATTTGAATCTGATGGGGCATTGGATTCGATTTCTTTTTTCAATTCTTGTAAGGTTTGAA
>NZ_CAUFJQ010000172.1 GCF_959025735.1 uncultured Streptococcus sp.
CGCTCCTTTAGCTGCTTTTAGAGTATCTTGGGGAAGTGGGTGGCCAGCGGCATCAATTCCAGCACCCCCAAAAGGTTTGTCTTCTAGACTATAATCAAAGCCAATTTTGGGAGCGACGGCTGCGAGGACCTCTAGTCCAGCTGCCATGATCTCAGGGCCAATCCCATCTCCTGCAAGTGTTACAATTTTCTTTGTCATGTTCATTTCCTCTTAGGCTTGCGGAAGATCACGGTAGGAGACAGCTCGTCCCATCTCACCCGCATTCTCTTTTTGAACCAGCGTGTTGGCATTGATATAAGCGATGGCAGAGGCTTTCAATACGTCAAAGTCCAAACCAGAGGCATTGAAAATCGTATCTGTATCGACATTTTCCACGGATACCAAGACACGGGCTTGGGCATCAATCCCATCTGTCACTGCATCGATATTGTATGAGGTCAAGCGAACAGTTTGGTTGAAGAATTTATCAATCGCATTAAAGATGGCTTCAACCGACCCTTGACCATTGGCAAGGAACTCAAGCACTTCCCCTTCTTCATTGCGGAGGCTAACCGCTGCTGTAATCGTTTCGTCTGCATTGGTAGTTAAGCGGAGATCATTAAATTGGAATCCTTCTGGATTTTCCACTGTTGTACCGGCAACAAGGGCGCGGATATCGGCATCTGTGATCTCGTGTTTCTTGTCTGCCAGAGATTTGAACTTAGCAAACAATGGCTTGATGTCTTCTTCTGTGAAATCCAGTCCCAACTCATGCAGTTTTTCGACAAAGGCATGGCGACCAGACAATTTTCCAAGAGGGAGACTATTGCTCTTAACACCCACCAACTCAGGTGTGATGATTTCATAGGTAAGAGGATTTTTAAGGACCCCATCTTGGTGAATCCCAGACTCGTGTGAGAAGGCATTGCCACCAACAACCGCCTTGTTTTTAGGAATTGGAATACCAGAGTAACGAGAGACCAACTCAGAAGTGTTGATGGTTTCATTAAGGACAATCGGACTCTCCACTTGGAAATAGTCTTCGCGAATATTGAGAGCAACTGCTACTTCTTCAAGTGCCGCATTTCCGGCCCGCTCCCCGATGCCATTAATGGTTCCTTCGACACGACGGGCACCATTTTTAACAGCAGCGAGGCTATTGGCCACCGCCATACCTAGGTCATCATGGCAATGAGGAGAATAGATAATCTCGCGATCTGTCTTGACATGGTCAATCAAGTATTTGAAAATGGCACCGTACTCCGCTGGTGTCGTGAAACCGACTGTATCAGGAATGTTGATATAGCTGGCCCCTGCATCGACTGCAGTCTGTACGACTTGCAAGAGGAAATCCAATTCCGTCCGGGTCGCATCTTCTGGCGAGAATTCAACAATTTCAAATTTTGAGCGAGCGTAAGAAACGTGCTCTTTGATCGCTTCAAGAATTTCTTCCTTGGTCTTGTTGAGTTTAAACTCCCGGTGAATCGGACTGGTTGCGATAAAGACGTGAATTTGTGGATACTTAGCATCCTTCAAGGCTTCATAACAAGCATCAATATCTGATTTGACAGAACGGGCCAAACCTGTCACGGCTGTCTTGGTCAAGACCTTGGCAATCTCTTGAACAGCTGTGAAGGAATCAGGACTAGCTGCAGGAAAACCTGCTTCAATAGCAGAAATGCCCCACTTTTCCAATTGTTTAGCAATGGCAATCTTTTCTTTGATAGAGAAATTAACTCCTGGAGTCTGTTCGCCATCCCGAAGGCTGGTATCTAAAAATTCAACTTTACGCATAGGGTCTCCTCATTTCTATGTAGTGGATATAAAGAAAAACATCTCACTCGGTTAACCAAGCGAGATGTTTTTGCCCGCTTGGTAAGCCAAACAGGACTAATGCTTCTGCACTAGCCCTTATACCTCAACAACAAAGCAAATTGAATAAACTTAGCTGTTTTCATGTTTGACTTTCTCCTTTGTTCAATGTCTTGTTTAGTATTTTAGCATAGGGAAAAAGCAATGTCAAGAATTTTCTGTAATATTCTGAATTTTTTGAATAGAAACAAAATAAAGCTTTCAGTTCTAGTTAGATTGAGGATAAAGTCATCTTAGAAACTTTCCGTCATGAGAAAAGTGCTAGAAACACTATTGTTTCTAGCACTCGGAATTATTGAACCTAAGGAAATTTTTTAAGATGATTGTGAATTCAATTTGAATAGCCTCTTTCGCCCTACTTCTTCTGATACAAATCAAAAACGATCTTGTCATTATAGAGATCAATGGTATTGGCCTTGACGTAAATTCCAAAATCATTGTCAATTTTTGGTAGTACAATGGTAATGGTAGACTCCTTTGGAGAAATCTGGATAAAATCTGGGATATTTTTATTTTTGCTTAAAAGTCGCAAAACCATTTTTTGAGGAATTTGAAAGGTTCCGACTGAAAAATCCTTCACCGTCAAGAGAATGTTCCCATTTTCCAATTTGGATGGTTGAAAGTAAATATATAAGGGATAATCCTTCCCTAAGA